>NZ_JALHLF010000085.1 GCF_022832435.1 Novosphingobium organovorum | reverse complement strand
GGAAGCAGCTTGACCCACGAAGCCCCAATCAGAGAAGGCTCTTAGGAGCATCAAACTGCCCTTTCACTGGCCTAAACGGGCGCCTGGCAGCCATTTCCGGGGAAAGTCAGGCCCTCTGGCCAGTTACTACGCTACGAACGCGCTTACTGTGGCCTCGACACCGTCGCGCCACAGTGCATCCAGCGCCCTGGCGAATGCCGCCTGCAGGCGTTCGTCCTTTCCTAAGCTTCCATAGATGTCGCTTTGCGCGAGCCACAGTCCCGGCTCCCGCCTCGCGGCCAAGGCCACCGCATTCAGGCGATCCCAGGCCGGATCGTTCGGCTCGATCACGCTGCCATCCTCGCGCGTGCCGGCGCAATAGCGGCACCACAAGGCGCAGGCGAGCGCCAGACCGTCGATCACAAGTCCGGCATCTAGCGCGTGGCGAAGCGCGGGCACGATGAACTTGGGCTGGCGATTGGCGCCATCGTAGCACAGCCGTGCGATCGTATCGGCAATCTTGGGGTTCGCAAAGCGACGCAGGGTGATCCCGAAATAGTCTTCCGGCGTGATTTCGGGAACCTGTGCGACGCCGGGTATGATTTCCTCGCGCTGGATCTTGCCCAGCATGGCGGCGATGAGCGGGTGCACGACCGCGTCGTGCGCATACGTGATACCCAGGAGCGCGGCCGGATAGGCCAGCATGGCATGGCTGGCGTTGAGGATGCGCAGCTTCATGTGCTCGTACGGCGTCACGTCGGCCACGAAAGTCACGCCGACGGCCTCGAGCGGGGGACGCCCTTGCGGAAAATCGTCCTCGAGCACCCATTGAATGAAGTCTTCCGAGAACACCGGATGCCCGTCGGCAACGCCGAATTCCTCGCGTGCCAGTGCCCGTTCGCGGTCCGAAGTGGCCGGCGTAATGCGATCGACCATGCCGTTGGGGAAGGCGACCGAGCTTGCGATCCAGTCCGCGAAGGACGGATCGACCAACCGGGCAAGACCAACCACGGTGCCGCGCGTGAGCGTACCGTTATGCGGCAGGTTGTCACAGCTCATCACCGTGAAGGGGGCAGTCCCGGCCTCCCGGCGCAGGCGAAGCGCCTTGATGATAAGGCCGAACACCGTTGCTGGTGCCTCGGGATTGAGCGTATCGGCCAGGATCGCAGGGTGCTCGGGATCGAAGCCGCCCTCGGCGTCGAGGAAATACCCGCCCTCGGTCACCGTCAGCGACACGATGCGGATCGCGGGATCGACCAGCCGGGCAACGATCGCCGCACCATCGGCGATCGGGAGGTAATCGATCATCGAACCGATGACCCGTGCCTCGCTCGCGCCCGCGCTCTGGGCAACGTGGAGAGTGAGCCAGTCCTGCGCCTCGAGAACGCTGCGCAGACGCTCCTCACCGGGCATCACGCCTGCACCGACGATCGCCCAGTCGTGCCCCAGTCCCTTCGCGAAGAGCGCGTCGAGATAGGCGGCCTGGTGGGCGCGGTGGAAATTGCCGACGCCAAAATGCACAATCCCCGCGCCAAGGGCGGCGCGCGCGTAGCCGGGCGCGGCGACCGTGGCGGGCAGGTCGTGAAGCGAATTCTGGTTCAATCGTATGGCCATGGTGCGTTCCTGGAACAGCGCGAATGCTCGGTGGTGGGGATAGGCCGCAGGCGCGGCGCGGTCAGGCCGGGCGGCCGTCGCCGGGCGAGCGGATCGAGAGGCACAGGCCCGCCGAGATGAGGTGCAGCGCCGCGTAGATCCAGACAACGCCCTGCAGCCCGATGGAATCGATGAAGAGCGTGCCGATCAGCGGTCCGACGGCCACCGAGGCTCCGGCCCCGAGGTTGTAGGCCGACATCACCTGCCCCTGACGGTCGGGCGCCTGCGCGGCCATCATCGGTGGCACGGCGATGTACCCGGCCAAGGCCACGCCGTAGACCATCGCAGCCAGTGCGGCCACCGGGAAGACATGCCCGCTCAGGACCGGCACGTAGTAGAGCACCAGGCAGGCCGCGCTGCACAGCACTCCGCCGAACAGCGCGGAGGACTTGCGCCAGCTCCAGCGGTCGCTGATCATGCCGACCAGGATGACCGCCACCATGTTCGAGCCCATCATGATCGAGAGCAGCGTCGCCCATTCGCTGAGCGTGAAGCCCAGCTTCTGCGTGAACAGGATCGGGAAGAACACCCAGATCCCGAATTGTGAGGTCGTGTTGATGAGCCGCACCAGCGCACCGCGCCCGACAGCCGGCGTGGTCACCATGATCGTGATGCCACCTGTCAGCGTTCGCAGGAAGCCGGCAGCGCATTTATCTGCCAGCGGCCGGAATCCGTGCGGTTCGCGTAGCAGGACAAGCGCGATCGCAGCTCCCGAGGCAACGAGACCGAGCGAGAGCCAGAGCAGGCCGGTGGGCAGAAGCGGGCCGAGCAGAAGTGCTGCCAGCAGCGAGCCGATGACCGGATAGCCTGCCGTGAACGCGCACCAGAACCAGCCGAGCGCGGTGTTGAGCCGTTCGCGCGGGGCCCCGGCCATGAGCCAGATCATGAAGCCATAGGCGAACAGCGGATAGCCAAAGCCGCGCAGGCCATAGATGGCCAGAATCAGGTCGTAGCGCTGCGAAGGCAATGCCAATGTCAGCATCAGGACATGGAAGAAAAGCCAGATCGCGGCCCCCAGCATCATCACCTTGCGCGGCCCCCACAGATCCGACAGCGCGCCCGCAAGGTACGCGCCAATGGCGGCCGTAATGCCATAGACGGTGAAGACGAAGCCCACTTGCGCCTGCGCCAGCCCGAAATCGAGGAACAGGCGCGAGAGGAAGCTCGTCTCCACGCCGTCGCCGATCATGAACAGCAGCATGCCCAGGTAGCCCCAGATCAGGGGCGCGGGAATACCGACGGTATCGAGCAGACGGGCAAGGGCCGGTGCCCGGGATGCCGGTTCGCGGCGTGCCGCAAGGGCAAGGGTGTCGTGCTCAGACATCGCGGCCTCCGGCGGCAAGCGGCATGCCTTGCGGGTGGAGGCTATCGTCTCTGACGTTCAAGTGCGCATGCCAGTGCATCGGCCACTGCCGCGCCGCAGTGCGGTACGACAGGGCCAGCGCCCCGGTCAGGCCCGCCGATGCCCCCGCCGTGGGCGCGACGAGGTAGTCGTCCATGGAAAGGGCGCGCAAGCTGGCATCGTATCCCGCCAGCTTTTCCGCCAACCGGGTGCGAACGCGCGTGTACATGTGTCCGGCCTGCATGACGCCGCCACCCAGGATGATCCGGTCGGGCCGCACCACATAGGACAGTGTCGTGCACAGGCCTGCAAGATAGTCTGCCTCGATGTCCCAGGCCGCGTGGTCGAGCGGGAGCGTCTCGGCGGGCACACCCCAGCGCGCCTTCATCGCCGGACCGCAAGCCAGGCCTTCGAGGCAGTCGCCGTGAAACGGGCAGATGCCGGCGAAATCCGCATCGCCGGGCGCGCGCGGTACGGGAATGTGGCCCGCCTCGGGGTGGTTGGCGCCGCCGTGCGCGCTGCCGCCCACGAAGATACCCACACCAATCCCGGTCCCCACGGTGATGTAGCAGAACGTGTCGAGCCCGCGGCCACTGCCGAACAGGTGTTCGCCGATCGCCGCGCAGTTGACGTCGGTGTCGAGCGCCAGCGGAGCCGCCACGAGATGGCGGAACGGGGCAAGCAGGTCGGTGTCCTGCCAGCCGGGCTTGGGCGTCGAGGTAATCGCGCCGTGATCGTGCGCGGCCGGGTTGAGCGAGAGAGGGCCAAAACTGCCGATGGAAAGCGCCGAGATCGGCCCGCGCGTGTCGCGCGCGTCCTCGAAGAAGCGGACTGCAGCGCCGAGCGTCTGCGCCGGCGTGGTGGTGGCAATGCGCACTTCGTCAAGTATCCGCCCCTCGCCATCGGCGAGGGCACACAGGAACTTGGTGCCACCCGCCTCAATGCCGCCAAGCAGCAGATCGTCGGCCATCATGATGCGCGCGGCACGGCGATGCGGGGAAAATCGATGGTCTTCAAGCTACCTCTCCAGTCCCGTGGGCAGGTCGAACCTGCGCTTCTTGAGTCTATGGGCCACCTCTTGGCCGGGTGGACGAATCACGCTGCGGTTCCCGGGAGGAGTTGGGCCCCGCAGCGTGAGTTCGCGCAACTGACGAGTAACGTTGGGAAATCACTTGCCAATTGCATTTTGGTCGGCCTGATAGCCTCCCGGTATTGGGATTAAATCTAGTCATGTGATTTAATATGTCAAACCTTTCCAGACGTCTTGCGCAAAGCCGGCCCATGGGGCAGGCGCAACGGCAGGGATGAGACAGGCCGCCAGCAGGAGACGATGGGGCGATGAGCAGGCAAGGCAGCAACGCCAGCGGTGTACGGCGCTACAACGAGCGGCTGATCCTCTCGACCATTCACCGCATGGGCGAAGCCTCGAAGGCCGATATTGCCCGCGAGACAGGCCTGTCCCCGCAGGCCGCCCTGCGCATCGTCGAGGCCCTCGAAGAGGAAGGCCGCATCCTGCCTACCACCCGGCGCATAGGCGGCCGCGGCCAGCCTTCGATGCCCTACCGCATCAACGGCGCCTCGGGGCACACGATCGGGGTCGAAATTGGCCGCGACCACGTCGCCTGCGCGATGCTCGACTTCGGCGGGCGGCTTCTTGCCCACGCCAGCTGGCCTGAAAATCTTCCCGAACCGCGCCGCGTGCTCGAATGCGTGGCGCAGTTCCGACAGGACTGCGCGGCCTCCCCGCCTGCGGGTGCAAGCCCCGAGCTCATGGGCATCGGCATTGTCATGCCTTGGTTCCTGGGCGAATGGCAGCAGGAAACCGGGATCGACGCCGCACGCGCCGCACAATGGTCCTCACCCGACCTCGAGGACCTGCTGCGCACTGCCCTGCCCGCCCCGGTACTGTTCGACAACGACGGCAACGCGGCCGCGCTAGCCGAACTGCTGTGCGGTGCCGGAACGCGCGCACGCGATTTCCTCTATATCCATCTCGGCAATTTCGTGGGCGGCGGCCTCGTCCTCGATGGCGAAATCCGGCGCGGTCGACATGGCAACGCGGCCGCGCTGGCCTCATTACCGCTGTCGCGCGATGCTCCCGGCGCCTACCTGCTTCGCGATGCCTCGATCTTCACCCTGCCACCTGAGGCCTTCGCCGACCCGGATCGGCGCGCGCGCTGGCTGGACCGCTGCACGGGCAGCCTCGCCTTTGCGATTTCCGGCGTGAACAGCCTCCTCGACCTAGACGCTGTTATCATCGGAGGAACGCTCGAACCGGCGCTTATCGACGCCATAACCAGCGAGTGTCGCGATCGCCTCGCGCTCAACCCACCGCCCGACTTCTTCCAGCCCGCGTTCCTGACCGGACAACTCGGCGCCCGGGCTCCGGTTGTCGGCGCCGCACTGCTCCCTCTGCATTCCGCCTTCTCGCCCAACCTCGCAGCGCTGCTCAAGGCCCCTCTTGCTTATAGGGCGGACACCGGCTGAGCGACACGTAGGCTTGAATTTGGGCATGGCGGCTTCCAAGACTGCCAAAACAGACCTCAATCGATCTATTTCAGGCGCGAGCCAGGCTGGCCGGACACGCCCGGTTGCGGTCGGCTTTGTTGCGCAAATCGGCCAGNACACCGGCTGAGCGACACGTAGGCTTGAATTTGGGCATGGCGGCTTCCAAGACTGCCAAAACAGACCTCAATCGATCTATTTCAGGCGCGAGCCAGGCTGGCCGGACACGCCCGGTTGCGGTCGGCTTTGTTGCGCAAATCGGCCAGAGGGTAGCAGTTGGCCTTTGATGGCATTGATCACGCGACCCGCTGAGTTTGGGGCCTTCCGAGCGCAGCGAAACGGCCCGGGATGGCGGCGCGGATTTGCCTTTCGGCGACCTGGCGATCGAAGTCTCGTGCCATGATGCGTTCGCCCAGGAGCTTGAAGCAATGCATTTTCGTTTCGACCAGGCTGCGCTGGTGATAGCCGCTCCATCGTTTCCAGATTGCCCTGCCAAACCGCCGGCTTGAGCGAACGATTTCATTGCGGACGGCAACGCCCGGCGTGCTCTCGGGCCAGGCTTTTTGCATTGCTGCGGACGTGTATGATCGCACAGGCATCGCGCGCGGCAATGGCTTCGTGACAGGCCCTGGTGTCAAAAGCGCCATCGGCGCTGACGGTCGCGATCGCTCGGTCGGGTGGTATCTGCGCCAGCCGTTCGGGAAGCATGGGTGCATCTCCAACCCGGCTCCCGGCCCCTTCGATGGCGTGGATTTCAAGCGATCCGGCGTCCAGGTCGACCTTTCGCCACTGGCGGCGTTTGGACGCACCATGCTTGCGCCTGCACCATTCCCCGTCTCCAACGGCCTTGATGCCCGTGCTGTCGATCAGCCGATCCAACGGCCCGGAACGGGGCTGGCAGGCCTGGATCGCGGCGTCCGAGAAGACAGGCTGGCGCCCGCGCTTGCCGGTTGGCGCGGACAGCCACTGCATCCCGGGATCAAACCAGACCTGAAGCGAACCTCTCTGCGCCAGCGCTGCGTTGTAGGACTTCCAGTTCGTCGCGCGGTAGCGTCCGCGGGGCGGTTTGCTCATCACCGACCCATAACCAACTGGATTCACGAACGGAATCCCTCGGGCATTTGCGCAACAAAGCCGATAGCCACAGCCAACCCCGCGCATCCCGGCTACCGTATTCACTGATAGCGCAGCCGGTTTTCGAAGCCCTCATTCGCCTTGGCCATCTTGGCGATCTTTCGCAGGATCGAGCGGACATGCCGTTCGACACGGCGATCGTCGTGGATCCCTGTTATCCGATAGTCATCCTGGTCCAGAAATTGCTTGATGGCCTGCGCAAACGAGGCCTGGTCTCCCTCGCGCCCGGCGAGCCTCAACTTTCGGCACACCCACTCCTCGGCGGCCGCCTTGTCGTATTCGTCGTCGGCGCCGTACCCTCGTCTGTCGGCCGCCGCCTGATCGCGAGACGCCGCCTCGATGCGCGCCTCCAGCCAGTTGGCAACCAGCTCGTTGTCCCACGGTTTTGGCGAAGCGCTCATCAAAAACTCCCGATCGGATAGGGCACGACTGCCGCATCGCCATTCGCGTCGACGAGACCGACAGCCGTGCTTGTCATGACGAGCGCCTAGCAGGTGCACGCGAGCAAATCGCTAAAATCCGAGCCCCATCTGATTTCATGCCAGCCTTTCCCCCGTCCGCGCAACAAAGTCTCGCGCTCCCTCGCGCCGCGAGCCTGCTTGCCCTTATATGACGCAGGCCTATTCCAAAACCGAACCTGTGAACCTCAGCAGGAGCTTTCCCCTTGCGCGCCATCCACGACCTGTCCGGCCTGATCAAATATGCTGGGCGCGAACCCTGGAAGACACGGCTTGAGGGGTGTCTGGAAGAACATTTCGGACCAGCGGCCGACGAGCTCGACGTCGATTTCGACGAACGGCTCGACATCGTTGGCCCGCACTGGGAAGGTCCCTTGTGGGGCTGCGCGTTCGAAGACCTGATCGGGCGCGAGTTCGATGGCGAAAATCTCGCCGACGATTACCTGAAGCGGCGTGGCTGGAACGAAAAGGCCTCCGTCAAAGCCTATATCAAGGCCCTGCGTCAGACACCGATGTCGCTCTACGAAGTGAGCGACATTGTGCCAGGCAAGTCGATGCGTCTGCGCGACCTGCTTCAGGGCGGCGAGCCTGTCACCGTTGAGGAGCGCAGCGCGAGCAGCAGCTTGCACGACTGGGACCGGATTGCCACGCGCCTGATCGTCGGCCGAAGCGGCGCCGTCATTTCAGGAGCCTTGCTGGCATTTAGTCCGGATGGCAGCGAGCAGTTGATCGATGGCTTTACGAAGATCGGCGCCCAGCCCGACCCGGACTTTGATTTCGACGTAACCGACCGCGCGGTGCTGCTGCGCCACAGCGCGCCCGTGATCACCTCTACGTGGCTGCTGGACGCTGCCGGTGTCATGGGCCCGGCCCTGCCCGATCTGGTCAACAGCGACGGCGATGATATCCTCTTCCATCGCCTGGTTTTCCCGTTGCCCAAATGATGGCTGAACAACGGCAGGAGCGCGACGAAGCTGCCGAGCCGGAGATCCCTGCCGCGGAGATGCAGCGCATCGTTCGCGACATGATGGACCGACAGTACCGACAGGTCCTCGACGAGCCGGTCCCCGCTCTGGGGGACAAGACGCCGCGGCAGGCCGTCAGGACCAAGGCCGGGCGCGCACAGGTGGTGGAATGGCTGAAGTACCTGGAGAACGGGACCGCCAAATCCGGCAACGAGCAGATGGCCGGCTACAGCTTTGCCTGGATGTGGGAAGAATTGGGCGCAGCCGGCCTTCGGCAATAGCCCGGCGTAGCCATGTCGCACGAGCACAATCTCTCAACGCGAGACGTCGAATTATCCCTTGACACCAAACCTTGCCCGGAGTGACACGAAGTCTGCCCGCAAGCGGTCTTGGGTTAAATCTTCGCCCACCATCCGCTTGGCACGAAGCCCCCTCAGCAACATTCAAGTGAACGCGACCGCAGCAAGGCAAAGCCTGCCCGCGCAGTTTTGTGCAGCTTACTCTTGCGGCTTCATCACCAAACCGACCGGAGGGCCTGAGAGTCGGTTTCGGTTGATCCATGCAAAGAAGCGTTCAACGACCCACCGCCTTGGCAGGAAGACGAAGCCGATTTGGCCGGTAATTTTGCTGACGATTTCAACGGTGATGCTGGTGGCTTGCGTAACTCGCTCATGGTTGTAGCCACCATCGGCCCAGACCTTCTCGATGAAGGGGAACAGATCTCGTGATATCTGCAGCATTGCACCACCGCCATCCCGGTCCTGGACATCGGCAGTGTGTGGCTCGACCAGCAGCGCTCTGCCATCGCTATCGACCAGGGCATGGCGCTTGCGCCCTTCGATCTTCTTACCAGCGTCATAACCCCGTGGCCCGCCGCTTTCCGTGGTCTTGACGCTCTGACTGTCGATAATGGCTGCGCTCGGACCGGCCTCGCGCCCCATCGAACGTGCCTCGGGCAGAAATGCGGCGATCAATCGCCACTCCGCATCATTCCAATCCGTCTGGTATCGCTTCGCCAGGCGCGTATGTTGCGCGCGGGTGCCCAGGATCCACATGCCTGTCTCCGAGATGTCTGCAAACTCCCGGAATGACATGAAACTCGGCCGCTCAAACCCTTTCGAAACGGCCTCTCAGACGGTGTCCACAAAGGCCAGGTCCGTAAGTGTCAGCCGTGAATTGTCAATTCCACGCCACACCAGAAACACATTCGCGCTAGGACCGATGACTCCCAGACTGCAGCGATGCGCGTTGTAGCCTCTCACCTGCCTCCTTAGGGCAAGCGAACCAAGCAAAGGACCATCGACACCGGACTGCCGAAACTCAAGAGTCCCCCCCTCGCCCGACACTTCACCTATTCCCGCGACCGCAACCTTCCTCCCCTTGGGGATATGCACGTTCGGATACTGCGCCATTGCGCCCGGAGCGAATTCGGCTCCGAACTTCCCCTCGGTTTCGAGAACCGAAACGCCTCTCGCCTGGAAATAGTCGCAAGCACGGATCGTGCGCGTCCCGTCGTATTGTCCGACGCCCCCTGCGGTCAGGAACAGCGGTGCAATGTCACCATTGGCGCGATAATGAACATGGCAAAGGACCGTATTTCGAAAGAACGGACTCGCGCCCGGCCCCGACTGGTCGTTGCAGGCGAAATACCACTGGCCGTGCAGCGTGAAGAAGGAGCCGTGCCGGTCGAAATTGAGCCAGTTGCGCGGACGGTAGGCGGGCTTGAGCCGGGCCACTCCGCGATCGTCCAGAAAGGACCGATCCACGTTCTCCGGTTCGAACAGGAACCCGCGGTAGCGAAAGGGGCCATAAGGCGACGTGCCGACCGCGTAATAGGATCCCCACGACAGATAATACAGCGCGCCGCGCCGGTGCAGGAACGGCTTGTCATCGGTCTTGCCCGGCCCATACGGCCCCTCCCGATGGTCGATCGCCAAAAGCCGGGGCCGTTCGGCGAGCGAGATCATGTCCGGATTCAGCCGTGCGATGTAGTAATCGAACGTGCCGAAGACGATGTAGGCCGCGCCATCCTCATCGAGCAGTATCCCCGGATCGCGCGCGGCGGTAGGCACGTCGCCTTCGGCGATGAGCGGGCGTCCCAACGGATCGCGCCAGGGGCCCGCCGGGCTCTCGCCGACGACCACACCGATGTTGCGCGGGCCCATCGACACGTAGAGGTAGGTGCACCCGTTCCGGAACGCCGCGTCGGTCGCCCAGCATTGCGCGCTTGGCTGGTGCAGGTAGGTCTGCTCGGGGAAGACCGTGCCTGCATGGTGCCAGTCGACGAGGTCACGGCTCGACCAGACCTGCCAATCGTGCATTGTGAAGTCGGTGTTGTCGGGATTCGCATCATGCGTTGCAAAGAGATACGCGGTATCGCCAAGGACGCGCACCTGCGGATCGCAGATCCCGGTGCCTGGCAAGATCGGGTTGCCCGTGGCGCGCCGTACGTCAGGTGCTCGCAGCGCTTCGCTGGCCAGCGCACGCACGTCTTGGAGGGCACCGGCCAACACTGCCCCGTAAATGAAGCGCCGACGCGTCACCGGCCACCCGATGCATGACGTCTCCTCCCCAGTCATGGCTGCGCGCGCGGCTTAACGACGCTGTCCGAACCGAACAGGCGCACCGGACCAATCAGGCCTGCAGGGCGCAGGGGCGCGTCGGCTCGGTACATTGGCTTGACCGTCCAGGCGACCGGGACGGCACCGGGCTGACGATCACCGATCAGCCGATTGACCCAAAGATCCGCCACATCCACCTCCAGTGTGTTTGTCCCGTTGCGGACCGCGCGCCCGATGTCGAGCCGGAACGGCGGATGCCAGGCGGTTCCCACCGCCTGCCCGTTGACGCGGACCTCGGCAATCACGCCGACGCGCCCCAGATCAAGTCCCAGCGGCATACCAGGCCGGTATCCCGCCGGCAGACGAAAGCGCGTGGTGTAGTGCGCTACGCCCGAAAAGTAACGAATGGCAGGGTCCGCGTTGTCCTCAAGCGGTGCGAGCGCGGCAAAGGTCACCGGGGCTTGCGGTGCGCCGCGCCCTGCCTGGAAGGTCACGCTCCAGGGCCCCTCGAGCGCGGCAAGCGGGGTCGAACCGGATGCCGGTGCCTGTTCAGGCGGCCCGGCGGCGGACGCGGATTTTCGAAAGACCACGAAATACGCCTCGCCCGGCGCGAATGTCAGGTCGAGCGCGGTCCCTGCATCCACCGCCCTACCGGCAACCGCCTGGGCCAAGCCCGTATCGGCGCGCCATACTTGTGGGTGCATCCCGGAAACCGCGAACCAGGCCTTCACCTGTTGCGGCTGCCCGGACCGATTGGCGAGGAAGTAGATCTCCGCCCCGTCCAGCCGGCGATGAACGAAGGGGATCGCGGCCTGCGCCCCACCTTCGATGCGCACGTCCGGACCGGCTCCGATCGCCGCGAGCGCCGCGTCCACGTCCTTACCCGCGATCACCTGCCCCATCCCGATACGCGTGACCGGGCGGCCCGACCACAACTCGTGCACGAGCGCGGCGTACGTCGTGCGATCCCCATCAAGGCCGATCGGCCCACTTGGCGGATCGCCCAGGATCGTAGCGCCGGCGCGGGCCAGCTCGACCAGACGACGCAGCATGCGGACCGACATCCTCGAGCGCCGCCCGGAGAGATAGAGCAGCCGATAGCGTGCGCCTCCCGGCGTCACCAACGCGCCCCGATCAACCCGCAGCGTGTCCTCGACGATCTGCGCGCTCACGAAATCGTAGCCGTTGCGGCGCGGCACGTCGGTGAAATAGCCCTGCTGCGTCTGGATGCCGAGCGGCGCCTCTTCGCCGTAAAAATAGGCGACGTCCGCCACGAACTGGCCCTGCTGGAGCAAAAGACTGCTGCGCGCGATGTAATCGATCCAAGGCCGCGCCATCTCGGCCCAGGTCTCGTGCCGGTTGAAGTACTGCCCGATGTGATCCATCGACATGCCCGGAAGTTTGTCATCGACCGGCTGATGAACCGAGGAGTGGATAACGATGCGGTTGATGCCGTTGAGGAATTCCCAATCGACCACGCGCTTGAGATCCGCCGGCCCCTGATCCCACGGCTGGCGGGTCGAGGTCAGCGATTCCGCCGCGGCAAGGTTCTGCCCGTAGATGTGCGCGACCGACGCAGCGCCGCGCATGTCGGCCGCGTAGAACGGCTTGGGTGCCGCATCGGGCGCGTAATACCACATCGCGGCCATCGGAACGTCGGCGTAGCGGCGCATGTCCAGATCATCGCCCAGCGCCGTGCGCCACCCCTCTAGCGATTCGCCGTAAACCTTGAGGCCATGCTCGTGCGCCACTTGCGCCAGCGTGGCGTAGTGCACGCTGGCATGCAGTTGCCCGATCGTGAGGCGGTAGTCGTCGAGAAAGCGATCGCTTTCGGCGCGCGACCCGACGATAACCCCGGTCAGCGTGGGCAGCCAGGGGCGCGGATCGTAACCGCGCAGCCGCTGGAACTGGCCGAGCAGATCAGGGGACCAGTTGAACGCGCCCACTTCGGTGCTGTCGGTCAGCAAGCCATTGATGCCGCGTTGCCCGACCCGGTCAGGCCCCACGACCCCGGTGTAGGTGTCCAGATAGTGCTCAAGGTATCGCCGTACCGCCCCTGCATCGAGCTTGTCGACTTCGAGCCCGGTAGCCTCGGCCGGGGCGGGATGGTTGGTCTTGCCGGTCAGCGACCAGCCCAGCCGCACCACCCGCCAGATCCCCGGCGGCGGCGCCCAGCGCAAAGTTCCATCCGCCCCGACGCGCCCGGACAGGTCGACGACGTCACGCACCGGCACGCCAGTATCATCGCGCGGCCCCGCCTGCTCGATCGCTTCGTAGTTGCGCGCCATCGCGAAACCCGCCTTGGCTTCGAACTGGTCGATCCGGGCGTCCGGCGAAAGGCGAAGCTCGCGAATGTCCATCGTCGGTGCCGGTGCCATCAAGCGCGCCATCGCGCCCAGGTCGTACCCCGGCGCAGCGTCCGCACCGTAGACCGGCACGCTGTGCGCGGGCGCGAGGACGACCCGGAACGCGCGTGCGGTAATCGGCGCGAAACCGATCGTGGTCGGCGCCGTGTTCAGCGCGAAGCGCGCAACCGTTCGCCAGCTCGCACCATCCTCACTCACCTCGAGCCGCGGCTCGAGCGTGGGCAAGGCATAAAGATCGACCGCCGAAGGCACGAACAGCGTCGCCGAACGGATGGTCTGCGGGGTCTGGTAAGTCACATCGACGATCGTCGGCGCGTCCTGAGTGCCGCGCGGCACCGCGACACCCGTAGCGTAGCGCCCATCGGTCAGCGCGCGCGCGTCCAGTTCGGCACCGTCGGCCAGCCGCATGACGGGCTGCGCCGCCGCGGAAACGTCCCCAGCACCCTCGTTCAGACGGTAGGCATAGACCCCGAGTGCCCCCGAGGCACGGGCTTGAGCGCCAGCCGCGCCGGAGCCGCCATGCCCGTCGATCGGCATGTCCTGGAATGGCCCAGAAACCGAGGGCAAGTCTGGTAGGGGGCCGGCGAAGGCATGCCCTCCGACCAGCGTCATCGTGCTCCACACCAGCTTCTTCATGCCGTCGGCTGGCGGCACCCACGGCCCCCCGGTCTCGCTCCACCCCGGTGAGGAGGCGATCGTGAACTCGAGCCCCAGCCGCTCAGCACGTTCGGTGGCGAAGCGGAAGGCCTCCCGCCAGGGCGGCGTCATATACGCCAGACGCTTGGCGACGATCGTCGGGGTCTGGCGATCGACATCGAAAGTCTGGACCCCGCCGATCCCCACGCGCTTCATCCACGCAAGGTCCTTGGCGATGCCGTCCTTGGTGATGTTGCCGTTCATCCAGTGCCACCAAACCCGCGGGCGGGCACTGCGCGGCGGATCGGCGAAGGCTGCGGCGAGTTGTTCCAGCGGGATACGGCCCTTGCCCACCGCATCGTCGGTCACGCCGGACGAGGCCACAGCCGCCCTCTCGGGCGCGGCGCCCACCCGGTTTGCGCCCAGAGCTGCGATGGTCAGCCCAAGCCCAAGGGCACACGTACCGGCACGCCCCAGCAATGTGCGCGCCCGGAGGGCGCTGGTCCGATCATGCCGCATGGAAAGCGTACCGCCCGGGTTGCACGGCAAATGTCGCGCCCGCGCCGTCACGCGCCACGGCGCGCACGCCGCCACGCCCCGTGGGCGCCTTGCCATCGATGGTGATGCGCGCGCCCGCCGATGCCGGCACGCGCACCTCGGCCTGGCACCCCTCGGGGATTTCCACAGTGAGTTCCAGGCGGTTCGCGACCAGTCGCCAGTCGGTAACGAAACGGCCCATGACGCTGTCATAGGTGCATCCCGCATGGCCCAAGCGCGCATCGACAAGCGGTGCGATGCGCGCGCGCGCGAAACCCGGTTCAAGCGGCTGAAGCCCAGCGATCCGTCGGTAGAAGAAGCCGCAGACCGCCCCCAGCGCATAGTGGTTGAACGAGTTCATCGACACATCCCCCGTGTCGCCGTTCCAGCGTTCCCAGATCGTTGTTGCGCCGTGTTCGACCATGTAGCCCCACGAGGGAAACTCCGTGCGCAGCAGCAGGTCGAAGGCGAGCGTACCGTAACCTGTTTCGGCCAGCACATCGAGCGCTGCGGGCGTGCCCAGGAATCCGGTCGACAGCAAAGTGCCACGACGGCGAATGTCCCTCGCCAGAAGCGCCGCCGACACCGCGCGCAGCGTGTTGGGGACCAGATCGTTGTAAAGCGCGAGGATATAACTGGTCTGGCTGGCGTTGCCGACCGTGCCGTCGGATTGGACATAGGCCTGCGCGAAGGCCGCCGCGATGCGCCGGTGCTCATGCTCCCAGCGCTCCGCCTCCGGCGTGCGGCCGGTCCAGCGCGCCAGCTGCGCCAGTTGGCCGACCGAACGCGCCATCATGGCCGTGGCGACCAGCGCCTTGGGCGTCGTGGCGTCGCCGGGATCCTTGGCGTCGAGCGAGAGCCAGTCGCCGAAGTCGAGGCCCCTCTTGTGCAGCCACAGGCCATCGGGGTTGTCGGCCAGGACGCCCTCGACGTAGCGCGTCATCGCCTGCCAGTTCTCGTCGACAACGCGGCGATCGCCATAGCGCTGATAGGACACGTAGGGCAGCATCACCCCCGCGTCGGACCAGCCCGGCGTCGCCTCGTTGGGCGCGAAAGTGCCCGGGTGGACATTGGGCGCCCAGACGGGGAAAGCGCCGGTCTTGCCCTGCGTGTCACGCATGTCGATCATGAAGGCGCGGGTAAACGCGCCAACATCCATATTGAACGCGGCGGTATCCCAGAACACGCAGGCATCCCCGGTCCAGGCCACGCGCTCGTCGCGCTGCGGGCAATCGGTCGGCCAGCCCATGAAGTTCGAGCGCTGGCTCCAGAGCGTGTTGAGCCACAGCTTCTGCACCACCGGCTGTCCGGCTCGGAACAGACCGGTCTCGGGCAGGTCACTGTGCAGCACGAGCCCCTCGACGTCGCCAGCTTGCACGTCGGGGACCCCGGTGATTTCGGCGTAGCGAAATCCCTGGTAAGTGAAGCGCGGTTCGAGCGTTTCTCCGGCACCATTCCCGCTCAGCACATACGTGTCGCTGGCACGGGCCGCGCGCAGGTTCTTACGATCGAGCTCGCCCGTGGCGGTCAGAATCTCGGCGTGGCGCACGCGCACGCGCTGGCCCCGGCGGCCCTTGACGCGCAGCCGCACCCGGCCTGCGAAATTCTGCCCGAAGTCAACGATCACGCGGCCGTCTTCCAGCCGCGCGAGGCTCTCGGGTGCAAGCCTGCGGGTAATCCGAATGGGCGCGACGACACGGCCCAGGAGCGTCCCGGGCGGTTCGGCGGCGTGACCGACCGGCTCCCAGTCCGCATCGTCAAAGCCAGGACTGGACCATCCCGGCATCGCCAGCCGCCGGTCCCAATCCTCGCCATAATAGATTTCCGAGGCCCGCAAGGCGCCCGCGTGCCCACGCCATTCGCCGGTCGATTCGGGCGCGGTCCAGCCGCCTGCCCCGTCCTCGACCTCAAGCTGAAGACGGATGCGGCGGGGCGGCGGGCCGTAGCTGTAGCGGCCGGTCTGCAACAGATAGCTGGCGTAGAACCCGTCGGCGACCATCGCGGCCAGCACGTTCTCGCCCTCGCGCAGCAACGGCCCCACGTCGTAGACCCGATAGGGAATGTGCCGGGCGTAGTCCATCGGCTCGGCCTGAAGGGTGTCGTCGTTCGCACGCTGGCCGTTGATCCACACGTCGTATCCGCCCAGCGCCGCGACATAGAGCCGCGCTCCTGCCCGCCCGCCATGGTGGCGAAAGGTGCGGCGTAGCAGATAGGCCGGCGTTGGCGGCATGCGGAAATCGGGTTGAGGATCAAGGCGCGGGGCCAGTTCCCAGTCCGCGCCCGTCTTGACCTGCCACCCATCGGTAACGACCGTCGCGTCGGGGAGCTGAACCTGAGCGGCAACGCCCACGCCCGTGGTCGGCATCAGCATCACCTCGATCACGTGCGCGCCAGCCGCGAGCGTGAGCGGCACCTGCGCGACCGGTGCCTTGATTTCGGGCAAGGATCCATAATCGAACAGCGTGAGCGGTTTCCCGTCGAGCGTGACGCGCACGACGCGGTCGTTCGACTGCAGGATCAAGGTGGCGGCACCCGCCCCGCTCTTGAAAGGCAGGCGAAACGAGACCGGCCCCTTGGCCCGCTGGGCAGGCGCCGTCGCCCAGACCGCCCCGCGTTCGCGAACCGCGCGCGCATCCGGCGTCTCGGCGGCCAGCCACGGTGCCGTCCAGTCCGCCGGATTGAGCAGCCCTACCTGCCATTCCCCCACTTCGCCCCGGCCTGAGCGCGTGCCGTTTTCATCCCAGGCCTCGACCGACCAGAAACAGCGCTGGCGCGATTGCAGCGGCTTGCCGGCATAGAGAATCCCGCTCTGCGCGCCCGAGGATACCGGCCCGCTGTCCCACAAGTCCGCCGCGCCCGGTGCGAGCCGCTCAGCACGCGTCGCGACAAGAATGCGGTAGGCGCTCTGTCGCCGCGGCCCGCGACCGGCCAGTTGCCAGGACAGCGCGGGCGCGCGATCCTCAAGCCCCAAGGGCCGGGCAACTTGCGCGACGCGCAGCGCCACGGTTCGAAAGCGGCCGTCCGAACCGGCCTCGCTGCGCGCGGCCACGCCG
>NZ_JALHLF010000084.1 GCF_022832435.1 Novosphingobium organovorum | reverse complement strand
CGCAGCGCGCCAGGCCGAGGCGAACCACCGCTTCGCCCACGCGCGCCCGCTCGCACGGGGTGCGCGGGTCGAGGCAGTGCCAGAACAGCGCGGCCACTTCGCTCAGCCGCAGCTGGCCCGCGCCGGCGCGTTCGACCAGGGCGTAGAGCGGACCCAGCTCCTCTTCGGCGGCGACAAGCGCGGTGAAGCTGGGGCGCAGGACATGCACTGCGCCGTCAATCGGGAGGCTGGCCTCGCCGCGCAGCGGATTGGCCTCGCCGCGCAGCGGGTTGGCCGTTTCGCGCGGCGGATCGGGGAATGGGGGCACGGCCTCGCTCATGCCGAGGTGATCGCGCCCGAGCTTTCGAGCTGCACCGTGTAGTTGCGCTCGCCGTTGAAATCGCCCGCATAGTCGAGCCGCTGGACGAGGAACTGGCCGCGCAGTTTCTCGCCGTCCTCGAAGCTCAGTTCGTATTCGTCGAGCGTTCCGGCCAGTGCGTTGGCGCGGATCTGCGCTTCGGCGTCGCTGCCGAGGAAAATTCCCGCCGCGCTGACCGAGACCTGCCGCGTGCCCGCGCCCGACAGCAGGTCGCGCCAGCCGCCGCTCCCCTTGTGGGTGGTGACCACGGTTTCGCCGGTCACGCTCATCTGCGTGGTGCGAAGGCCCGCCACGGTCTGGTAGGTGGGCGTTGCGGCGCCATCGGAAATCTTGAGAAGGAAGGCACTGCCTTTCTGGGCGGTCATGACGGTTCTCCTTGAGGGAAAGGCGCGGCTGGCCGGGCGTGGGCCCTGTCAGTTCGCGAGGAGGCGGAAGGCGTATTCGAGCAGGATCGAGCGGCGGTTGCCCGCGCGCTGTTCGCAGCGGGCGCGCAGGAAGCGTTGCGAGATGACGGCAAAGCCGGCCTGGCTCGTCGGCAGGCGGGCAAGGCGGGCTTCGATCGCAGCGGTCAGCGCCGCCGCGCTGCCGGGCGCGTCGCCCCGGCAGTGCAGTTCGAGCGCGATGCGGACCTCGCGCCCGATTTCGGTCTTGGTGCTCCAGTCGGTGCTGGCGCTGGTGGCGATGGCAAGCCAGGGCAGGCTGGTGCGTGCGGGCGCTTCCTCGCACACGGTGTTGAGCTCGCCCGCCAGCGGACCATCGCTGCGCAGCCATTCGACCAGAACCAGGCGCAGGGATTCTTCCATGGCTTATCCTTTCGTGAACTGCGGCCAGAGCAGGTCGGCGCGGCGCCAGGGGGCATCGGCATCGCGTGCTGAGGCCTTGCGGATTTCGGCGCGGGTCTCGGCCAGCGCGCTGGCCTGACGCTGGGCGCGTTCGAGAAGGCGGGCGGCCAGGGCGTCGAATGCGGGGGCGGTGCTCGCCGCGATCCGCGCGCGGCTCACGCCAGCCGCATCCGACGCCAGGGCCGCCATAGCGCGGCGATCGCGGCGGGGGGCTGCTGCGCGTTGCTGCCGTTTTCGCGTTCGCGGTACTGGTGCGCGGCGAGGCGGATCAGGCCGTGGCGCAAGGAGGCGGGCAGGGCGTCCCAGTCGGCCGCGAGCCCGGCGGTGAAGGTGACCACCACGCGGTTCGTTTGAGGGACGCCTTCGAGGCGGATGCGGCCGGTGCCGTCGGCGTCGAGTTCGGCGGCGTAGGCCTCGCTCGAGACCGTGCTGCGCGCGCCGTCGGGCGCCAGCCATTCGAGCGCGGTGATCGCCTGGACCGGCCGGCTGGCCAGCGCCGTCCAGTCGCGCCCGGCGTTCAGGCGTTCCTCGCACGGCAGCGCGAGCGGCAGCGTGCCGGTAAAGGCCTCGCAGGTGTCGAGCGCGGTGGCGAGGAGCGCCAGGAGCGCATCGTCGTCTTGCTCGGTCGTTATGCCGAGCCACTGCTTGAGCTCGGCAAGCGCCGATGATGGCAGCGTGGCCGGCGTAAGGATGACCCGGTTCATCGGCATCTCCGATCAGGTTCGTGGGGAAAGGGGCGGTCTCGGGAAAAAGAGGGTCCGCGCCGCAGGAGGGGAAACCGCGGCGCGGACCCGGACAGGGGGGCGCGAAAGGGGAGATGAGAACCCCGTTCGCGTCATGAAACGGCGCTGGTAAGGACGAACGAGCGCGTTCGGGACGCCAGGTGTCACGCCCCCCTGCCGATCAGGCAGCCGTCATCAGGCGGTGATCTTGAGCAGCTTGATCGCGTCCGAATCGAGCACCTGTCCGCCGATGCGCTTGGTCGCGTAGAAGTGGACGAAGGGCTTGTTGGTGAACGGATCGCGCAGGATCGAGGTCGCGGAGCGTTCCGCGATGAGATAGCCCGCACGGAAGTTGCCGAAGGCGATCGGGCAGGCGTTGGCGGCGATGTCGGGCATGTCCTCGGCTTCGACCACGGGGTAGCCGAGCAGGCGGTCGGGCTGGCCGTCGGCCAGGCCCGGCTGCCACAGGAAGGCGCCGTCGTCGGTCTTGAGCTTGCGCACCACGGCCAGCGTCTTGGCGTTCATCACCCAGCTGGCGCCCTGGCGGTGCCCGCTCTTGAGCGCGTGGACGAGATCGATCAGCGTCAGCTCGGGGCTGGTGCCGATCGTGCTGGCCGCGCCCGATCCGATGTACTGCAGCGTGCCGAAGGAGCGCGCGGCGTCATCGGCCGCGCTGGTCGCGGCGTTGAGGAAGCCGTTGGGCTGGTTGGTGCCGGTGCCCGCGATGAACGCGGCGCCCTCGGCGCGGGCGAACTCGGTCGCGATCTCGTCGGCAAGCCAGGTCTGGATGTCGAAACCGGCATCGTCGAGCATGGCCTGGCTGGCCGCCGGGTTGGCGTAGAGTTCGCCGGTCGGCGGAGCGATTTCGGCAAAGCTGGGAGTATCGGTCTCGGGCCGCGCGGCGGTCTCGCTGACCCAGCCCGAGGCGGTGCCGCCGGTCGAGATCAGCTTGCGGTAGCCCGCCGTGCCGGTCTGGACGACCTGCGCGATCGTGCGGATCGGGCTGATCGCCTTGAGCCGCGAGGCGATCAGGGCGTCGATTTCCTGCGGCACGGCGTAGCCGCCATCGGCCGCCACCGCGCCCGAGAGCGACTTCCATTCGGTTTCGCGGCCGCTGCGCAGGTAGCCCTCGACGAAGCCCTTGACCTCGAGGCTGGGCGTAACCGTGGCCGCGCCGGCGATGACCGGGCGTGCGGCGGCGCGGCTGACGCGTTCGAGCCGGGCCTTCACCTCGTCGACGTCGCCGCGCAGCGTGGAGAGGCCCTGTTCGGCCGCGTCCATGCGGGTGACGAGGTCGAACGACGGCTCGAGCGATTCGGCCGGGACGGAGTTTTCCATGTCAGATTCACCTTTCGCGGGAGTGGAGCCGCCCGCGACGGGCGGCAGGGGAAAAGAGGGGGAGAAAGTGGCGGCGTGTTCGCGCGGAGTGTCAGGAGACGAGGTGGACGCGCGCGCCGTGCTGCATCGGGGTGGTGACGAGGCTCACCTCGAACAGGTCGAGGCCGAGCAGCTCGCGCCCGGCAGGGCTCCTTCGGCTGATGCGCGCGCGGTAGCCGAAGGACAGGCCCGAGACCTGGCCGCGCTGCAAGGCCAGACCGGCGAGCCCGCGCGGATTGTCGATCGCGGCGATGACCCTGAGCCCGCGCGCATCCTCGCTGATCGCCTCGACCCAGCCGATGCGCACGTCGGGGCGGTGCTGCCACAGCAGCGGCAGCGGGTCCTCGCGTTCGGCGAGCGTGCGGGAAAAGGCGCCGCGCCGGATCGTGTCGTGGCCGGCATCGGCGATGTCGAACAGCGCGGCGTAGCCGGCAAAGCGCAGCGCGCGATCGGGCGCATGGACGGGGCGGGCGAGCGGGGCGGGCGCGATCATCGCAGCAGCTCCGTGGCGCCCAGGCGCACCGCGAGACCGAGCAGCAGCAGGGCAAGGATGCCGCGCACCACCCAGCCGATCGCGGCGTTGCGCGCGCTGGTCTTGGCATCGCGCCAGGCGCGCAGCAGTTCGCGCAGTTCGCACAGGTCTTCCGAGGCGGTGTCGTCGTCGAGCCCGATCAGCACGAGCATGCGCTGCGCGCCCAGTTCGCTGGCTTCTTCGACGATGGCGCGCAGGGTGACGAGGTCCGATCCTTCGCTGGTGGCCTGCGCGATGAGGCCGACGAGCATGTCCTTGCGGTTCATCGGCGCTCCTCCGCGACGGGGCTGGACGGCGGCGTCGCGGCGCGCGGCGGCAGGCCGAGCAGCGCGCGCTTTTCCGCATCGTCGAGGAAATCGGCGGCGCTCACTTGCGCCCAGAGCCGCTCGCGATCCTCGGCCAGCGCGGGCACCCGGTCGAGATCGACGGCGAGCTCGGCTTCGGGGAACCAGGGGGCGAGCGCTTCGGCGATCGCGGCGAGGAGCTTGGCTGCCTGGGGCAGCAGCGTGAGCCGCCACAGCGCGCGGTTGGCCTCGCGGTAATTGGCGTAAGTCGAATCGCCGGGTAGACCGAGCAGCATCGGCGGTACGCCGAAGGCCAGCGCGACATCGCGCGCGGCGGCGGCCTTGAGCGTGGCGAAATCCATGTCCGCCGGGCTCATCGCCATCGCCTGCCAGGTCAGCCCGCCTTCGAGCAGCATCGGGCGCCCGGCGTTGGCCGCACCGGCAAAGGCGTTGGACAGCTCGGTCTTGAGCCGGTCGAACTGGTCGGGGGTGAGCGGGTTGCCGTCGCCGGTGTCGTAGACCAGCGCGCCCGAGGGGCGGGCCGCGTTCTCGAGCAGCTGGCGATTCCATTCGGAGGCCGCGTTGTGGGTCGCCACCGCCTGGTCGGCCGCGCTCAGGCACCCCGCGCCGTAGTGGTCGTCGGCGGGATGGAAGTGGCGGATGTGGATGAGGCAGGGCGAGGCGTCCTCGTCGAGCACGGGGATCACGATGCGCTTGCCCGCCACTTCATAGGCATAGGCGCTCGGCCAGCCATCGGGTCCGGCGATCACGCTGACCCGTTCGGGGCGCAGCGCGAAGAGTTCGACCGGACGGCCGCGCGCGTCCTTGAGGATCTGCACATAGGCGTTGCCGTGGAGCAGCAATTGCGCGGCGAGCGTCTCGAGCAGCGGCTGGCCCGCGCTGGTCTCGCTCACCAGCGCCAGCAGCGCGGGATCGCAGGGCTTGAGCGGCGCACCGCCGATGCCTTCGCAAACAAGCCGCACCGCGCGCTGCGCGACCGGATTTTCCAGATAGGCGCGGCGCACCGCGCCGGTGTATTCGTAAGGCGCTCGGCTGGCGGCGCCCTCGGCGAAATACCAGGGTGAGGCGCTGCCGCGCGCCAGCGGCACGCGCGCGCTTTCACCCTTGAAAGCGGCAACGAGGCTATCGAGGAAGGACATGACCGGCCTTTCTCCCCGAAACGGGGACCAGGTGGGTTGCAAGAGGGGGAGGTTGCGCAGGGGCGCTTGCGCCCCGGCGTGGATCAGGCCAGCCGCACGCGGGGAAGCGCGGTCTTGCCCAGCATCAGTTCGGTCAGCGCCCAGACCAGCGCGTCGGCGCGGTCGGGCGAGCGGCCCGGTCCCTGGTAGGCACCCCCCGCGACAAGCCCGCACAATTCGTCTTCAAGCTCGGGAAAGGTGCCTGCATGGTGCACCCGGCCCGCTTCGTAGAGCGCCGCGACCGGTTCGGCGCGGGCGGTCTTGCCACGGCTGGCGTGGACCAGCCGCAGGGGCAGCGAAAGGTCGGCGGCGCGCAGCACGCTGGCGACCATCGCCCCGCCCTGGTTGGCCTCGGCCACCACGCGGTCCGCGTTCCAGGCCTGTGCGGCCTGCGCGGCGGCGCGGGCCCAGCGTTCGGGGCTGGGCTTGCGTACCGAGGCATCGGCGAGGACGTGCGCCTTGCCGTGCGCGTCGAGCCCGGTGACCACGATCCCGCAGGCATCGCCGTTGGCCGAGGCGGGCGGATCGATGCCCACGACCACCCGGCACAGACCCGGCGGGCGGGATTCGCGGCAGCCCTCGATCAGCGCGCGGCTCCACAAGGCGCCTTCAATGTCGGCGATCAGTTCGCCGTCGAGTTCCTGGCGGCCGAGCAGGCTGCGCCCGTACGTGCTGCGCACCGCATCGAGAAAGCGGCGGGGCAGGTTGGCGGCGTTGTCTTCGGTCCGGCCGCGGGTGATGGCGAGCGTTTCTTCGGGTTCGGCGAGCAGGCGCTGGACCAGCGGCACCGCGCGCGGGGTGGTGGTGGCGGTGATCTGCGGAGCATCGCCGAGCCTGAGGCCAAGGACGAGGTTGTCCCAGGCCCGTGTGGCCCGCTGCGAGGCGTTGTCCCACTTGGCGATCTCGTCGCACCAGGCGTGGCTGTGCTGGGGGCCGCGCAGGGTTTCGGGTTCGGCGGCGGAAAACAGTTGGGCCTGCGCGCCGTTGGGCCAGGTCAGCCGCCGCAGCGAGGGTTCGAACAGCGGACGATGGCGGGCGGGGCACACGGACAGCAGGCCGCTTTCCCCCTCGACCATGACCGCGCGCGCTTCGGGCAGGGTCGCCCCGACGAGCGCGATACGCGCATCGGGGCGGTGATCGGCGATCGCGCGGACCCACTCGGCACCCGCGCGGGTCTTGCCGAATCCGCGCCCGGCAAGGATCAGCCAGGTGCGCCAGTCGCCTGCCGGGGCGAGCTGTTCGGGCCGCGCCCAGAGCTTCCAGTGGGTGGTCAGTTCCTCGCGTTCGGCCTCGCTCAGCGCGCCGAGCGCGCAGCGTCGTTCGGCCTCGGGCAGGTCGAGGAGGATGCCGAGCAGGTCACTGTGCATCGGGCGTGTCGCGGCGTGGCGCGGCGGCCTCCGGTTCGGCGCTGTCGGGCGTGAAGCGGCGGGTGCGCATCTTCTCGATCTTGGCGTTGATCGCATCGAGGATGGCGTCGGAATTGCGGTTTTCGGTGACCGCGCGCTGGCGGGCGGCGGATTCGCGGTGCGCGGTGAGCAGGCGAAAGGCGGTGGCGTTGTCGAACACGCGGGTGCCGCGCTTGGCGCCACTGGGCGGCTTGATCTCGCCTTCGCGCAGGCGCTGGAGCAGGGTCATCTCGAGGTGGTCGTAGCCCTCGCACAGGGCCTCCTGCCACTGGCGGTAGAATTCGGCGTCGGCACGGCGCGCTTCGTAGGCGGTCGAGGAAGAGACACCCGCGGTCTTGGCCGAAGCCGAGACGTTCGAGGTCGCGGCCAGCTCGGCCAGGAAGCGCTGGCGCCAGTTGCGGGGGGTGGTCGGCCGTTTCGCCTTGGCGCGGTTGCGCAGGCGGCGCGCGCCGGTCTCGGACGAAGTCTGATCCGCCATGGGCTCTCCGTTCGTTCGGGTATCGGGATGGAAGATTGCGGAACAAGGTGGCGGTGCCGATGGCGACTCGCGTCCGTCAATGTTCTTGTTTTGTACCAAACGGGTCCGGCAAAGTCAAGCGCCAAGTTACCGCGTCGGGCGCCTGTGGGGCCGTCTGCCGGACGGCCTGCCGCGCTAGGGTCTTGTCCGGAGGCACTTTCTCGATCATCGGATGTTTCCACCCGACCGGAAAATGCTCTAAGCGGGCGCGACCAAGGGTATTAGCGGAGACATCGATGCCCCATAAGCCGGGAGGCGGCCTGCTGCGCCGTCCCTACGAGTGGACTATGGCCAAGGCCTCGCACCGCCACGCGCAGTGGTGGCTGGCGGCCTTTGCTTTCATGGAAGCCAGCTTCTTTCCGATCCCGCCGCACCCGATGCTGGGCCTGATGTGCCTGGCCGAACCGAAGAAGGGCATCCGCTTCGCCGCGATCGCCACCATCGGCTCGGTGCTGGGCGGGCTGCTCGGCTACGCGATCGGCCATTTTGCGTTCGAGGCCTTCGGCGAGGCGCTGCTGCGCCTGCTGCATCTGGAAACCAGCTTTCCCACCGCTTCGTGCTATTTGCGCGAATACGGCGCCGAAATCATCATCGTGAAGGGCGCAACGCCCATCCCCTTCAAGCTGCTGACGATTACCGCGGGCTTCATCGGGATGAACCTGTGGGTGTTCCTGGGCGCCTCGATCCTGTCGCGCTCGATCAGCTTCATGATCGTGGGCGTGGCGTTTCGCCTGTTCGGCGCGCCGATCAAGGCGGTGATCGACAAGCACCTGGGCAAGGTCACGCTGGGCTTCGTGGTGCTGGTCGTGCTGGGCTTCGCGGCGATTTCGCTGCTGGGCGGCGGCGGCAAGACCGACCCCAAATGCGCCAACCAGCCCGCCGCAGTGACCGCGCGGGCCTGACGTCCGCTCCATTCGACTAGGCGCAAGCCAAAAAAAGGGCGGCTTCCACGCAGGAGCCGCCCTTTTTTGTGTACCAGGCCGCGAAAGTGCGGATCAGGCGATGATGCCCACGGTCTTTCCGGCGCGGGTGAACATGCCGATGATCTGCTGGACCTGCTCGGCCGAATGTTCGGCGCAAAGCGAGCAGCGCAGCAGGGTCATGTTGGCGGGCGTTGCCGGCGGGCGCGCCAGGTTGACGTAAAGCCCTTCGTGCAGCAGCGCTTCCCACATCCCTGCGCCGCGTTCGAGGTCAGGCATGATGACCGAGATGATCGCGCTCTGCGGTTCCTTGGTGCCCAGTTCGAACCCGGCATCGGTCAGGCCCTTGTGCAGGGTCTTGGAATTTTCCCACAGGTGCGCGCGCTTGTCGCCCGCGTGCATGAGCTTGCGCACCGAAGTGCAGGCGGTCGCCACGACGCTGGGCGGCAGGCTGGCGGTGAACACGTAAGGACGGCAGACCAGGCGCATGACCTCGAACTTGGGGTGGTTCGAGACGCAGAAGCCGCCGACCGTGCCGACCGACTTGGAGAAGGTGCCGATCACGAAGTCGACGTCTTCGAGGCAGCCTTGCGCCTCGGCGACGCCGCGCCCGTTCTCGCCGATGAAGCCCATCGAGTGCGCTTCGTCGACCAGCACCATCGCGCCGTACTTCTTGGCGACCGCGATCATCTCCTTGAGCGGGGCGATGTCGCCCAGCATCGAGTAGACGCCTTCGAGCACGACCAGCTTGCCCGCGCCTTCGGGAATGCGGCGCAGGCGCTTTTCCATGGCCTCGATGTCGTTGTGCTTGAACGGCACGACTTCGGCGTCGCCCATCTTGCACCCGTCCCAGATCGAGGCGTGGCTGTCGATGTCGAGGACGATGTAGTCGCCCTTGCCCGCGATCGTCGAGATGATCCCCAGGTTCGCCTGGTAGCCGGTGGAGAAGACCATCGCGTGTTTCATGTCGTAGAAGTCGCATAGCGCCTGCTCGACCGCCTTGTGCCCGGAGTACGTGCCGTTGAGCACGCGGCTGCCGGTGGTGCCCGAGCCGAAATCGTCGAGCGCCTGCTTGCCCGCCGCGATCACGTCGGGGTCGAAGGTCATGCCCATGTAGTTGTAGGTGCCGAGCAGGATCGTCTCGCGCCCGTTGCACATCGCCACGGTGGGCGAGAGCACGCGTTCCATGACGAGCCCGAACGGATCGGTCACCCCGGTCGAGAGCAGGTCGGCGCGCATCTTGATGAGCGGGTCGAACTTGCTGAACAGGTCGGCGTGCTGGGCCACTTCGTTTTCACTGAGCATGTCGGTCATCTTCGTGTCTTTCAGCTCTGCAGCTTCATCACCGCGTCGACGAGCTGGCCGTAGTTTTCGATCTCGGCCTGCTGGTTCATCGAGATGATGATGTCGAATTCGTCTTCGATGGCGGCTACGAAGTCCATGACGGTGAGGCTGTCGAACTCCAGGTCGTCGGTGAAACGAGTCGCATCGGTGATCGCGATCTCCTTCTTGTTGAAGGGTTCGATCAGCGTGGTGATTCGGGCCGAAACGTCTTGGCGGTCCATGGTCATTCAAAACTCCGTAAGGTCCGGGGCGCTCTGTGGTCCGGAAATGCGGCGCAAAAGCGGCACCGGTGTAACATGTCAAGCCATCGCTGCCGCGTACCAAGCGACGATGGGCGGTGAAGCGAGCCCTGGGCGCGTCAGATCAGGGCGCGCACGGCCTGCATGAACGGCCCGATCGAGACCGGCTTGGCGAGATAGCCTTCCGCGCCCGCCTCGCGGATGCGTTCCTCGTCGCCCTTGCCGGCATAGGCGGTGACGGCGAGCACGGGAATGGTACGCAGCACCGGGTCCTGCTTGGCCGCCTCGATCAGGTCGAGCCCGGAAATGTTGGGCAGCTGGATGTCCATGATGACGAGATTGGGCACGAAGGCGCGCGCCCGGTCGAGCGCGTCGCGCCCGTCGGCCACCGGCTCCACCGCGAAGCCCTGGCTGACCAGAACGTCGCAAAAGAGTTTCCGGTTGAGATCGTTGTCCTCGACAACGAGGATGCGCTTTGCCATTCGGTGCCCGAGCCCCATCTGAAGGTTCACGATCCGCTCTAGGGCAGGCAAGCGAGGCTGACAATTCTTCCACGACCGCCATCCACCGGCATTGGCACCGGCACCGATCCGCAGACCCTGGCGCTGGCCGCCCTCGGCTGGGTGCTGGGCGAGGAAGACCGGGCGCAGCGCTTCCTCGCGCTGACCGGGCTCACCCCCGACGAACTGCGCGCCGCGCTGGGCGATCCGGCGATGCTGGCCGGAGTGATCGAATTCCTCTGCGCGCACGAGCCCGACCTTGTCGCCGCGGCGCAGGCGCTTGGCGTCGCGCCGCAGACGCTCGCCGCCATCGGTGCGGAGCTGGGCGCATGAAGCCGCTGCTGATTACCGACTGCGACGAAGTGCTGCTTTACATGATCGGCCACTTCAAGACCTGGCTGGCCGAGGCGCACGGTGTGGTGTTCGATCTCGACCGTTCCGATTTCTACCAGGCGATGCGCCGCGAGGGGAGCGGGGAGGCGCTGACCATGGAGCAATCCTGGGCGCTGCTGGGCGCCTTCTTCGACAGCGAGATGCACCGCCAGACCCCGGTCGAGGGGGCCGTCGCCGCAATCGGGGCGATCCGCGAGCATGCCGACGTGGTGGTGCTCACCAACCTGATGGATCACCGCCGCGACGCGCGCGCCGAGCAGCTGCGCGGCTTTGGCCTCGACCTTCGCGTGTTTACCAACCAGGGGCCCAAGGGCCCCGCGCTCAAGGCCATCCTTGACGAATACGCGCCCAGCCGCGCGCTGTTCATCGATGATCTGGCGCAGCACCACGATTCGGTCGCCACGGTTGCGCCCGCGGTCACCAGGCTCCATCTGTGCGCCGAACCGCGCCTTGCGACGATCATCCCTTGCGCGCATGAGGCAGGCCATGCCCATGCGCGCATCGACACCTGGCAGCAGGCCTTGCCCTGGCTGCTCGACCGCCTGACCGGCGAACAAGAGGATAAGACCCGAGATGAGTGAGATCGAAACCCGCCTTTCCGAACTCGGCCTGGTGCTGCCCGAAGCCGCCGCGCCCGTGGCCGCCTATGTCGCGGTGGTCGAAACCAATGGCCTGGCGCACGTATCGGGCCAGCTGCCCTTCGTCGGCGGCCAGCTGGTCAAGGGGCGCCTGGGCGAAGACGTCTCGCTCGAGGAAGGCATCGTCGCGGCGCAGGCCTGTGCGGTGATGATCCTGGCCCAGCTCAAGGCCGCGCTCGGCTCGCTCGACCGGATCGAGCGCATCGTCAAGCTCGGTGCCTTCGTCAATTCGACCGGGGATTTCACCGATCAGCCCAAGGTCGCCAATGGCGCGTCCGAACTGATGGTCGCGGCGCTGGGCGAGGCGGGCAAGCACGCGCGCAGCGCGGTCAGCGTGCCCGCGCTGCCGCTGGGCGCGGCGGTCGAAGTGGACGCCGTCGTTGCCGTTCGGCCTGCTTGATCGCTGGCTCAGTCCGGCACCGGACTGGAACAGGGTCAACTGGATCGCCGAGACCGATTTTGCCCATCGCGGGCTGCACGGGATCGGCGTTCCGGAAAACTCGCGCGCGGCGTTCGAGCGCGCGCGCGAGCAGGGCTACGGTATCGAACTCGACGTCCAGCGCTCGAGCGATGGGCACTGCGTGGTGTTTCACGACGACACGCTCGATCGTTTGGCCGAGCCCGGTGCGCTGTCGGGGCCGGTCAACCGGCTGACCAGCGCCCAGCTTGCGCAGGTACGCCTTTTGGGCAGCGCCGGGAGCGGGGAGACGATCCCCACCTTGCGGCAGGTCCTGGCCCAGATCGCGGGCAAGGTCCCGGTGCTGATCGAGGTCAAGTCGCGCGATGACAACCACGTCGCCGGGCGCTGTCTTGCGGTGCGCCGGGTGCTCGAGGGTTATACCGGTGCGCACGCGGTGATGAGCTTCGACCCGCGTGTCGCACGCTGGTTTTCCCGCCATTCGCCGCACACCGTGCGCGGCCTCATCGTCAGCGAGGGCGAGCGGCGCGCGCTGCCCGGGCGAATCGGGCGGCGGCTGGCGCTGTGGCACGCCAAGCCCGACTTCCTGGCCTATGACATCAACGACCTGCCCAGCCGCTTTGCCGCCGCCCAGCGCGCGCGCGGGCTGCCGCTGGCAACCTGGACGGTGCGCAGCGCCGAACAGGCCGAACGCGCCGCGCGTTTTGCCGACGCGGACATCTTCGAAATCGAACCGGGAGCTGGACCACGCGCGTGAGCACTGCACGATGAACGGAGGCGAATTCGTCGCTCGGGTGCACGGCGCGGTGGGCAGTTTGCCCGCCGATGCCTGGGATGCGCTGGTGCCGGGAGGCAACCCTTTCATGACGCACGCTTTCCTCAGTGCCATGGAGGATTCGCGCTCGGTCGGGGAGGGGACCGGCTGGACTGCGGTGCCGATCACCATCGATGGGCCCGACGGTACGCTCGCCGCTGCGCTGCCGGCCTATCTCAAGCAGCACAGCCAGGGCGAATACGTCTTCGACCACGCCTGGGCCGATGCCTGGCACCGCGCGGGCGGGGCCTATTACCCCAAACTCCAGATCGCCGCGCCGTTCACCCCCGCAACGGGCCCGCGCGTGCTGACCGCGCACCCCGAGCTGGCGCTGGCGCTGCTGCGCGGCGCCGAGACGCTGTGCCGTGACAACGGCTTGTCTTCGGCCCACGCGACGTTCATCGAGCCCGCGCAAGTGCCGCTGTTCGAACGCGCGGGCTGGCTGCTGCGCGAGGATATCCAGTTCCACTGGGAAAACCGGGGCTACGCGACGTTCGACGATTTCCTCGGCGCGCTGTCCTCGGCCAAGCGCAAGAACCTGCGCAAGGAACGCGCCCGCGCGCAGGAGGGCGTGACGATTCGCGCGCTGCGCGGCGATGATATCAAGCCCGAACACTGGGACGCATTCTGGGAATTCTATCAGGACACCGGCGCGCGCAAGTGGGGGCACCCCTATCTCACCCGCGCCGCGTTCGACCTGCTGGGCGAGCGGATGGGCGCATCGATCCTGCTGGTCTTCGCGTTCGAGGACGGCGAGCCGGTGGCGGGCGCGCTCAATTTCATTGGGCCTGACGCGCTTTACGGGCGCTACTGGGGCGCGCGGATCGACAAGCCCTTTCTCCATTTCGAGCTGTGTTACTATCAGGCGATCGACGCCGCGCTCGAACTCGGGCTGGCGCGGGTCGAGGCGGGGGCGCAGGGCGGGCACAAGCTGGCGCGCGGCTATGAGCCGGTGCGCACGGTCTCGGCGCACTACATCGTCCATGACGGCCTGCGCGCGGCGATCGCCGATTTTCTGGAGCAGGAGCGGATGGGGATCGCGCGCGATCAGTTGGGGCTGGGCGCGCGCACGCCGTTCCGCAAGGGAGACGGCTGAGGGGCGCAGAGCCGGTTCCGGCCGTCTCGTACTGTGCCGTCTTGTATTGGGCCGTCTCGATCAGGCGGCGCGGCGCAGCGCGGCGCTGTCGGGGGCAAGGCTGAGCCACTGGCGCGCGCGGCGCTGGGCTTCGGCGATTTCGCGCGCGGTCATTTCGTCGGCCACTTCGGCGCGGCAGGTGGGGGCATCCTCGTGCCCGGCCACGGCGGCAAGGTTGAACCACTTGTGCGCTTCGATCAGGTCGCAGGCGACGCCGTGGCTACCGGTCGAATAGGCCACGCCAAGATCGAAATAGGCTTCGATGTCGCCGCTTGCCGCCGCCGCGAGGCAATGGGCAACCAGCAGATCTTCGTGCGCGGCATCGACCGGGGCGCCTTGCGCAAAACGGTCTTCGTCAATCCAGGCGGTACCCATGGCGTCTTGTCCTTTGTCTCTAGCTCAACTGGCTGATGGTCCTTGCATGAGGTGCAGGCTGGCTTACGGTAGTGAAGATTGCGTTAACCGTGATCGCGCAAGTGTACCTGTTCCGCCGCGGTCGTGCGCGGAGGGGGATGTTTATTAAATATGTGGGATTTGCGTGATAACGGCTTGTGCGGGCTAGGGTGGGGAACTATAGCCCGGCTCGACCGCGGATTGCTGGTGTGCGACCGGAAAGATCCGGAGCGGCAGGGCTAAAGCGATTCGGGGCGGATACCTGCGGAGTTTCTCTGGATGGCGACGGCCCTTGATAACGATATTGACGTACTTGCCAAAGCGCGGCGGGTAATCGGCGGCGCTTATGTCCCGACCGACGATGAACCTTACATGTGTGACGCACAGCAGGATTACTTTCGTAACCTGTTGATGGCTTGGAAGAAATCGATCCTCGATGCCTCGGCTGGCACGCTGGCCCAGCTTCAGGACGGTCCTTTGCGTGAACCCGATCTCAACGACCGGGCCTCGAGCGAGACCGACTGGGGGATCGAACTGCGCACGCGCGATCGGCAGCGCAAGCTGATCGCCAAGATCGACTCGGCGCTGCGCCGGATCGAGGAAGGCGAATACGGTTACTGCGAAGTGACCGGCGAGCCGATCGGCCTGGGCCGTCTCCAGGCCCGCCCGATCGCGACCATGACGGTCGAGGCGCAGGAAGCGCACGAGCGCCGCGAGAAGATTTCGCGCGACGATTGAACGCGCGTGGCCTTCCCATGGCGGCCTTGCGATGGGGCCCTGCCATGGGTGGGGCTGCCGCAACGCTGCACATGGGGGCACGCGCAAGCCAGCCTTGCGCCGTAGCCCCCCCCCGCACCGTCCGTCCCCTAGCTTGTCCGACCCTTGGCCTGGCTTGGCCCATGGGTCGGCATTAAGGCTTTGTTCGCCAGTTTCGACTAGTCTGGCAGTTGACGCGGCAGGCTTGGCCTGCTTAGCCGAGGCTGTCATGCCGGAACGCCAGGGTGCGGCAGGCTGGCGAGCCGGTTTGCAGGACCTCGCCTTGGTGCTGGACGGAAAATCAATGGACGAACACGAACACCGGCAGATCCCGCGCGACAGCCTTTTCCTGATGGCTGACTTGCGCGTGGACGGTCTCGATGGGGAGCACCGCATCAAGGTGCGCAACCTTTCGGCCGGAGGCATGATGGGCGAAGGCCCGGTGCGTGTCGTGCGCGGTTCGGTGGTCGAAGTGAACATCCGCAACCTGGGCTGGGTCGAAGGTTCGGTCGCCTGGGTGCAGGAGAGCCGCTTTGGCGTCGCCTTCCACACCGACATCGATCCCAAGCTCGCGCGCGAACCGGTCAAGCCGGGCGAGGATGTCGCCCCACGCTACCTCAGCAACCACAAGGAACCGCTCGCCTCGGGGCTGACCGTCCGCAAGATCTGAGCGCGCTGCGACGCGCGGCCGGGTTCTTGCCCAGGCCTGTACCTAGGTCTGTGTCCAGGTTTTGCCTTTTCAGGGATATCGGGACTAATACCAACCTGCCGTGATCCTGACCTATGAGGANTGCGACGCGCGGCCGGGTTCTTGCCCAGGCCTGTACCTAGGTCTGTGTCCAGGTTTTGCCTTTTCAGGGATATCGGGACTAATACCAACCTGCCGTGATCCTGACCTATGAGGACGGTTCCTGGTGGTTCTCGACCAGAAGCGTCCGACGAGGCGATGTGGTTCATCGTCACGAGGACGCGACGCCGTTCGAGTGCCACCAGGAACCGCCCGAAGGGTAGCCCGTTCCGCCCGCTGGACGTCGTCGGAACGCCAGCCACGATGAACCACATCGCCGCTGTCGCTCCTCCTTGCCAGCGAACGGGACTGGCTATCCTCATAGGTCAGGATCACGGCAGGTTGGTATAAGGGCTGTTCGGCTCCGGGCTCGGCGCGTGGATCGCGCGCCGTCCGGGTGGGCTGTTGTCCCGGTCCCGCTATCGCCCGCGTGCGATCGGGCATTTGCCCGCGCGGCAAAATGGACTACGCGGTTAGCCATGTTTGCCTCGTGCACCCGTCTCGCCGATCTGCCCCGTCCGGCCATCCTGGCCACCAGCGCCTGCCTGATCGCGGGCCTGTTGCTTTCAGGGTGCAAGCAGGCCGACAATTCGGCGCTCGACGTCGCGGTGATCGACAATCCGCAAAGTCCCCCCGATGCGCCGACCGCAGCGCCGGGGGCCAAGACCGAAGGGGCCTCGATCGCGCAGCGCCTGGTGCGCGCGGCGACGACCGAAGGCCTCGTCTCGTTCGACGCGCAAGGGCGCGTAGTGCCCGCGCTGGCCGATCGCTGGATCATCACCGACGATGGCCAGAGCTACATCTTCCGTCTGCGCGATGGCAACTGGCGCAATGGCGATGAACTGACCGCGAATTCGGCGCGCAGCGCGCTGCTGGCCGCGCTCAAGGCGATCCGAGGCACTGCGCTTGACACCGATCTTGCCGGGATCGACGAAATCCGCGTGATGGCCGGGCGCGTGATCGAAATCCGCCTGCTGCGGCCCATGCCCTATTTCCTCCAGCTTCTGGCACAGCCCGAACTGGGGCTCGTGCACGACAAGGAAGGCGCGGGGCCGATGGCGATAGAGGACGGGGCGGGCGCGCAGGCTGCAGACGGTGCCTCGGCCCAAGGTGCGGCTCTGGCCGCCGCGCCGGCGGGAGGACCGAAAGAGGTTGGGGCAAAGCGCGCCGACGCGCGCGGGGATGGCCTGGCGCAAGCCAGCGGTGCGCCGGAAATCGAGCGGCTGGTGCCGATTGAACCGTCCAGGCTGGGCCTTCCGGCAGTCGAATCCTGGGCCCGGCGCACGCGCGGGGTCACGCTGCACGAACTGGGCGGGGCCGAGGCGGTCAAGGCCTTCAACCAGGGCAAGGTCGATCTCGTGCTGGGCGGGCGGATCGAGGATTTCCTGCTCACCCGCGACGTTGGCATCCTGCGCGGGACGATCCAGCTCGATCCGGTCTCGGGCCTGTTTGGCCTGAGGGTCATGCGCGATACCGGTTTCCTTGCCGATCCGGCCAACCGCGAAGTGCTGTCGATGGCGATCGATCGCAAGGCGCTGATCGATTCGTTCGGGCTTGGCGGCTGGACGCCGACCACGCGGATCGTCGCGCCCGGTCTGGATGAGGATCTGGGCACGATCGGCGAGCGCTGGGGCGGGCAGTCGCTTGAGGAACGCCGCGCGCTGGCCGCCGCGCGTGTACGCGGCTGGATGGCCGCGCACGCGCAGCCCGCCGACGGGGCAGG
>NZ_JALHLF010000083.1 GCF_022832435.1 Novosphingobium organovorum | reverse complement strand
GCGGCGGGCGTGCTGGCCGCGCTGGGGGCCGGCCGGGCCGAGGCCAAGACCTATCCGGTCCATTTCACCGAAGCGCAGTGGAAGGCGCGGCTCACCCCGCTCCAGTTCGGTATCCTGCGCCAGCACGGCACCGAACGTTCGTTCACCTCGCCGCTCAATTCGGAAAAGCGTAAGGGAACCTTCGTCTGCGCGGCCGACCGCCATCCCCTGTTCAGCTCGCAGACCAAGTACGACAGCCATACCGGCTGGCCCAGCTTCTGGCGCCCGCTGCCCGGCGCGATCGGCACCTCGCAGGACTACACGCTCGCCTACCCGCGTACCGAAGTGCACTGCGCGCGCTGCGGCGGGCATCTGGGCCACGTGTTCGACGACGGGCCACGCCCGACCGGCAAGCGTTACTGCATGAACGGTGCAGCGATGCTGTTCGAGCCGGGTTGAACTGTCCGTTGACAGCCAAGCTGGCCTGGCAAATCGGGAACATCCGGGGTTTGTCACAAGGCGNCTGCATGAACGGTGCAGCGATGCTGTTCGAGCCGGGTTGAACTGTCCGTTGACAGCCAAGCTGGCCTGGCAAATCGGGAACATCCGGGGTTTGTCACAAGGCGTTGACAGGGTTCTTGCCCGATGTGCCCGTTTTTTGACAACCAGTCTGCCTGGCCCTTCTAGAGCGGTTTTCGATCAGATTGCATCAGATCTACCGCTCTAGGCTTTTGTTTTAACGCATTTTCTGAACCGTCAGGTGTTTTCACCTGACTGGAAAATGCTCTAAACCAATGGTTTAGCGGGGTTGGGCAATCTCTCATCGCTCAACTTTTCCAGAACCCGCTTTTCCTCCCATGGTTCGCCTTGAGTGATGCCACGTACACCTCGTGGTCGGCATGGTCGCCGAACGCATCGATCTTGCCGGCAAGATACGCGCAGGTCTGCAAGTGGCGGGCGGCGTGGGGGTAGCGTTTGGCGCGGGCCCTATCGAGGGCGAAGTCGATCATGGCGCGCAGCAGAAGGGTCGCTGCAAGCGGATGTTTGGGCTCGAGCACTTCGGCCGCGGGGGTGAGTAGCCAGTAGTGGTCTCCGTCGATTTCATCGGGCCGCGCCAGGATCAATTCGGCGGCGGCATCGAGCGCAGGCCACTCGACCAGGAATGCCAACGCCTGATGGAAACCGGAGAACCCGCGCGCATGGGCGAGGGCGCGCTCCTCGGCTTCCATGTCGTCGAAGTCGGGCAGTCGCTTGATGTAGGCTTTCAGGTACTCGGCATCGAGCGTGCGTTCGAACACGTCCCACCGCTCGTGCTGTGCCGTTTCGGATTGTCCAGCTGCTTCGAGCGCATCGATCCGAACCTTCTGCCATTCAGGCCAGCGACCGCCTTCGCGCAACTCGGCGGGGGCCTGGTCAAGGGCTGCCAATGCCTCGTCTGCGCGTCCGGCATCGAGCAGCCTTCGCGCGATCTGCGCGGCAATCGCCGGGTTCGTGCGCTCGTCATTGGACTGCAGTGCGACGAACCCATCGACGTCGCCCAAAGCATCGGCGATTTCAGCGAGCGTGCGTTTGATGAGGCGCGTGTGATGGCGGGCCTTGTAATCGTCTTCGTAGATCGTTCCTTGTGAACCGTAGCCGATGATCCTGCGGGCTTTGCCTTTCGGCGCGACCGGTGGGTTTTTGGCCAGGGCCTCGAATTTCGTTTTCAGGATGCCAAGTCCGGGCGGCCCGAGGGCTGGCGCCATCAGCGAGATCAGACCGTCGAACTGGCCGTAGTCGTTATCGCATGTGCCGGTGAAGACAAGCTCGGCCAACCGTTCGGCGCTGAAACCGGATGGCGCGGCCATTTCGCCAAGGTTTGTCAGGACCTCCTCGAGAACGCCGCCCACGATACCGTTGCTATCATCACATCGCTCGTGGATCGACGGGGCCATTTCGAGCATGCGCCAGAGCAAGTCGAAGGCTTCGGACGTCGCACTTGGCGCCACATGCGTCATGATGGCTGTCCGCTGGGTCTCGAGGTCCTGTGCCAGTGAACGGATCTTGCGCCAGTCGACGAAACCCCGCGCGCGGGCGATCGCGACGAGACGCTTGCGCACTTCGGCGGCGACGTCTTCGCCGCCGCCCTGGCTTGCCAGTTCAAGACGCAGGCGCCGCTTCATCGCGGCGTCACCTTGCGCAAGTTCGATCAGCAGCGCTGCGAGTCTCTCGGCGCCCAGTGCGGCAAGGTTGGTGGTGTTGAGTGTCTTCGATCGGGCCATGCGCCGTCTTTGTTCGCTGGATCGCGTAGGTCAACGGCGAATAAGCCTTGGCGTGGACTTGTCGCTCCGAGGCCGGCCCGTGATCTGTGCCGCGGATTGAGAGGCTCTGTTTGACTAGCCGCCAGCAACGGCTAAGCGGTGCCTATGACGGCATCTGACCTCGAAAATCTGCTTGTAACGCGCCTCGTCCGGGAAAGAGGGGGCACGTCCCAGACATGGCGCCGGGCGCTTGGCAAAGTCATCGTGCGCGACACGAAGACGCATCCCCATTGCAATTGGGATGTCCGGCTCAGCGGCACCGATGCGCAGCGCGCTGCGATCGAAAGCCTGCTCGATGACGTGCGCCTTGAATATTCGATCGTGGCCGCTGGCTGAGCGCCCGATGGCATACGGCCGCCAGCGGTCGGACAGGAAGCTCATGGGACATTGTGCTCGGTCTGCTTCGGAGCAGCGATTTAGAATAGCCGACGTTCCTGCCGCCGGTACCAATGTCGGTTGCGGCCCCGTTGCGGGCGTTCGTAGCTCCCCAAGTCTTGCCCGAAAGAAGCCTTTCATTCACATAGAGGCATTCATCAGAGGCGCCTATGTCGCTGCTTGAAGAGAACGCCGATATTCTTGCAGGAATGGAACGAGAGGGCAGCGATCTTGGTCCCGCGCGATCAGTCGATTTTTCGCACATTTTCCCGGATCAACCTTCCGCAGAAGCGTTCGCAGCCGAGTGCCAGCGAGACGGGTTTAAGATCGACATTGCGGAAATCGATCGGGACGAAGACCCGTGGGATGTGGCGGTTTCGACCGACATCCAGCCTTCAGCCGTGAACATTACCGCTTGGGAGGAGCGCTTCGATGCTCGCGCCGAGACTTATGGTGGTCGGTCGGATGGTTGGGGGTTCCTGCGAGTATAATCGACTGTTTTCTGCCACTCGTGGACCGCAACCTGTCCGTCTCAAATCCAGCGCTTATAGTCCTTCGCATCCATTGGATTGGAGTAGCTTTGATCTTGTGACGCGCAAAGCCAAATGTCCGCAATCGGCCCTGTGCTGAAATTCCGCCAGGCGCCCGATCAGGCCGTCCGGTTCGCTTGGCGACGGAGGCGCAAAAGTAAGCTGCACAAAACTGCGCGGGCAGGCTTTGCCTTGCTGCGGTCGCGTTCACTTGAATGTTGCCGAGGGGGGGGCTTCGCGTCTAGTGGATTGATTTTGACATTTGCATCCCCTGGCGGCTGGGATGGGTCTGCACATGTCAAAATCGTAAAATCTACTAGAATCGAACCACTAGCTGATGGCTGGCGAAGATTTAACCCAAGACCTCTTGCGGGCAGACTTCGTGTCACTCCGGGCAAGGTTTAGTGTCAAGGGATTTGAACGTCTCTTCGAAAAACGAATTCGAACGGGCGCAATCGGGTGTTGGTCCGGTTGGGTTTGCATTGCAGGGGGCAACCTCCTTATTACCGTAGCAACGCGGTAATCGAGAGGGCGGCATGTTCGATTTTCTTCGCAAGCAATTCGTCGACGTTATCGAATGGCTCGAAAAGCCCGGCGAACTGGCCTGGCGCGTGCCGTTCGAGGATCGCGAGATCCAGAACGGTGCGCAGCTCACCGTGCGCGAGGGGCAGCGCGCGGTCTTCGTCAACGAAGGCTGCGTGGCGGACATCTTCGAGGCCGGGTTGCACACACTCGACACCGCCAACCTGCCCCTGCTCACCAGCCTGATGAACTGGGACAAGGGCTTCCGTTCGCCCTTCAAGTCCGACGTGGTGTTCCTGTCGGGCAAGGAGCAGACCGGGCTCAAGTGGGGCACCGCGCAGCCGGTGACGGTGCGCGATGCCGAATTCGGTGCGCTGCGCCTGCGTGCCTTCGGTTCGTACTCGTTCCGCGTGGCGGATGCCGAGACTTTCGTTGAACGCGTGGTCGGCACGCTCGAAGGGGTGACCGTGCCCGCGCTCGAGCCCCAGCTTCGCGCGGCGATCCAGACCGCGATCGCCACCGCGCTCGGCGGCGGGGGCATTGCCTTCCTCGATCTTGCCGCCAACCAGAGCGCGCTGTCCGAACGGATCAAGCACGAAGTCGACACCGCCTTCGCGCAGTGGGGGCTGGAATGCCTCAGCTTCTACGTCGAGAGCGTGTCTTTGCCCGAGGCCGTCCAGGCCCATCTCGACAAGGGGTCCTCGATGCGCGTGTTGGGGGACCTTGCACAATACACCCGCTTCCAGACCGCCGAGGCGATCGAGCAGGCGGCGGGGCAAGACACCGGGCTGGCCGGACTGGGCGCGGGCGTTGCCGCAGCCAGCGCGCTGGGCGGGGCGATGAGCGGTGCCGGTGCCGGTATGGGCGTTGGCGCGGGCAGTTTCAGTGCGCGAGCCGAGCCAGTCGAAGACCCCATCGCCACGATCGAGAAGCTCCACAAGCTGGTCACGCTCGGCGCGCTCAGCCAGGAGGAATTCGACGCCAAGAAGGCTGAGCTGCTCGCCCGCATCCGCTAGAGCGGTTGTTGATCCGACTGCATCGGATCGACCGCTCTAGACCTTTGTCTTGACGCATTTTCTGAATCGCCAGGTGATTTCACCTGACGGGAAAATGCTCTAGCTTTCGTTCTTGCCTTTCGCGCGTCAGGGGGATTTCGCGTGCCATCCATCACCTGTCCGTCCTGCGGGGCGGGGCTCGAAGCGAGCAGCGCCGCGCTGCCCTATTCGACCTGCCCCTATTGCCAGTCGCTCGTGCTCCACTCGGCGCTCGGGGTGGAGGACATGGGCAAGGTCGCGGTGCTCCCCTTCGATATGTCGCCGGTGCAGCTGGGCACGCGCTTTCGCGTCGAGGGGCAGGCGCTCACCACACTTGGCCGGGTGCGCTGGGGGTGGAGCGGGGGCGCCTGGAACGAATGGCTGCTTGAAAGCGGCGATGGCGCGCCGCTATGGCTGGGCGAGGCGATGGGCCTGTTCATGCTCACGCGTGAGCGGCCTGAACTGCTCGGCGATCCGCTGGTCGAGGCCTTCGCGCGGGGTGAGCCGATCGAACCGGGCCACGCCATCCTCGTCGATGGTACGGTGCAGCGCGCCACCGACGTCAAGACCGCGCAGTGCCTTGGCAGCGAGGGCCAGCTGCCCTTTGCGACATTGCCCGGAACGCAGCTCGTCAACGCCGATTTCCGCAGCCGCACCGGCTCGGCGCTCTCGCTCCAGAAGGTGGGAGGCGCGGTCAGTGCGTGGTACGGCCAGTGGTACGAACTGGCCGATCTTGCGCCCCAAGGCGTGCGCGCGCTCGACGGCTGGCCCTTGCCCGCCGCTTTTGAGGGAAGCAGGCGATGAGCGCGCCGCACGCGCCAAAGGCCCCCCGCACGCTGGCCTGCCCCAATTGCGGCGGCACGCTCGCGCTCGAGGCGGCGGGGCTCACGGTCAACCTGGGGTGCCGCTACTGCGGGTCGCTGCTCGACGTTTCGCGCCCCGAAGTCGAACTCATCCGCAAGTACAACCGGGCCAGGGCCCGCTTTGCCATCGACCTTGGCCAGCGCGGCCGCCTGTTCGGGGAAGACTGGGCGGTGATCGGGGCGATCAAGCGCAAGGACCAGAGCGACAACTGGTCCGAATACCTGCTCTACAACCCCTATGTCGGTTACCGCTGGCTGGTCGAATACCAGGGCGAATGGCAGTTCGGGACCCTGCTGCTCGACCTGCCCGAGGGCGATGATCGCGCGGTGACCTGGCGCGGCGAGCGTTACACCCGCCAGTGGTCCGAGCAGGAAGCGGTGACCGGCACGGTGACCGGCGAATTCTACTGGCGCATCGCCAACGGGGACCGCGCGCGCTGTCTGTCCTTCGCGCGCGGCGAGACCGTGCTGTCGCGTGAAAGCGTCGAGGACGAGGTCACCTGGACCCAGCTCGTCCCGGTCGAGGCCGACGAGGTTCGCAGCGCCTTTGCCATCGATGGCCGCCGGATGCCGCGCAAGCCCCGCCCGACGCCGTCCTCGGGGTTCCTGCGGCCCGCCGGGATGGAGGCGGACGATCTGGGGCCGATGCTGCTTGTCGGGCTGGCGGCGGCGATCCTGACCCTGCTCGTCATGGTCTTCATCGCCGGACCGGTCGATCGCGCCTCGAGCGTGATCGCAGCGCCCTATGGCATGACACGGGAGGGCATCAAGGTCGGCTCGATCACGGTCGGGCGCGACCATCAGTTCGTGCGCATCACCGCGCGCGGACGCGAATTCGACAACCGCTGGGTCGATCTCGACTACAGTCTGGTCGACCGCGCCAGCGGACAGGCGGTGACCGGCTACGGCCTTGTCGAACACTATTCGGGGCGCGATTCGGACGGCAACTGGAGCGAAGGCAACCGCCGCGCCGACACCCTGCTCGGCGGGGTCGCGCGCGGCACCTACGATCTCTATGTTGATGCCGGTGCCCACGCATGGCCGGTGGACCTCGCGGTGGGCCCTGCGCCCGGCTGGAGCCTCGCCGAGCAGATCCCGGTGACGATCACCGCCGAGGCCGGCGGGCTGCCCTGGGGTAACTGGATCACCTTGCTGATCTTCCTGTTCATTCCGCCGGGCATCATCGTCTGGCACCGTTTCCGGAATTCGTGAGCCGATGACCGCGCGCCTTGTCCTCTACACGATCTTCGCCGCCCTGCTCGCGGGGCTCACGCTGTTGTCCTCGTTCTACGCCTGGTCACCCTATTCGGACGAGGACCACCACCCCCACGGCGCCGTCTACGTGCGCCCGATGCACAAATGATCCGCCTTTCGCGCCACAGGAGCCTGCCACCATGCTGACCCTTTCCGTGTTTCTCGCCACGCTGCTCTATGCGGTGCTGGGGATCGTGATCTTCATCGTGTCCTTCGTGCTGGTCGACAAGCTGACGCCGGGCGAACTGTGGCGCGAGATCATCGAGCGCAAGAACATGGCGGTGGCGCTGCTGGCCGGCGCGGTCGCCATCGGCATCTCGAACATCATCGCGGCTGCGGTCCACGGCTGATCGTGGCGATGGACGAAGGCACCGTGCCCGAGGGCGGCGTGCCGGCCCGCGCGCCCGCGCCGCTGGCGATCATCCTGCTGGTCTCGGTCCTGGTCGTGGCGACCTGCGGGCTGATCTACGAACTGCTGGCCGGGACGCTGGCGAGCTACCTTTTGGGCGACAGCGTCACCCAGTTCTCGACCGTGATCGGCAGCTACCTGTTCGCGATGGGCATCGGCAGCTGGCTTTCGCGCCATGTCCGGCGCGATGCGATCGGGGTCTTCGTGCGGGTCGAGATCCTGATCGCGGCGCTGGGCGGCTGGTCGGCGGCGGGGCTGTTCCTGCTGTTTCCGCTGGTCGGCGATTTTCGCATCGCGCTCTACGCGCTGGTGCTGGCGATCGGCGTGCTGGTCGGGCTCGAAATTCCGCTGCTGATCCGCATCCTGCGCCACCGCTTTGCCTTTCGCGAGCTGGTCTCCAACGTGCTGACTTACGATTACGTCGGCGCGCTGATCGCCTCGCTGCTGTTTCCGCTGGTGCTGGTGCCGCGCCTGGGGATGATCCGCACTGGCTTCGTCTTCGGCCTTGCCAACGTCGCGGTGGCGCTCGCGCTGCTGGTCGTGCTGCGCCACCAGCGCCGGGTCGCGGCCGATGCGCTGGCCGCGCTGGTCGTGGCGGCGAGCCTCGTCGCCGGGCTCTTTGGCGCCGAGACGATGCAGCGCTGGTCCGAGGTCGCCTTTTATCAGGAGCCGGTGATCTACGCGCGCTCGACCCCCTACCAGCGCATCGTCATCACCCGCCAGGACGGCGACATGCGGCTGTGGCTGAACGGCAACCTGCAGTTTTCGACCCGCGACGAGTATCGCTACCACGAGGCGCTGGTCTGGCCGGTGCTCGGCCGTGTGGCCCGGCCGCGCCAGGTCCTGATCCTGGGCGGGGGCGATGGCCTCGCCGCGCGCGAGGTGCTGCGCGACAAGCGGGTCGAGCGGATCACGCTGGTCGATCTCGATCCTGAAATGACCCGCCTGTTTCGCGATACCCCCGAGCTCGCCCGGCTCAACGACCATGCGCTGTCCTCCCCGCGCCTGACGCTGCACCACGCCGATGCGTTCAACTGGGTGCGGCGTGCGCAAGGGACATACGATGCGATCATCGTCGATTTTCCCGATCCCACCGCCTTCTCGCTCGGCAAGCTCTACACGGTGAGCTTCTACCGCCAGGTCGCGCGCCTTCTCGCACCGCACGGGGTGATGACCGTGCAGAGCACTTCGCCGCTGGTCGCGCCGCGTTCGTACTGGACCGTGGCAAGCACGCTCGAAGCGGCCGGGCTCACCGCGCGCGGGTACCATGCCTATGTGCCCAGTTTTGGCGAATGGGGCTATACGCTGGCCGCGCATACCGCGCTGTCGGATGCGGTCCACCTGCCCGCGCACTTGCGTTTCCTGACGCCCGCGACCGAGCGCGCGATGTTCGATTTCCCCCCCGACATGGCGCGCCGCCCGACCCCGGTTAACCGGCTCGACAACCAGGCGCTGGTGCGCAGTTTCGCGCAGGAATGGGGCAAGTATGAAGGCTGAGCCCACCCGCCGCACGGTGCTCGCCTCGGGGGCCGGGCTCGCCGGAGGGCTGGCGGGCAGTCTGGCTTTGGGTGGCTGTGGTGAGGCGCCGCTCGCCGGTACACTGCCCGGTACTCTGGGCGGGGCGGACTGGCAGCGCGGGCATCTCCTGCGCGATGGCAAGCTGCCCGAACCTACCGGCGCGGTCGAGGAGGCCGGGCTGGTGATCGCGGGGGGCGGGGTCGCCGGGCTCGCTGCGGGCTGGCGGCTGGCCGAGGCGGGGCTTGCCGATTTCACCCTGTTCGAACTGGAGGACCGCGTCGGCGGCAACGCGCGGTCGGGCCGCAACGCGGTGAGCGCCTACCCGCTCGGCGCGCATTATCTGCCCGTGCCAAACCGCGAGGCGCGCGCGCTGCGCCACATGCTCGGCCAGTTCGGGATGATCGTGGGTGAGGACGCGAACGGCGCGCCGCGCTACGATCCCTACCAGCTCTGCGCCGATCTGGAGGAGCGCCTGCTGTGGCGCGGGCGCTGGCAGGAGGGCCTGTTCCCGAGCGGAGGCCTGCCCAGCGCCGAACTGCGCCAGCGCGCCATGTTCGAGGCGCGCATGGCGCAGTACCGCGCGCTGGTGGGGGAGGATGGACGGCCCGCCTTCGCGATTCCCATGGCGCTGTCGAGCGCGGACGCGGACTTGCGCGCGCTCGACGCGCTGGACTTTGCCGCCTGGCTCGATCGCGAAGGCTTCACCGCGCCGTCGCTGCGCGCGTACTTGCGCTACTGCTGCCGCGACGATTACGGCAGCGAACCTGAACATGTCTCGGCCTGGGCGGGTATCCACTACTTCGCGGCGCGGCGCGGCTGGGCGAGCGGGGAGGATGGCGACCGCGAACTGACCTGGCCCGAAGGCAACGGGCGGCTGGTGCAGCGCATGGCGCAGCGCATCGCACCGCACCTTACCCCGGCGCATTCGGTCTTCGCGATCCGGCCCGGTGCCGACGGCCGCCCGCTCATCGACGTGTTCGATCATGCCGCGCGCCGCAGCCGTCGCCTGCGCGCGCGCGCGGTGATCGTTGCCATGCCGCACTTCGTCGCCGCGCGGGTTGCGCCGGCCTTCGCAAAGGCCGGCGCGATGGCTTACGCGCCCTGGGTGGTCGCCAACGTCACCGTCGATCGCCCGCCGCGCGGACCCGGAACACCGCTGGCCTGGGACAACGTGTCGCACGCGAGCGAATCGCTCGGCTACGTCGTCGCCACCCACCAGAGCCAGAGCGCCGATGGCGGCCCCACTGTGCTGACCTGGTATCTCCCGCTTTCGAGGGAAACCCCCAAGGCCGCGCGCAAGATCCTGATGACCCGCACGCTGGCGCAGTGGCAGGCCATGGTGCGCGACGACCTCCTGACGATGAACCCCGATCTCGACGGCGCGATCCGGCGGATCGACGTGTGGCGCTGGGGCCATCCGATGATCCGCCCTTCGCCCGGCTTCCTCACCGAACCCGCCCGCCTCGCCGCTGAGGCCGCCCGCCCGCCGGTGGTCTTTGCCAATTCCGACATGAGCGGCCTCTCGCTCTTCGAAGAAGCGCACTACCGCGGCGTTCTCGCCGCCGAAGCCTCGCTTCGCCACCTCGGCCACCCCTTTCAGAGTCTCGCCTGACATGCCGCACAGCCCCGACAACAGCCTCCACCTCGTCGCCGACATCGAAGGCGCGCGCGGCCTCGACGATTGCGCCGCGATCGAGGCCATCCTGCGTGAGGCCGCCGCGGCCGCCCGCGCGCGCGTGCTCGACGTGCGCCTCCATCCTTTCGGGCCGGGCATGGGGGTGACCGGGGTCGCGCTCCTCGCCGAATCGCACATCTCGATCCACACCTGGCCCGAACACGGCCTCGCCGCCGTCGACCTCTTCGTGTGCGGGGTGCGCGCGGATGCCGAAGCCGGGCTGGCGGTGATCGTGCGCAAGCTTGGCGGGCGGGTGCGCGGGCGGCGGGCTATCCGGCGGTTTGCGGACGTGGGGAGGGAAGAGGTTTTGCAAGGGGTTACCACCCCTTGACCCCCGAACTGTCGCGCGCAGTCCTCTCCGGCATCTTTGCGCAACGACGGTGAGGGCGGGGTAACACGGAACCCGAGGGCAAAGCTCTCGGCTTCAAAAGCCTTTGCGGCGCTGCGCTTCACCGGCAAGGGCCACCCTCTACAGTCATGGGGTCAAGGGGTGGTAACCCCTTGAATCACGATTTCAAATCTTCCCCTTCCAACATCCCCCAGCGCAACCCGAACCGCGCCAGGTACTTGCGCAGGCGGTCCGCGTCGTTGGTGCTGGTGCGCTGTGTGCGCGAGGCGGCGAAGAGCGTGCGGCCCGCTTCGGAGAGCGAGCGCGACTGGCGGCAGGTATCGATCACGAAGGCGAGCTGGACGCGGTCGAACGGGTCGAGCGCGGTGAGCGCGGCGTCGTCGAGCAGGTCGTCGAGCCCGTCGCGGGTCGGTCCAGCAGCGCCCCAGAGGCGTTGGAGGCGGGCGATCTCGGCGGTGACGGTGGCGGTGTCGATGCGGCCTTTGGGGGCGAAGGTGGCCATGCGCGTGACGCTGGCGGCAAGGTCGCGAAAGTTGCCTTTCCACGGCGCGCGCGGATCGGTGGCGAAGGCGAGGTAGGCTTCGCGCGCCTCGCGGTTGAACGAGATGCGCTCACCCTCGCGTTCGGCGTGGCGGTCGAGCTCGTAGTCGAGGTTGGGGGCGATGTCCTCGCGCCGCTGGGCGAGGCCGGGCAGGGTGAAGGTCCACAAGTTGAGCCGGGCGAACAGGTCCTCGCGGAAGGTGCCTTGCGCGACGCCTTGCGCCAGATCGCGGTTGGTCCCGGCGATGAGCTGGAAGTCGCTGTCCACCTCGCGGTCGGCGCCGACGGGGAGGAAGCGCTTGTCCTCGATCGCGCGCAGGATCATCGCCTGTTCGTCGAGCCCGAGTTCGCCGATCTCGTCGAGGAACAACATGCCCTTGTCGGCGCCGCGCAGCAGCCCTTCGCGCGCGGTGGCCGCGCCGGTGAAGGCGCCGCGTGTGTGCCCGAAGAGCGCGGACATCGCGCCATCGCCGCGCAAGGTGGCGCAGTTGACCTCGACGAAGGCGCCCGCGACCTGGCGCTTGAGTTTCTTGAGCTGGTGGATGCGGCGCGCCAGCTGGCTCTTGCCCGCGCCGGTGGGGCCCATCAGCAGGATCGGGGCGCGGCTGCGCGCGGCGACCTGTTCGATCTCCTCGATCATGGCGTTGAAGGCCCGGCTTTGCGTCTCGATCCCCGATTTCAGGAACGAGGTGCCCTGCGCGCGGTCTTCGGCAAAGCGGGTGGCGATCGAATCGTAGCGCGACAGGTCAAGGTCGATGATCGCCCAGCTGCCCGGCGCCGCGCCGTCTACTCGCCGGGCGGGCTGGGTCTGGATCAGGCGGCCGGGCAGATAGTGCGCTTCGGTGAGCAGGAACAGGCAGATCTGCGCGACGTGGGTGCCGGTGGTGATGTGGACGAGCAGGTCTTCGGCTTCGGGATCGAGGTCGAGCGCGCGCGCGAAGTCGAGCAGCTTGCCGTAGACTTCCTCAAAATCCCAGGCGTCGTCGAAGTTGATGACCTGACGCTCGACCCGTGTTTCGGGCGAGACCGAGGCGATGTCCTCGCTCACCTGATCGGCCAGCCGGCGATGCATGGCGGCGTGGATCATCACGAAACGCTCGATGCGCAGGTCCTCGTGCATCGCGAGCGCGACCGAGGGGCGCCACTTGCTCCAGCGTGAGGGTCCGAACTTCGCGGCATCGAGCGTGGAGCCCAGGAAGCTGACGACGGTAAGCGGTTTCATGATCGCAGGGGATACAAGCTTATTCTGTAGGATACAAAACTTTTGAAAGTCTCTGAAAGGCGCCTTGCGCGCAAACGGCAGGATCACCCCGAAAACCCTCGGAAAACCGCGAAATCTGAAAAAAGTGCGAAGGCGCGGGGCGGTTTGGCACGCGGCCTGCAATTCCTTAGCCTGCCGGGTCGGTCGAACAGCCCGGTCATGCGGAAACGGGAACAAGGGGCGGCCGGAATGGGCTGGCCGCCCCACGGCCCGAAACAGCGGAAGAAAGGAAGGCGATCATGGCTCTTGCGCGTCTCTTTGCAAACAAGGCGGCTCTCGTGGCCCCGCGCGCCGATGCGGTGAACCATGAAGGGGGCGCGGCCTACGCCTACGCCCCCGAGGAACGGCTGGCGCAACTGGCCATGACCGGCACGCTGGGCGATGGCGCTTACGCCGCCGCCGAGGCGCAGCTGGTCGATCTGCTCGACGCGGCGCGCGGCTGCGACCCGCTCTTCGTTGCCAGGGCCGCGGTTCACGCCCGCAAGGCCGGGGCGATGAAGGACGCGCCCGCGCTGCTTACCGCTTACCTCACCGTGGCCGAGCCCGACCTTGCGGTTCGTGTGTTTGGCCGCACGATCGACAACGCGCGTATGCTGCGCAGCTTCGTGCAGATCCTGCGCTCGGGCCAGGTCGGGCGGCGTTCGCTCGGCACACGGCCCCGGTGGCTGGTCCGGCAATGGCTCGAACAGGCCTCGACCGGCCAGTTGCTGCGCGCGGCGACCGGCACCGCGCCGAGCCTTGCCGACATCGTGCGGATGGTCCACCCCGCGCCCGCCACGCCCGAACGCCGCGCGTTCTACGGCTGGCTGATCGGCAAGCCTTACGATCAGGCCGCGTTGCCGCCGGAAATCGCCGGGTTCGAGGCGTGGAAGCGCGATCCCGCGCGCCCGCTGCCGCACGTGCCCTTCGAATGGCTGACGGCGCATCCGCTGACCCGCGAGCAGTGGGGCACGATCGCGCTCGAACGCATGGGCTGGCAGGCGCTGCGCATGAACCTCAACACGCTCGCGCGTCAGGGTGCGTTCGATGTGCCGGGGGTGGTGCAGGGCGTCGCGGCGCGGCTGGCGGACGCGGACGCGATCGCCTCTGCGCGGGTCCTGCCCTACCAGCTCATGGTTGCCATGAATGAAGTGGGCGAGGGCGTGCCGCTGGCGGTGCAGGCCGCGCTCGAGCAGGCGCTCGAGGTGGCGCTGGGCCATGTCCCGGTGCTCGCCGGGCAGCTTGTGGTGTGCCCCGACGTTTCGGGTTCGATGCACTGGCCGGTGACCGGCTGGCGCAAGGGCGCGACCTCGAAGGTGCGCTGTATCGACGTGGCCGCGCTGGTGAGCGCCGCGCTGCTGCGGGCCAACCGCAAGGCGCGCGTGCTGCCCTTTGCCGAAACGGTCAAGCCGGTCTGGCTGCGATCGGGCGCGCGGCTGGCGGTCAACACGGCCAAGCTGGCCGCGCAGGGCGGCGGCGGGACCAATGTTTCGGCCCCGCTCGCCCGGCTCAACCGGCATGGGGCGCGGGTCGATACCGTGGTCATCGTCTCGGACAACCAGTCCTGGCTCGATCCCGCGCGGCACGGGGCCAGCGCCACCATGGCCGAGTGGGCCAGGCTCAAGGCGCGCAACCCGGCGGCCCGGCTGATCTGCATCGACATCGCGCCCTACGGCACGAGCCCGGTGCAGAGCGGCGCGGACATCCTCAACATCGGTGGTTTCACTGATGCCGTGTTCGATACGATGGCGCGCTTTGCTCAGGGGCAGGCGCGCAGCCGGGTCGAAATCATCGACGAAGTGGAGATCTGAATACCGAACACCCGCTCGCGCGGCGAATGCTGCAAGGACTACATTGCGTATGGTTGTCGCCGGTTCGAATCCGGCCCGCCTTTCGGGGCGGTAGCTCAGCGGTAGAGCCCCACTTCGTCCTTGCGAATTCTCGTCGCCGCCGGGCGGGCTTTCAGGCCGTGGCGAATGCCGGTGGGACTACATCCTCCAACGCATGAAGGTCCGACGCGAAAAGCGCCCCTATCCGAACTTATGCGAGGATACGGGAGATGCGGGTTCGAATCCCGCCGAACGGAAACGTAGCTTAAGGACCGCCGTCTCACCATTCCTGGTCGCCACGGCCACCCTCTTTTCAAGCGCTGGCGAATGCCGGCGGGACTACACGGGTAAGGGCCTCTGGCCCGAGCGGTTCAATTCCGCATCCGCCATCCGGGCCTTGCCGGGATCGCGGGAATGTCTCGCCAAACCTCGTTGCCGGCACCTATGACCTGTTTTCAAGGAGATCGGCCATGACCGAAACCCATTACGACGTGCAGGCGGTCGAAGGCGGCCAGCCGGTGAAGATGTGGACCCGCGGCGTGCCCGTGGACGACAAGGCGCGCGCGCAGCTCGCCAGCGCGGCGAAGATGCCCTTCATCTTTCGCCATGTGGCCGCCATGCCCGACGTTCATGTCGGTATCGGCGCGACGGTGGGATCGGTGATCCCGACCAAGGGCGCGGTGATCCCGGCAGCGGTGGGCGTCGACATCGGCTGCGGCATGATGGCCGCGCGCACCTCGCTCATGGCGCACGACCTGCCCGACACGCTGGAGGGTATCCGCGCCGCCATCGAGCAGGCGGTGCCGCATGGCCGGTCGGTCGGGCGGGGCAAGCGCGACCACGGTTCGTGGGGTGCGCCGCCGCCCGCCATCGTCGAGGCCTGGGCGACGCTGGCGGTTCGTTTCGAGCGGATCTGCGCCAAGTATCCCAGGCTCAAGAACACGAACACCCTCACGCACCTGGGCACGCTGGGCACGGGCAACCACTTCATCGAGCTGTGTCTCGACACCGAGGCGCGGGTGTGGGTGATGCTCCATTCCGGTTCGCGCGGGGTGGGCAACGCCATCGGCAGCTTCTTCATCGAACTGGCCAGGCAGGACATGCGCAAGTGGCATATCAACCTGCCCGACAAGGACCTGGCCTACTTCCCCGAAGGGACCGACCACTTCGACGACTATGTCGAGGCGGTGGGCTGGGCGCAGGACTTTGCCGCGCTCAACCGGCGGCTGATGATGGCCAACGTCATCACTGCGCTGCGCGGGCAGATCGCCAAGCCCTTCGAGGCCGAGCTGGAGGCGGTGAACTGCCACCACAACTACGTCAGCCGGGAAAACCACTTCGGCGAAAACGTGCTGGTCACCCGCAAGGGCGCGGTGCGCGCGGCGAAGGGGGTGCTGGGGATCATTCCGGGTTCGATGGGCGCGAAGTCGTTCATTGTGCGCGGGCTGGGCAACCCGGACAGCTTCGAGAGCTGTTCGCACGGCGCGGGCCGGGTGATGAGCCGGACCGAGGCGAAGAAGGCGGTCTCGCTCGCCGAGCATGTCGCCGACACGCAAGGGGTCGAATGCCGCAAGGACGCCAGCGTCCTCGACGAAACCCCGCGCGCCTACAAGCCGATCGAGGCGGTGATGGCGGCGCAGGCCGATCTCGTCGAGATCGTCCACACCTTGAAGCAGGTGGTCTGCGTGAAGGGGTGATCCCCTTCACGCCGATCCGGGAACGGGAGACCAAGCCGTGAATACGCTGCGTGCCGCTGACGTGAAGGCCGAGATCGAAGGCCGCCTGCTCGCTGTCGAACGTGAGGAGGGCGTGCGCCTGCTGCTTTGCGTGGAATCGGGATCGCGGGCCTGGGGCTTTCCCTCGCCCGACAGCGATTACGACGTGCGCTTCGTCTATGTGCGCGCGCGCGATGCCTACCTGGGCCTGCGTGCGCCGCGCGATGTGATCGAGCGCCCGATCCTCGATGACATCGACCTCAACGGCTGGGACCTGCGCAAGCTTCTGGCTCTGATGCTCAAGTCCAACGCGACCGTGAGCGAGTGGCTGGCCTCGCCCATCCGCTACCGGGCCGACGATCCCGTCATGGCGCGCGTGGCGGCGCTGGCCGATCGTCTGTTCGAGCCGCGCGGCGTCGCGCGTCACTACGCAAGCCTGTGCCGCAACGCGCTTGACCGCTGGCCCGAGCCAGGGGCAGCTATGGGGGTGAAGCGCTATTTCTACGCGCTGCGCCCGGCGCTGGCGCTGCGCGCCTTGCGCCGCGATCCGACCCGGCGCCCGCCGATGGACCTTGCCAGTCTGCTCGTGCGGGCGGGACTTGGCGCGTCGCTGGAAAGCCAGATCGCCGAACTGGTGGCGATCAAGACGCAAACGCGCGAGGCGGGGCCGGTGGCGCGCTACCCTGAACTCGATGCCTTAATCCGGGGCGAACTGGCGCAAGCGGGTGCCATCCCCGAACGCCCTTTGCCCGGCGATGCCGAGCAAAGCGCCGAAACCCTTTTGCTGGACTGTGTGAACACATGATCGAAATCGACGGATCCGAAGGGGAAGGCGGCGGGCAGGTCGTGCGCAACGCCTGCGCGCTCAGCCTTGTCACCGGGGCGCCCTTTCGCATTACCCATGTGCGTGGCAAGCGCTCCAAGCCGGGGTTGATGCGCCAGCACGTCACCGCGGTCGAGGCGGCGGCGGCGATCGGGCAGGCCGAGGTTTCCGGGCTGGCGGTCGGCTCGGACACGCTGACGTTCCGGCCCGGCAGCGTGGTGCCGGGTGAATACCACTTTGCCGTCGGCACCGCCGGTTCGACCGGGCTGGTGCTCCAGACGGTGCTGATGCCGCTGGTGCTGGCGGGGGCGCCTTCGCGCCTCGTGCTCGAAGGGGGGACGCACAACATGCTCGCCCCGCCGTTCGAGTTCATCGCGAAGAGCTTTCTGCCGGTGGTCAACCGCATGGGGCCGACCGTCCGCGCGCGGCTGGTGCGCCACGGGTTCTACCCGCGCGGCGGCGGGCGGATCGAGATCGACATCGCGCCCGCGACGCTGCAACCGATCGAGGCCTGCGAACGCGGCGCACCGACGGCGCGCAGCGGGCAGGCGCTC
>NZ_JALHLF010000082.1 GCF_022832435.1 Novosphingobium organovorum | reverse complement strand
CTCGCCAGCATCATGCTATGGCTCAAGTAATTAAATTGTCACTACAGCCTAGAGCTTGGCGTAAGTCTCGAGCGCCACGTCGAGGTTTTCATAGGCCTTGAGGTGGCCATCCTGCAGGATGAGCGCGCGGTCGCAGAAGCGGTGGGCAATGCCCGAACTGTGCGTGGCGAGAACCATGGTGCGGTCCTTGCGCTTCTCGAACAGCTCGTGATGGCACTTCTGCTGGAAGTTCTGGTCACCGACCATGATGACCTCGTCGATCAGGTAGCACTCGAACTCGATCGCCAGCGACAGGGCGAAGGCCAGACGCGCGCGCATCCCTGAGGAATAGGTCTTCACCGGCATCTTGAGCTGGCGCCCCAGCTCGGTGAAATCCTCGACGAAGGCCTTGAGGTCGTTGTAGTCGCGCTCGTAGATGCGCGCGATGAAGCGGGCGTTGTCGAACCCGGTCAGGCTGCCCTGAAACCCTCCGGTCAGCCCCAGCGGCCAGGAAATGCGCATGTGCCGCTCGATCCGGCCCGAGGTCGGCATTTCCACCCCGCCGATCAGCTTGATCAGCGTGCTCTTGCCCGCACCGTTGCGCCCGAGCAGCGCCACACGCTCGCCCCGGTTGACGACGAGATCCACGTTGCGCAGGACCTTCTTCTCGCCGTGTCCCATCTTGTAGGACTTCGATACGTTGCGACAGACGATCATTCGACGGTCAACGTGCGGCGGATGCGACGGCACATGATGAGGCCGGTCAGGGTAAGCGCCATGGCGATCACGATCGGGTTCCAGATGTTGTAGTAGATAACGATCTCATCCCCCCAGATGCCCCCGCGCATCAGCTCCATCGCGTTCACGAAGGGCGACCACATCAGATAATAGCGCATGGTCGGGGTCAGCCAGGCTTCCATGGTGAACAGGCCGGACACCGGGAGCATCATATAGGTGGTCACCGGAATGAACTTTTCCCACACCTCGGACATCTCGGACAGCGGCGCGATCACCAGCGCGGTGCCAAAGGCCACCCAGCCATAGAGGAACCAGCCCACCAGGAACTGGCCGATGTTCGCAGGCACCGGAAAGACCCCCGCGATCATCAGGATCGTGCCGATGAAGACATAGGCCATCATCCCGCCCAGGAATTCGATCAGGAAGCGCACCAGCACGAAATCCAGGATCTTGATCTGCCGGTGGTACATGAGCGCGCCATTGGCCTGGAAGACCATGACCGCACGCCCCACGCAGTGACGAAACAGCGTGATCGGGATATAGCCGGAGACCACGAAGGCGGCGATCTCCATGCCGTGCTCGGACGGCCCGTGGATCAGCCGGTAGCTGATCGAGACGAGACCCGCGAAAAGCAACGGCTCGAACATCATCCACAGGAAGCCGATGTTCTCGCGCCCGAAGCGGGTCGTCAACTCGCGGATCATCAGGGCGTGCAGCACGCGCGACTGGACACGCCAGCCGGCGGCCAATCGGGACCAGGTGAAACGCTCGGCCATGCTCAGTCTTCCGGCGCGTGCTCGAGAATGCCCACGACGAACATCCAGATGACGAAATAGAGGCAGGTCAGCGAGGCCAGCACGACCACCACGTTGAGGAAGCGGTGCGGCAGCTCCGGCTCGTCGGGCACGTTGGGCTCGACGATGCGCTCCAGATAGTATTCCTGCTGATCCGCCTGCGCGCGCGCCTTGACCAGCGAGGCGTTGGCCGCCGCCAGGTTCTGCGCGGCGAACTCGCTTTCGGCGAGCAGCTTTTCGTACCCCTGCAGCTTGGAGGCAATGGCGTGCGGCGCGCCCACGGCTTCGCCTTCCTGCGCCTGGATCTGCGCCGAAATCGTCGCGATCTGGTTGCGCAGGGCGGGAATCGAGGGGTTGCTGGGCGTCAGCCGCTCCATCACATCGAGCTTGGCCTGCAGGCTCGCGCGCTGGGTGATGAGCCCGTTGGCGATCGACAGCACGCCTTCGCCCTGCGACTGCGGATCGAGCAGAGCGTTCGCGTTGCGGTATTGCGCCAGCGCGACGCGGGCATCGTTGCTGCGCTTTTCGGCGAGCTGGACCTGCTTTTGCGCCTCGTCGATCGCGCGGTGGCGCGAACGCGCGTTGAGCGCGTTGACCAGATCCTCGCTCAATCCCAGCAGGTGGGCGTTGATCTGATAGGCATCCTTGGGGTTGTACGCCTCGACCTTGAGCACGGAAAGCCCCGTCTCGGCGCTGAAATGGGCCGAGACCTTGTCGCCGTATTCGCGGTAAAGCTGCTCGAAAGTGTCTTCCTGGAACGGGTTACGGATTTCCAGCGCGGTGGGTTTGAGGCGGCTCGCGATGTCGAACGTCTTTTGCAGCTGGCGCAGCGCATCGCGCGACTGGATGTATTCGAGCGTCTCCTCCGACTGCCGGCCGCCCGAGCTCACCCCTCCGGTCTGCAGCAGACTGGCCAGACCGCCGAGCTGGGGCGTCTTCTGATCGACGCTCTGCACCACGAAACTCGATTCCGAGATGTACACGTCGGGCGCGAGAAACGCGTTGTAGATCGCGGCCAGGAACGTCGGCAGAAGCACGAAGATCGCAAACCAGCGGTGTTTGCGCAACCAGTTGACGACCGGATTGCCCGAAGGCCTGACGGCATAGTCCGCGAGGATAGATTGTTCGACGTTCATTCTCTTTGTATCACCTCAGGAGCGCTATGGCCCGTACCGATGCCCCCGACAGGCGCCGAGCCTGCCGAAAGCCATGATGCGCCACAACCCTCGCCAAGCCAGCTTCGGCACGCATCTTGGCCGCAGCTGGCACACACCTCACCTCAATTCACGGCGTTGGCCACGGCGGCCACGGTCACCAATGGCGTGAACAGCTGGCTGATCAACTGGAACAGCTTGGCCGGCTGGTTCGCCCGCGCACTGCCAAAGTACAGGACGTCGCCGTCATGCATGGCAAAGCGCTGCGCGAGGAAGAACGAGCTGCCCTTCATCATGTTGAAATGGTAGACCACGGGGACATCCTGCCCTTGCGCGTCCTTGGTGTAGCGGAACACGAACAGCGCGGCCGGATCGCCCGAGCTGGGGTTGATGCCCCCGGCGTTCGAGATGGCTTCCGCCAGCGTTTCGTCGGCGTGCGCAAACGGCTGCTCGCTGATCTTGCTTGAGGCGCCGAGCACCGAATAGGACAGCGGGTCCGAGATCACCGTGATGCGGTCGCCGGGATAGATCCGCACGTCGAGTCGCGGGTCGCGCAACAGATCGCTCATCCGCACCTGTGCCGAGCGTCCCGAGCGCGACACGCGCACGTCGAGGTCGTTGGCCGCGCCGCGGTATCCCCCCGCAAGCGCGAGGACATCGAGCAGATGCTGATCGTTCGTCGCCAGCGCCAGCCGCCCCGGCCGGGCCAGCTCACCGCCGAGCACGACGCTGTTGGTAATGTCGGTCGACAGGCCGACGTAGACCTGCGGGTTCTGCGACATGCCGCGCAGCGCGTTGCGGATCATCACCGCGATTTCGTCGGCGGTGTGCCCCACCACGTGGAGCTTGCCGGCGTAAGGGATGGTGATGTCCCCGTTGTCGTTGACGCGCGTGGGCGGCAGGGCGCTGGTCTGCACCCCGGCGTCGGTCGTGCCCGTCAGCGGATTGGCCGCAGCGTTGGCGAACAGCGCCACCCCGGCCTCATAGACGTAGATGCTGAGCACGTCGCCCGCCCCGACCATGTCGGTCGGCGCGGGTTCACGCTGCGGCAGGACCATCGGCGCCACCGCCGGATCGACCGGCAGATCGCCCACGTTCTGCACGCTGACCAGCTTGATCGGAAGCGTCTGCGGCTCCTTGGCCGGGTTCATCGAGCGCTGCAGAGCGCCCGCCGTCGGCCCGTTCGTCGGCAGGCTGGCACACCCGGCCAGCGCCACCAGCGCGACGAGACCGGCAAACTTCCTGAGCTTCATCACCAAAACTGCCATTCGCCTTCCGCAATAAAAACGCCGCTCTCCTTAGCAGCATCATTCCCTGAGACAATAGCGCTCAATCCGCCCTGAGCGAACCCGTAATCGCTATCAATACATTGAATAAAAATAGAAATATATTTCGCTTTCGGCATAGTAGCGCGACCTTGCGTAACACGGCGAAGCGCAGAGCTTGCTTGAAAAACACCCGGCAAGGGCCTTTTCGCCGGAGGAGCGGGCCGGTGCCGCGAAATTCGCGTCCGCACGAATTTCCAAACGCTCTCTCACGCCTGCGCCAACAGATCCTCGTACTGCTGCGGCACGCCGCAGAAGATCACCTCCTTGCTCGGGACCAGCTCGTAACGCACGTCCAGCCCCTTTGCGATCATCGCGTTGTACATTGGCGCGATGTAAAGTTCGCCGTTCGCACGCACGCCGCCATCGCGCATGATCTCGCGAAAAAGGCGCGCTTCGCGAAACCAGTAAAGCCCGGTGCTCGCCAGATCCGAGATGACCTGCTTCTCGGCGGTTTCGCGGACCCGATCCTCCCCCCGCTCGCTCGGCGCGGCGAAGGAAAAACCGGGATCGGTGCTGTTCATCACCTCGAGATAGCCATCGGCCTCGGGAAACCAGCTCTTGGCGGGATACGTGAAGTTCGGCCGGAACGTATCGATGTTGAAGATCGTGAGCGGCTCCTGCTCGGGAACCTCGCCCAGGGCCAGCCCCATCTCCACGGTCTGCGCCTGACCCTCGGTCGGCCCGGGCAGCAGCGCGATGCGCGCGTCGCTGATCCCCAGCGCGGCCACTTCGCGTTCGATGAACGGCCCGGCATCCATGTCGCTGCGCGCGATGAAAAGAAAGCTCTCGCTCGCGAAATAGGCTTCGAAACTGCGCACCGAATGGGCAAACAGCGACTGCCCGTCGAGAGGCAGCATGAACTTGGGCATGGTGTAGCCCGCTTCGGTAAAGCGGCGGCTGTTCCCGGCCATGGGAATGACGATCATCAGAGCTGGTCCATTTCCATATAGAGGCGAAGCGCGTTGGCGATGAAGGCGATCTGGCGCTGGGGGCGATCCGCGTGCAGCGGGGGCATCGAGAGGAAGAGCGAGATCATCCCCGCCCAGACCTGCGGCGAACGCAGCGCGACACCCGCGATCTGCGTGTGCGCCACCAGCGGGGCCAGCGCCTGCGCGCCCTCGTGCACGGGCAGTTCGATGTGGAAATCGTGCTGCCCGCCGCGTCCCGCCTGGTATTGCCCGGCGATGATGAGGTCGTAGCACCCCACCATCGAATGCATGAGCTTGGCCAGGTCGTAACGCGCATCGCCATAGAGGCTGAACGCGCCGCTCTTGGTCGTCGCGCGCGGATCGATCAGGCGCACGCGCTCGGTGCGAAAGCTGTAAAGGATGTTCGAAAAGCAGAAATCACCGTGCATGATCGCAGGCATCGGCGCGCTGGCCCCGACGATGTCCGCGATGCGCTCCATCATCCGCGAGAGCGAAGGCGCCGGCCTGCCGTTAATGCGCATGGGCGCGGCGAGATCGAGATCGGCGCTGCGCGCGAAGGCTTCCAGCCGCTCGGCGGTCTTGTCCACCACCAGTTCGTGGAACGTTCCCGAGGCCGCGGCACGAGTATCGGCATCGGCATCCGGCCCGGCCAGGCGCGAATCGGCGACGCAAAGCTCGATGAACTCGCTGCACGCCCCCACGATCTTGGCCCAGCTCGCGGTGCTGAGCCGCCCGAACACGAACAGTTCGGACAGGGTCGAGAGATACTCGTACTCGGTCACATAGTAGTAGCGCTCGCCCTGCGCGCCCGCGTCGGTCACCCGCGCGCAGAGCGGCTGCAGGGCGCTGGGCACTTCGCGCAGCCAGCGCGCTTCGTTACGCAGCTTGCCCGAGGCCGAAACCGACGACTTGCGCACATACGTCTGGCCGATCTCCAGCTCGTTGAAGGCGCGCTGGGTGGTGACGATCCGGCGCGAACGGAAATAGGTCTGCACGTGGCCGAAATCGAGCCACTGCTCGGGCACGAAGGCGCGCAGTTCGCCATCCTGCGCCAGCCGGTTGAGCGCGGTGATGAAATCGCCTCCGCCGGTAGCCAGCGCCGCGCCGAACCGACGCGCGCTGGGAAACGCGAAATAGCCACACAGCCGCAGCGCATCGGCCGGGCCCTCGCCGTCGTGCGGGCGCACCCGGACAATCTTGCCCTGTTCGCTCACCTCGGCGAAGGACCACTTGTAGCCATCCGCGCCATCGGCCACCGCAAGGATATCGTCGAGCCCCCCATCGAAGCCCTTGAGCAGGGTATCGCCATGGAGCATACGCAAGGGCCGATCGGGAAAATTCAGCGTGCCCAGCACGGTCATCAGCGCCGTGCCGAGCGGAACGTTGTCCTGCGTCTTGATGACCGCGATGCCCAGCTCGTCGAGCCGCGCGCGATCCCACTCGGGCACCGTGAAGCTGTCGGGCAAGGTGAGCACGATGTCGCCCTCCACGCACGCCAGCATCTGCGCCTGGAGTTCGTAGAGACGCCCCACCCCGACCGGCATGAAGGCGGGCGGCAGCGGGCCATATTCCGCGCTCAGCTCATGGCCGACATACGCGCCCGAATTGATGATGATGAGCGGTCTTTCCACGCCGTCCACCCTGGTCATCGCCGCCCGGTCAAGGTCATGATTTCCTCGTGCGACAGGCGCAGGAACTCCTCGGGCCGGATCGCGCGGTCATCGACGTAGAAGCCGTCGTGCTCGGGCCAGGGCTTGCCGACGTGGATCTCGTCGAACGGGATCTCGTGGCGGTTGAGCCATTCGATCGCCACCGGCAGGGTCGTCGCGTTGATCTTGCCCACGGAACCTGCGTGCGTGCGCATCTGCCGCGCGGTGAAGATGATGACCTTGAAGCCCTTGGCCTTGTAAGCCCGCACCTGTTCCACGACCGGCCAGTTGGGCTCGACCTCGCTATAGGACCTGGCGGGGTCCTCGATCGTCAAAGTCCCATCAAGATCCATCACAATGGAGGGCATTCCAATCCTTTCGCACTTCAGACCTGTTTCCTGCCAGCGCCACGCCGCAGACACCGGGGAGGCCGCCCGCCATACAGCCAGCTTCCCCGCATTCGAATTAGCAATCGTTCACTTTTGGAACCAGCGCAGGTAATTGGCCAGCCGGTACCCCGCCGAATGGAGCAGCGCATCGGGGCGCGAATCGGGCTCTATCGCTATGCTTTCGAGCGCGAACCTGTCCACCCCCTCGATCGTGCAGACCACCGCGAGATCGCAATGGTCCCGGTCGCCCACCACGAACGCCACATCCTCCAGCTGTTCGGCATCGGCCAGCGCGAACTGCGCCTGGCCGAGCGTTTCCTTGCGCCAGCGATCCTCGACCCGCACGGTAAGCACACCCGAGCCGGCAACCCTGCGGGGGGACAGGCCCAGCCGGGCGACATAGGCGCCGGGCTGCAACGAAAATCCCAGCGTCTCAACGAAGGGCCCGTTGCCCGCCGAACTGACCGCCACGCCCTGTTCGAGCCGGGCGTGCGCCAGCGCGAACGCGGACGCGGCGAACACCTGTTCGCGCGGCGCGGCGTCCACCGGCTCGACCCGCCGGACCATCAGGCCATGCAGGCTGGCCTGGCGGATATCATGGGCTTCCAGAATCACTTCGACATCGTGGGCCACCGCCTGGGTAATGCCGAAAGCCAGCTCGAATTCCTCGAGCGGCGCGCCCGGCCGCACGGTGATCGTGCGGCTGGCGAGCGCAACCTTGCCCTGCGCCGCGGTGGCGCGCAGAACGTAGCGCCCCTTGCCCACGCTGTTGCGCACGTCGAACCGCGCGACATAATCGCCACGCGGCAGCACGGTGCGCCCGCTCGCGCCCAGCACCCCGTTCTTTTCGAACACCAGCGCGCCGTTGACGCGCCGCGCGGCCCCCTGCAGCAGCCGCATCACCGGAAAGACTCGCGGAAAAGGCGCCTCGATCCCGTGCTGGACGGGGTAGAGCGCCTCGCTGATGGCATGGCGCAGGGTGTGCCGGTAGTCGACCGCGCGGTTGTCGACCAGCGCGCGCCACTGCGCCGGCGTGATGCAGTGATAGGTCCTCTCGTAGCGGGAAAATTCGGCCCCGTACTTCTCGAACAGACACTTGGTCGCATCGAGGTCGCACACGATGAAATTGTCCAGCAACGCATCCATGCAGCGATCGCGACCTGCATGATCGTTGTGATAGTCGAGCCGCAGGTCCGGCAGGAACCTCTTGAGCGCGTGGAACGCGATGAACTGCTCGTCGGCAAGCCGCAGGTTGAATTGCCGCTCGATCAGGTTCGAATGCTCGGCATAGGGATGGACCTTGTAGTGGATCGCATCGTGCAGTTCGAGAAAGGGCACGTCCCACAGGGTGCGGACATCCACGAGACGGCCGAAATGGAACCAGTCCGACACGTGCAGCGGCAGGCGCTCGGTGGTGTAGGGGTTCAGGGTGAACAGCCAGGAGACCAGCACGCGCGCGCCCAGCGCCGCGGCATCCCCGCGCGGCAGCGCGGCCCCGGCAAAATACTGATCGATGAAACCGCGATCGAGGAGGATCAGGTCGTTGCGCACGCGCAGCACGAATTCGCCGCTGGCCTGTGCCAACCCGGCCTGCGCCGCGGCGATCTGCAGGTTCACGTGGTTCGGGCTGTGGGCGTCGGACTTGATCGGCGGCAGCGGCGTGGCCGGTCGCGCCAGCACGATCGAATCGCAGCTGGCCTCGATTGTGGCGAGGGCCGCCGCCAGCCCGGTGTCGCTGGCGTGCCCCTCGACCAGCCGGCAGGCGGTCAGGACGCGCCCCTCCAGGTCGCCTTTGACGAGGTTGGTGCCCGACAGCGCGAGCACGATCTCGGCCGCCGGGAACATCGTGCGCCAGTGCCGGCAATTGTTGGCGATGGCCACGCTATTGCCCGCCGACAGCCCGCCTTGCAGAACGATCGACAGGCGGCCGGGCTCGTCCATGCCAAGATGCACGGGACGCGGCTCGATCGCCGGACGATGAGGGTTAGACGCCACGTCTTGCGACGAATTCGCATTCTGGACAGTCATGAGCTTGTTGGGATCACACCGTGCTAAAAAAGACAAGGAAATTCAGATTTCTTCAACGCTAGGCGGTTGGGCCGGGCGGTTTGGGCAGACGGCCCAGCCGACGCCCCAGCCACGCGTAATGCGTACGCGCATCCATCGCGAGACGGGCGACGTCCGGGTAGCGCGCGCGGTACCAATCGGCGTCGAAATCATCGCCGGCGACGCCCTGCGCGACCGGCATGGGCTGGCGGCCCGCCGCGCCCCCAGCGCCGGTTCCCTCCGCCTCGAACGCCGTGTCGAGCCAGGCGAGGAACTGCGCTTCGAGATCGATCGGCGCATAGCGTTCCTCCACCCAGGCTCGCCCGGCCGCACCGATGGCACGGGCGCGCTCGGGATCGCGGCGCAGCGCGTGCAGCGCCTCGGCGCAGGCGTCGGGATCGAGCTGCGCCAGGCCGTGGGGTTGCGCAGGCCCCAGCGCTTCGGGCACCCCGCCTTCGCAGTAGGCGACCACCGGCAGCCCGGCGAACTGGGCCTCGATCACCGGCAGGCAGAACCCTTCGTGCTCGCTCAGGCAGGCGTAGACATCGCCGTGCCGATAATACGCCAGCATCGCCTCGAAGCCGAGCTTGGCGTGGATCGTCACCTGCCCACCCAGATCGAGCGCCGCGACCTGGGCCTCGAGTTCGGCATCGTACGCCGGAAACCCGCCGCCGCCGATGATATGCAACACGATCTCGCGATCGAAGCGCGCGCGATAGGCGGCCACGGCTTCGATCAGGTGGCGATGCCCCTTGTGCGGGCTGCGCCGCCCGATCGAGACCACCTTGAGCCGCGGGTCGGCAATCAGCGCGCGGCTGACTTCGGCATCGACGGGATAGAGATCGAAATCCGCGAGGCGGTGGAAGCAGGGCTGGTGCGCCACGTCGCGCGCGCGCGCCCCATGGCGCAGCAGTTCGCCGGCGTTGAACAGGCTGGGCACGAGAAACCCGCTCGCGTGCGGGACCAGCGCCGCCAGGGCCATGCGCCCCTCGTCGCACAGGTCGGCCAGCGCACGGTCATAGGCGCTGATCAGGTGTGAGGGCGTGATGTTGTGGTAGCGCAGCACCCGCACCGGGCAGCGGGCCTCCATGAAAAGGGCCTGCGACAGCACACAGCCCAGCGAATGGTGGTATATCAGCGCCGTCGCCGCATCCTGCGCCCAGAGCCGGGCCTGCGCCTCGTCGCAGCGCCAGGGGGCGAAGACGGGATCGCAATGATGGGCGACATAGACGCCCACCTCGATCCCACGCCGCTGCAGCGCCTTGACCATGCCATGGACATCGTTGCCCACGCCATCGTTGGCCCCCCAGTTGGATGCCGCAAGAAGAACCCTGCGAACAGGCTGCGCGCTCGGCTCGATCACCCTCAGATCTCCAGCCGCCCTTCGTCAAAGCCGCTGAACACGAGGTGCTTGAGCGGATCGACACCCGCTTCGCGAACATCCGGGTTCGCGCTCAGGTAACGCGCGGCATCGAACAGCCCGGCGCGCTGGACGCGCGCACCAAAATCGCTCTTGCCAAGCATCTGGCGCGAAAACGCCTTGCCCCTGGCGGTGTACGCCGTGCGCAGCAGTTCGAGAAACAGCCCGGTTTCGCGCCTGGCCCGCGCCATTTCTTCGGCGTGCAGGCTGTCCTTGTACACGAGCAGATCATAGGCATCCGCGCACCGCCTGTTCATTTCATCACGCTCACGCCGGGCAAGCGCTTCCTGATCGTGCAGCATCCGTGTCAGCATGACCAGTTCGTCCACCCGCTCGGCGTCCTGCGCGGGCACCGTACCGGCATCGACGGCCGGCGAACCCGCGACCAGCGCCGCGCGTTCGCGCAGCAGCTGCGCGATTTCCCGATCGACGTCCTCCAGTCGAAGGGCGGGCTCCTGCAAACCGTCTGGCTGGCTCATTCTTTCGTCCTGCATTTGTGCATCTGTGCATCGCACTTCACCGCGCAGAGCGCGACCGACGCACCCTGCAACATCGCAATATTTGTCATCGGACCGAAATTTGACGTCGCATCGCGTTCGATCCGCTACGGCTGGAAGCCATGCCATCCATTTGGTGCAAGCGAATGGCACCGCCCGAAATATGAGAACTATTGCGCTGCAACCAAATGAGCAACCCGATGCGTTTGCGAAAAACGACGGCGCTCTTAAAGTGCCAGTCCTGCGCCTTGCGCCGTTGCCTCCCCGGTGAGGAGAAAGGACTGTCCCCGTGCATCAAACCCAGCCATTCACCACAGCCGCGACGAGGCTTTGCTGGCGCACGGCAGACCGCAAACGGATGACTTTCACACCCGCCGACGCACGATGAACGCCAACGCACGATGAACAAGGCAAACCTTTCCATACCCCCCATGCGACCGATCTACGACGCCGCACAGCGCCTCGGCTTCAGGCGCCCCTTTTCCCGCCGCCGCCGCGCCTTTGACCGGCGCGCGCCGCTCCCCCCCCGCGCGCTCGTCATCTGGAACGAGCGCCCCGACCTGCAGGCCGCGTTCGATCTGTCGCGCAGCCGGGGGCGCGAGAGCCTGGCGAGCTGGTACCTGCGCCACGGCTTCAGCGGCCTGGGCCTCGCGTTCGAGGCATCGGATGCGGCGTTTGCCCGCCTCGCCGTGCGGCCGATGGAACCGCGCCGCGCCCAGGCATTCACTCCGGTGAGCTGGCTCATGCGCCTGCTGCACGACCACCTGCCCGCCCATGCCCCGCGCGACCTGTCCACGCGCGCGGGCCAGCACGCGCTGGTCAGCTGGTACTACGCCAGGGGGCTGTGCGCGTTCCTTCTCGACGGCTTCCTTACCCCCGCCGAAGCGCGCCAGCTTTGCGCCCCCGCCGATCCGGCCAAACCCGACGGCCCGGCCCGCCTGCTCGAATGCCTGTGGGACGCCGAGCCCGCGCTGGCCACGCGCTTTGCTGGCAGCGATGACCCCCGCTTCCAGGCCTGGTGCCAGGGCGAGGGCGCGCGCGAATTTCCGATCCTTGCCCATCCGCTCGTCGCCATCGCACCGCCCCCGGCGCGGCGCGGGCTGCACACCCGCCCCTTTGGCGTGAACCTGTTCGGCCATGCCCATGCCCGCAGCGGCGTGAGCGAAGACGTACGCATGGCGATCCGCGTGCTCGAAACGGCGGGAATTCCCTACGTCTTGCGCAACGTCGCCCCCGGCGCGAACATGCCCGAGGAAGACGCCCAGCAGCCCGGTGCCGCAACCGGCCTGCCCTACGCCATCAACCTGTTCTGCATCCCCGCACAGACCATGGCCGAGGCCATCACGCCGATCGGCCGCCACGTCATCGCCGACCATTACAATATCGGCTTCTGGCCCTGGGAGCTGCCCGAAGTCCCCGCCTTCTGGCAACACGCCTACGGCTTCGTCGACGAAGTCTGGGCCTCCAGCCAGTTCACCTACGCCGCCTTCTGCCGTTCCGCGCCCGTACCCGTGCGGCACATGCCCTTCGCGGTCGAGGTGGAACCGGGCGAAGGGCTGTCCCGTGCCGATTTCGGCTTGCCCGAAGAGACCTTGCTGTTCGGCTTCGCCTTCGACGGGCTCTCCGGCTTTGCCCGCAAGGCCCCGCTGCTGGCGCTGCGTGCGTTCCAGCAGGCGTTCCCCGCCGACGCCCGGCACGATGCCAGGCAGCCCGCCCCGGTGGGCCTCGTCATCAAGGGCATGCGCGCCGGGGACAGCCCGGCGTGGAAGCAGCTGCTGCGCGAAATCGATGGGGATCCGCGCGTCCATCTGGTCACCGATTCGCTGCCGCGCCGTGCCCTGCTCGACCTGTGGCGCGCGCTCGACGTCTTCGTCTCGCTCCACCGCAGCGAGGGCTTCGGTCGCATCCTGGCGGAAATGATGCTGCTGGGTAAACCGGTGGTGACCAGCGCGCATTCGGGCAACATGGATTTCACCCGCCACGACACCGCCGCGCTGGTGCCCTGCACGCTGCGCCCGGTCGCGCCGGGCGAATATCCGTTCGGCGCCGGCCAGCTCTGGGCAGAGGCCGATGTCGCTGCCGCCGCCGAGCGCCTGCGCACGCTGGCCGTCAGGCCCGACTATCGCGACGCACTGGCCCGCCAGGCGCGCTCGGCGATCCTCGCCCAATACGCCGTCGCGAACGTGGCGCCGCGCTGGCTCGCCGCGCTGCGCGGGATCTACGATGCCCCGCCGCAGGATCGCAAGGCGCGCTCAGATCTCGACCCAGTTCCCCGCGCCATCGCAGACCAGATGCACGCGTCCACCGTCGCTGCCGATGGTCGTTGAGGCCGCCTGGTTGACTGTGCCGTCCTGAGCCCGGATCGTGATCGGGTGGCTCGCGGCGGCGCGCCGTTCATCGGCAACCACCAGTTCAAGCCCGGACAGCTCGCCGGTGCAGGCCGGGATCACCTCGCTGCGCGCGCCGGTTGCGGCATCGTTCCAGAAGATGAAGTGATCGTGGACGCTCGCCGTGTCGCTGGTGTTCGCGCCCTTGACCTGGCGCACCCGGAACTGCGTCCCCCCGGTCAGCGTGACCGATTTGGACGCACGATTGATGACCAGCGCGCGCGAGCGATCCCAATTGTTGAACCAGGCTTCGTTGTCGCGGCTCAGCTCGAACACCGGATACTGACGGTAGACCGGCTCCCAGAAGCGCACCAGCGCGTGCTTCTGCGACGTGATCGAGGCGCGGTCGAGCACCGGAGAGGTCGTCCCCGCCCCGCTCGCCATTTTCGTGTCGGACGGCAGATTGAAGCTGAACACGTACTGCCCGGCGGTGACCGGCGGCACGGGCTGCGTGCAATGGAGCTGGGTGGAGCCTTGCGTCAGATCGCAATAGCGCACGACGCCGCCGGTCGGGTCGATCCCGCCGGTCTGCTGCATCAGGAACCGGCTTGGCGGTTTGCCCGGATCGCGGGTGTTGTCGAACGAGGAGACTTCCAGGTAGGCGATGCCGCCCGGATTGCTCCAGCCGAACGCGAGATGTTCGAACACCGCCTCGGGATCGGCATCGAACGGGTCGGTTCCACGCACGGACAGCGCGGAAAAACCACGCGGGTTGGTGTTGCGCAGCTGAAGCGTGTTCTGCCCCGGATTATCGACCTGGAGCACGAGTTCGTCGGGAGAGAAACCGTCGTTGAAGCGGAAGGTCGAATCCCGGCTCCCGTTCGAAAGCACCTCGATGGTCTGGGCGGGCGAATCCTTGGCTTGCGCCCCGCCCGGAATGAGTACGCCCAGAACAAGACAAAACCCCACGACAGGGATCACAGATTTTCCAAAACGCATGGGCAAGACACCTTCCCGCAACGATTTTTACACGCCCCGCAGCCTCATGTCCAATCCGCCGTCACGCCCCGGCCACCCCGGCTCTAGGCAAAATCCTGCCAGGACGAACGCGCATAGCCGAACAGGTCGAAGTCGCGCTCGTAGGTCTTGTAGATGATGTCCGCGATGGACTTGTCCAGCCCATGGTGCTTGCGCGAGACATTGCGTTCGGGCTTTGCGACGCGCGGCAGCGGCCGCCCCATGTAGCGCTCCCACAGGCCGGGGAACGTTTCGTCGAGCGTCTCGATGCGAATCGTCTCGTTGGCGGTGTGGACATGCGCGAGATTGAGCGAATGCTGGTGCGCCCAATGCTTGTCGCGCGCGCCTTCGTCCTGCTCGGCCACGAACCGGGCGAAATCCTCAAGCCGGATGCCCCCCGCCATGGCCTGGACGCCCGCCTTGTTGCGCTGGCGCACCTGCTTGAACAGGATTTCGCGCCGCACCCACTGGAAGCCCGGCTTCTCTATCTCGGGCGGATTGACGATCTTGTCGAAATAGGCCGAAAGAAACCGGCCATAGGGGTTGCGGCAAAAGGTGATCGTGGCCCTGTCCGAGCGCAGCACGTCGCGCCCGTTCGTCCGCAAGCCCTCGAAAGCCAGCGTGTGGATGAGATTGTTCTTGCCCCACAGTTCCAGGTAATAGGACGGATCGAAACCCTCCAGACTGCCGAACGCCTCCTGGACGAGGATGTTCTTGATATAGGTGCAGGCGACTTTTTCCAGATAGAGAAACGCGACGCGATCGTCGATCGTCAGGAAGCGGGCGTCGAGCGTTTCGCGGCCATGCGGGCTGGCTTCGACCCGCTCGATCAGCGCAGAGACAGGGTCGGCCGGCGCGACCGAACCGGCCTCGCGCGGGGCCGGACAAGCTGGCTTGCTTCGCGTCTCGCCCCGCCATTGCCGGGCCAGCCTTGAAAGCGCGTTTTTCATATTCCCCACCTGTGCATGATCCCGTGCACCGGGACCATCCGGACGATCCGTCCCCGTGCGGAGGGTTCGACCAGGCGGCGTGCCGCGCGCCTGGTCCGATCCCCTCCAGGGAACCGGGATAGACAGCCCGGCCATCACACGAATGTCGGCACAGTGGCGATTAAGTAGCGCCCCAAGACAAAGGCGGAGAATCTTGCAAAAAGGCCGTTACAGCCTCTTTGTTTGCACCGCACGCCGCTTGCGCCTTTGCAACACACGATCGCCCAGCATCCGCGCCGCGCGCCGCGCGCCATCCGGCCCGGCGCGCACGGCCTTCAGGATCGCGCCGAAATCGCGCCTGAGCGTGCCGCGGTCATCGAGTTCGCGATAGACCTGCCAGAACGCGTCGGCGCCGAGCACCTGGGGCATCAGGAAGACGCCATGGTAGCCGAATGTGGCCGCCGGATCGCCAGACCTTTCCGCCGCGAAACGATCGGCCAGTTCGCGCGGGCCGAAACGCAGGCCCCTGGCTTCGAGCTGGGCGCGGTTGGTGCGGCAGATCGCGGTATCCTCGGGATGGTGCCCGCAGAAATGCGGGCCTCGGCACGCCTCCAGCAGCGCCTTGCTGCGCAGCGAGAAGCCGCCGTTGCCGACCACCCGGCCGTCCGCGAACTGCGGCCAGCTGGCCCCGATGTAATCGTAGTCGAGAAACGCCGGGTCCCACCGCGCGGCGTCGATCACGTGGCCGTCCCACTGCACCACGAGGCAGTGCGAGGTGGCCACATGATCGGCGAGGTTTTCCAGCATGAAACGCGAATAGGCCGCCGAGGACCGGATCGGGGTAATCGGCACCACTTCGATATCCGGATGGGCCGGGGTGACCGCAGCGTCGGTGAGCAGGCGGCAGGCGGCGACCTCGAGCTGATCGAGACAGGCTTCCAGCGCGCGCAGCGTGGCCGCGACATTGACCGAGGACACCGCGCAGATCGTCACCTGCGGCAGGGCGAGCCGCGCCGCGGTTCCGGCCCGAGTGCCGTTCGCCAGCCCGCTTTCCGGCCCGCTCCCCATCGCGCTCACAGCCGCACCACGAAACGTTCGCTATAGGGGCTGAGCTGGGGATGGTGGAACGGATCGACCTCATCCCCCGTGCCCCAGCGACGCTTGAGCGCGGCCAGTTCGCCCGCCAGCCGCGCCGCGCCGACCGGGTCGCGATCGAACCCGCGCGAAACCGATTCGTGGTGCACCAGCCGCGCGCGCGGCTCGTAGAGCGATTGCCAGCCCGCCTGGTTGAGCTTGAGACACAAGTCGACATCGTTGAAGGCGACCGCGAAATTGTCCTCGTCAAGCCCGCCCACCGCATCGAAGCGCGCGCGCTGCACGACGAGGCAGGCCGCCGTCACCGCCGAGACGAACTGGGGCAGCGCGTGGCGGCGAAAATAGCCCTCTTCGTCCGGATCGAGCAGGCGGTGCGCGTGCGCCGCGCCGCCGCCCACCCCCAGCACCACGCCGGCGTGCTGGATGCGCCCGTCGGGGTAGAGCAGCTGCGCACCCACCGCACCGACATCTGCGCGCAGCGCCTGACGCGCCAGGATCGCCAGCCAGTCGCCGTCGAGCACTTCGATGTCGTTGTTGAGCAGGCACAGCAGCTCGCCGCGCGCGCGGCGCACCGCATGGTTGTTGATCGCCGAGAAGTTGAACGGACCGGGGTGGCGCACCACGCGATGGCGCGCCGGGTCGAGCGCGTCGAGATAAGCGAGCGTCGCGGGATCATCGCTCCCGTTGTCGACCACGATCACCTCCAGGTCGGGATAGTCGGTCCGCGCCAACCCGTCGAGGCACAGGCGCAGCAGATCGACCCGGTTGCGCGTGGGCACGATGACGCTCATCGAGGGCAGAAGCGTGTCGGGCGCCATCGCAGCGAGCGCCGCGACCGGGCGCGGCTCCCGGCGTGCGGCGCGGTGATGCAGCACCTGGCGTACATGGATCGGCGCGCTCGGTGCCTGCGGCGCATCTGGAGCNTGACGCTCATCGAGGGCAGAAGCGTGTCGGGCGCCATCGCAGCGAGCGCCGCGACCGGGCGCGGCTCCCGGCGTGCGGCGCGGTGATGCAGCACCTGGCGTACATGGATCGGCGCGCTCGGTGCCTGCGGCGCATCTGGAGCCTGCGGCGCGCCCGATGCCTGCCGCGCTGGCGCACAGGCGCGCGCGACCCCGCGCTGCACCAGAGCCTCGAGCCAGTCGCGCCCCCCGGCACGGCGCGTTCCATCGAACATCGCGCGCTCGCCCTCGACGATGCACGCGCCCGAAAGGTAGTCGAAATGCGCAAAGAGCTCGCCGTTCCAGTCCGGCTTGAAATGCGGCGTGTGGCGCGTGCCGTCGGCCTGGCGCAAGTCATCGTCGGCATAGACGAGCCCGCGCGCACCGCGCGCCAGCGCCGCGCGGTAGGCCCCGGCGGCGCCCGGTGCCAGC
>NZ_JALHLF010000081.1 GCF_022832435.1 Novosphingobium organovorum | reverse complement strand
GGCTGGGCGGTGCGGTCACCGGGGTCGACGCCGCGCCCGAGAACATCGCCGCCGCGCGCGCCCACGCCGCCGCCTCGGGCCTGGCCATCGACTACCGGGCGGGCGAACTCTCGACGCTCGGGCTCACCGGGTTCGATCTGGTCTGTTCGCTCGAGGTGATCGAGCACGTCGCCGACAAGGCCGCCTTCCTCGCCAGCCTCGCCGCGACCCTCGCCGATGACGGGCTGATGATCCTCTCGTGCCCCAACCGCACCCCGGCCGCGCGCCTGCTGCTGGTCGAGGCCGCCGAGCGGCTGGGCAAGGTGCCGCGCGGCACGCACGACTGGAGCGCGTTCCCGACGCCTGAGGAACTGGCCGACCTCGCCCGTGGCGCCGGGCTCGAGACCAGCGCGCCGACCGGCATCGCCTGGTCGCCGACCAAGGGCCTGCACTTGTCCGAGGACCTCTCGCTCAACTTCATCCTCACCGCGCGCAAGGCGTAAGGGGCACCGCCATGGGCCAGACCGCGATCGAGATCGCCCTTGCCGCGGCGGGGCTGGGCACCGCTTTGCTGCTGTTCTGGCCCCGGCTTGCCCGCGCCCGGCTGTGGCGCGCGACGATCACCCCGCTCGCCTCGATCATCGGCAGCGGGTTCCTGATCCTCGGCCCCATCCTGACCGACCGGTTCGGCACCTGGGGCATCGCTGCGATGGCCGCGCTGTGCCTGGCGGGCTACCTGTTCGGCGCAGCGATCCGCTACAACATCGTCCGGCTCGACGACGACGCGCACGGCGGTGTGCGCGAAACGCGCCTGTCGATCGGGCTCGAGCGCATTTCGAGCTGGTCGCTCGCCTTCGCCTACGTGATCTCGGTCGCCTATTACCTCAACCTGTTCGGCGCCTTTGCCGCGCGCATCTTCGGCGCGCCCTCCACGCTGCTCGCGCGCGCCATCACCAGCGGGGCCTATGCGCTGATCCTCATCGCCGGGCTGACGCGGGGGTTTTCGCTGCTCGAACGCATGGAACAGGTCACCGTCTCGATCAAGCTCATCATCATCGCCGCGCTGATCGGCGCGCTGTGCGTCCACGCGGGAATCGCGCTCGACACCGGCGCGCTGCTCGAAAGCGGGCCCCGGATGGGCCCCCTCGCCGCGCTCCAGCTGATGTTCGGGCTGATCGTGACGGTGCAGGGGTTCGAAACCTCGCGCTATCTCGGCAACCACTATTCGGCTTCCGAGCGCGTGGCCTCGATGCGGCTCTCGCAAGGCATCGCCAGCGCGATCTACCTCGCCTATGTCCTGCTCCTTGCGGTAAGCTTCAAGAGTGGCAGCTTCGCGCTCAACGAAACCGCGATCATCGACATGATGCGCACCGTCTCGGCGGTGCTCGGGCCGCTGCTGATCCTCGCCGCGCTCGCCGCGCAGTTCAGCGCGGCGGTAGCCGACACCAACGGCTCGGGCGGGCTCGTCGCCGAACTGACGCACCGGCGCTTTGGCATGAAGCCGACCTACCTCGTGCTGATCGGCGCGGGGCTGGCGCTAACCTGGCTCGCCGACGTGTTCGAGATCGTGAGCTACGCCAGCCGCGCCTTCGCACTCTATTACGCGATCCAGTCCGCGCTCGCCGCGATCCGCGCGCGCGACGCCCGGGCCAGCTCCTGGCGCGTCACCGGCTACGGTGCGCTGGCGCTGCTCGGGCTGGCGGCGGCGGTGTTCGGGACTTCAGTGGAGGGCTGATCCTGCCGGGGTTGCGGGTGATCGCCGCGCCCGCCGCTGCGATCACCCGCGCGGCGCGCGCCCAGCCTCGCGCCCCACTCCATAGAGAGGGACCCCCGCCCCCTCCCGCTCACGGGAGGGGGCGGGGGTCGGCTCTTTCAGGTGGGCCTTTTCCTTCAGCCCCGTACTCACTTCTTGAGCGCGGCTTCCCACTGCAACTGGTTGAAGCCCACCAGCAACCCGCCCGGATAGACCACCACCGGCCGCTTTATGGTGCTGGGGTGCGCGGCCATGATGGACACCGCCTTGGCCGCGTCGATATCGGCCTTGTCCGCGTCCGGCAGCTTGCGAAAGGTCGTGCCCGCCTTGTTGAGCACGGCCCCCAGCCCCGCCTCGGCCACCCAGGCGGCGAGCTTTTCAGGGTCTGCGCCTTCCTTCTTGTAGTCGTGGAAGGTGTAGTCGATGCCATGCGCTTCGAGCCACTTGCGCGCCTTCTTCACCGTGTCGCAGTTGGGAATGCCGTAGAATTCGAGAGTCAATCTTCGCTCCTGTCAAAGCGGCGCACCACCGGATCGGTGCAGGAATAGACGGTGTAGCTTTCGTAGTAATCGCCGCGCCCGGCCTGCTGCACGCGGGCGTGTTCGGGGTTGCGCTGCCAGGCCATCGCGGCCTCGTGGCTGTCCCATTCGGACATCGTGAGCGTCTCGCCGTCGGGGGCGGAAAAACTCTTGTAGGCGATGAAGCCGGGTTGCTGGCTGGCCAGCTCGCCCATGCGTGCGGCATCGGCGGCGTAGCCTTGCGCATCGTATCCGGCGCGCTTGCGGCTGCGAAAGACATTCACATACATGCGCGCCTGCCTAGCGCATAGGGCCACGCGCGGGAAAGGTGCAATCACGCGGGGAGTGGACTTTTCGCACGCCGCGCGGCAAGGGCCAAGCCATGTCCGTGAACACCTTTGGCCGCCTTTTCCGATTCACCACCTGGGGCGAAAGCCACGGGCCCGCCATCGGCGCCGTCGTCGACGGGTGCCCGCCGGGGCTGGCGATCGACGAAAGCGTGATCCAGCCCTTCCTCGACGCGCGCAAGCCCGGCCAGAACAAGTTCACGACCCAGCGCAAGGAACCCGACCAGGTGCGCATCCTGTCGGGCGTGTTCGAAGCGCCCGACGGCGTGCAGCGCACCACCGGCACCCCGATCAGCCTGATGATCGAGAACGTCGACCAGCGTTCCAAGGACTATTCGGACGTCGCGCGCGCCTACCGCCCCGGCCATGCCGACTACGCCTACGACGCCAAGTACGGCTTTCGCGACTATCGCGGCGGCGGGCGTTCCTCCGCGCGCGAGACGGCAAGCCGCGTGGCGGCGGGCGCGGTGGCGCGCCTCGTCATTCCCGAAGTGACGATCGTGGCCTATGTCTCGGAAATCGGGGGCGACATGATCGACCCGGCCAATTTCGACGTCCACGAGATCGGCAACAACCCCTTCTTCTGCCCCGATGCCGCGGCCGCCAAACGCTGGGAGCAGATCGTCGATGACGCGCGCAAGGCCGGCTCCTCGGTCGGCGCGGTGGTCGAATGCTACGCGACCGGCGTTCCCGCTGGCTGGGGCGCGCCGCTTTACGGCAAGCTCGACGCGGATCTGGCCAGCGCCATGATGGGCATCAACGCGGTCAAGGGCGTGGAGATCGGCGACGGCTTTGGCGCGGCGCGGCTTTCGGGCGAGGAAAACGCCGACCCCATGCGCCCTTGCGCCAACGGGCCCGACGGTGCGCCCGAATTCACCGCCAACCACGCCGGCGGCATCGCGGGTGGCATTGCGACCGGCCAGCCGGTAACCTGCCGGGTCGCCTTCAAGCCGACCAGCTCGATCCTCACCCCCCAGCCCACCGTCACGCGCCCCAACGAAAAGGGCGAGCGCGAGGCGACCGAGCTGTTCACCAAGGGCCGCCACGACCCGTGCGTGGGCATTCGCGGCGTGCCCGTGGTCGAGGCGATGATGGCGCTGGTGCTGGCCGACCACAAGCTGCTCCACCGCGGCCAGTGCGGGTGACCAAGGACACCGTCTCGTGCGCCTGCCACTGCGGCACGGTGCGCTTCGAGGCGACGCTGGTCGACGGGGTAACCACCGCGCGGCGCTGCACCTGTTCGATCTGCCGGATGCGCGGCGCGGTGGCCGTGTCGGTGGCGCTAGGCGGCATCCGCTTTCGGGCGGGCGAGGACAATCTCACCCGCTACACCTTCAACACCGGTGAGGCGCAGCACTTCTTCTGCAAGACCTGCGGCATCTACACCCACCACCAGCGCCGCTCGAACCCCGACGAATACGGCGTCAACCTCGCCTGTATCGAAGGCATGAGCCCGTTCGACCTTGACGAAGTGATCGTCAACGACGGCGAAAACCACCCGCGCGACACCGGCGGGCCGACCCGCCGCGCCGGGGTCCTGCGCTTCGAGCGCGATGTCTGAGGCGCCTGCCCTGCGCATCCTCGTCGATGCCGACGCCTGCCCGGTCAAGGAGGAGATCTACAAGGTCGCCGAACGTTACCGCGTGCCCGTCGTGGTGGTCTCCAACCAGATCATCCGCATCCCGCAAAGCCCACTGGTGAGCCGCAAGATCGTCAGCGACGCGTTCGACGCGGCGGACGACTGGATCGCGGAAAACGGCGCGCCGCCCTGCGTCATCGTGACCGCCGACATCCTGCTCGCCGACCGGTGCCTGAAGGCCGGGGCCGACGTCATCGCGCCCACCGGCAAGCCCTTCACCATGGCCTCGATCGGCGGGGCGATCGCGACGCGTGCGATCATGGCGGACTTGCGCGCGGGCGGCGAACAGATCGGCGGCCCGCGCCCCTTTGCGAGGGAGGACCGCTCGCGCTTCCTCTCCGCGCTCGACCAGGTTCTGGTGCGCCTGCGTCGCACGGCCGCACGCTGAGCGCGTTACAGCGTCGCCAAGCTGTTGCGATCCGATACATTTTCTTACCATTTGAGGATGTCNACCGCTCGCGCTTCCTCTCCGCGCTCGACCAGGTTCTGGTGCGCCTGCGTCGCACGGCCGCACGCTGAGCGCGTTACAGCGTCGCCAAGCTGTTGCGATCCGATACATTTTCTTACCATTTGAGGATGTCGCCGGGCCTCGCGCCGTCTTAGCGCGAGCATCATGACCACCCGCCCGCGCCCCCTTCCCGCCCCTTCGCTCGGTATCCTGCTGCTCGCCTCCACGGCCGCCATCGTGCCGTTGAGCGCCCACGCCGAGGAAACCGGGGGCGCCGCCGCCGCGCCCGCGGCGAGCAAGACGACCAGCGCATCGACGGCGGATGCGGGCTCGAGCGATGAGATCATCGTGACCGGACAGGCCGTGCCCGGCGCGGTAATCGGCGACATCCCCCCCGAGAACCAGATCAGCCGCGAGGAAATCGAGAGCTACGGCGTCGATTCGATCAACGACCTGCTCGACGAGATCGCGGCGCAGACCACCAGTATCGAAGGGCGCGATTCGACCGACGGCCCGGTCGTGCTGGTCAACGGCAAGCGCATCTCGGGCGTCAACGAAGTGGGCGACCTGCCCACCGAATCGGTCCTGCGCATCGACATCCTGCCCGAAGAAGTCGCGCTCAAATACGGCTACGACGCGCAGAACAAGGTCGTGAACATCATCCTCAAACGCCGCTTCAAGTCGCAGGTGGTCCACCTCGACGGCGAAATGTCGGGCCAGGGCGGCGGCGAGGACGGCTCGGCGGGCTTCGTCATCACCCGCATCCACGACAACGACCGCCTCAACATCATGGGCCGGATCAAGGCGCAGGCGGCGATCAAGGAGAGCGACCGGGACATCGATCCCGACAGCGACAGCGACATCACCCAAGCCGCCGGCCTGTCGAACGACCAGGCTTACCGCACGCTCCAGGCCAAGACCCGCACCTATCAGGTCAACGCCAACCTCGCGCACGACATTTCCTCCACCGCCAACGCCTCGATCAACTTGCGCGGCGAATTCACGACCTCGGATTCGCTCAACGGCCTGGCCAGCGGCGATCTCACCATTCCCGCCGACAGCCCCTATTCGGACGGCACCGAGACCACCATCACCCGCTACCTTTCAGACGACGCGCTGGCCAAGACCGCCAAGAGCGCCACGCTGTCCGCAGGCGGCACGCTCAACATCGACCTCTCAACCCGCTGGAAGCTCTCGGTCATCGGCAGCTATTCGCACGCCGAAAGCAACACGCTGACCGGCACCGGATACGACACCGACGCGCTGCAGGCCGCGCTCGATGCGCTCGACGCCTCGGTCGATCCCTATGGCACGCTGTCCTCCAGCCTGCTGGGCGCGATGGAGACCAACCGCGCCAAATCGAGCAGCGACACCGGCAGCGCCAGCGCGGTGCTGTTCGGCAAGCTGCTGCCGCTGCCTGCGGGCGACGTGGGCGTGGCGCTCAGGGTCGGCGGGGACTTCACCGCGCAGGAATCGCAGACCATCCAGAGCGGCGAGACCACCACCAGCGACACCACCCGCACCAACACCAGCGCGCGGCTCAACATCGACATTCCGCTGACCAGTCGCAAGAACGGCGTGCTGGGCGCGATCGGCACGCTTAGCGTCAACCTCAACGGCGGGGTGACGCAAGTGTCCGACTACGGCGCGCTCGGCACTTTCGGTTACGGGCTGACCTGGGCCCCGATCGACGGCGTGAGCGTGATCGCGGCCTTCAACGAGGACCGCAACGCGCCCACCGTAAGCCAGCTCAACGGCCCGGTCATCACCACCACCAATTCGCGCGTCTATGACTACGTGACCGGGCAGACCGTGCTCGTCACCTCGACCTCGGGCGGCAATCCCGACCTCAAGGCCGATGACCGCCACGTCTTCAAGCTGGGCATCCAGGCCAAGCTGATGAGCAACCCCAAGGTCAACTTCACGCTCAACTACGCCGACAGCAACACGCGCAACGCGATCCTGACGCCCGGCGGCGTGACCGAGGCGATCGAGGAGGCCTTCCCCGACCTCTTCACGCGCGACACCAGCGGCACGCTGACCGCGATCGATACCCGCGCCATCAACGTCTACCGCGAGCACAAGCGCCAGCTGCGCTGGGGCATCAACGTCTCGGCGGTGCTGCGCGAGGCCAAACGCCCCTCCCGCCCGCCCTGGGGCGACGGCCCGCCGCCCTGGGCCCGCCGCGCCGGCGCGCAAGGGGCAAGCGGTCCGGGGGCCACGGGTCCGGTTGGGTCCGGCCAGCAAGCCGACGCGACGAACGGCACGGCCCCAGCGCAGGCCAAGACCGCCGACGGCGAGGCCGCCAAGGGCCACACCGTGCTCGACGAGAACGGCAAGCCCATCGTCGGGCCCGACGGCAACGAGATCGTGGTCAATGGCGATCGCCCCGGCGAAGGTGGTGGCCCCGGCGGCGGCTTCGGCCCGCCGCCCGACGGCATGGGCCCTCCCGACGGCATGGGCCCGCCCCCCGACGGCATGGGTCCACCCGATGGCATGGGCCCGCCCCCCGGCGGCGGTCCCGGAGGCCCCGGAGGTCCCGGAGGTCCCGGTGGTCCGGGCGGTCCCGGCGGACGCGGCTTCTCGGGCGGCAGCGGCAACGGCGCGCGCCTGCAATTCTCGCTCTACCACACCTGGGTGCTGCAAGACGACGTCCAGCTTACCGCGGACTCCGACCCCATCGACCTGCTCGACGGCGGCACGATCACCGGCGATGCCACCTCGCGCCACAAGGTGCAGGCGCAGCTGGGCGTGACCGACAACGGGCTGGGCCTGCGCCTTGACGGCACCTGGCAATCGGCGACGCGGGTCGACGGCTCGAGCGTGTCCTCAAGCTCGACCGGGGACCTCTCCTTCTCCTCGCTCTTCACGCTCGACGCGCGCGTCTTCGCCAACCTGCAGAACCGCTTCCGCGGCCAGGGCTGGGCCAAGGGCACGCGGGTGACGTTCTCGGTCGAGAACATCTTCAACCAGCGCCAGACCGTCACCGACGCGACCGGCGCGACGCCTTACGCCTACCAGAAGGAATACCTCGACCCGATGGGCCGCACGCTCAAGATCTCGCTGCGCAAGATCTTCTGAACGCCAACCGGAAAGGCCGGGTACGGGCCCCCTTGCCCGTACCCGGCGCTCCCTCCGCGCTCGTATCAGAACGCGAGATTGAGCGTCTGCTGGAGCAGCACCGCGTCGGGCTGCCTGGGCGCGAAGGCGGGATCGGTCGCACAGGTCAGCCCGGTGATCCAATAGAGTCCGCGCGCAAGGCGCGTCGCGCGCCGCCCCGGCGCCGCCTCGACCTTGTAGCCCAGTTCGTCGAGCAGGAGCACGCGGTCGCCCTTGAGCGTGAGCGCGAGGCCCGAGCCGTTGCGGTCCGCCTCGTCGACCAACCCGTCGGGCGAGGTCGACCGGGTCACCGCTGCCGTGTTGTAGAAGCTCGTGCCCGGCAGCCTGGTCTTGACCGTGAGGCTGGGCGTCGCCGGGCACGCCGTGACGGCCCAGATCGGCAGTGACCGAGCCGACCACCTGGTTTGACAGCGTGGGCGATTGGCCGCCGTAGGTCTGCGTCGTCGCGTCATGGCCGCGCAGGTCGTAGAGGATGCTGGGCGAAACCTTGAGCGTAATCCCGATGCCCTGATCGGCCAGCGCGTCGGGCAGGCCGATCAGGCCCGGCGCCGGCACGCGCTCTGGCCGGAATCCGGCGCTACGGGGGTCACGCCGGGATCGGTATCGGAAGCCTGGGCAAAGGCGGGAACAGCGGCGAAGGGCAACAGAACACAGGCCGCAAGGCAGCCCTTGAGGGGGGAATAAGGCATCGTTCTGCGGGGGGATTTTTGCTGATCCCTCCTTGCGCGATTGCGAGCGCCACCCGGTCCAACCCAAAAAATGGACGCCTATCTATCGAAAAACACATGTTTTTTCACAAACTGTTTGAAAATTCGGGGCGTGCCGAACTTTGGCCGTAGCGGCACCGCCCCCGTCCGCCGCGCCCTTTGCACGCACCGTCGGCCAAAAAAGAAGGCGCCGAAACGTTCAGCGCCTTCTTCGAATCACGGACAATCAGCCAAACAATCAGCCAAAGCGCAGCGCCCCGGTCAGATCGCCCGGCGGCGGTCCGCCCGCAGCCACCATCGCCTCTTCGCGCTCGATCAGGCCGGGCAGCTTGCGCAGGCCGAAGCGGCGGGTCAGGAAGCGCGCGATCGAGCCGGTGTCGTAGATCGTGTGATCGACCTCCCCCTTCTTCGCGTAAGGGCTCACGATCAGCGCGGGAATGCGCGTGCCCGGCCCCCAGCGATCGCCCTTGGGCGGCGCGACGTGGTCCCACCAGCCGCCGTTTTCGTCGAAGGTGACGACCACCAGCATCTTGTCCCACTGCGGCGAGCGGCGCAGCGCGGCGATGATCCCGGCGATGTGCCGGTCGCCCGCATCGACGTCCGAATAGCCCGCGTGCATGTTGAGATTGCCCTGCGGCTTGTAATAAGTGACCGCCGGAAGCCTTCCCGCCGCCGCATCGGCGAGGAACTTGTTGGTCCGCGCGGTCTCGCCCAGCCCGCCGTCGCGCAAGTGCCTGGCGCGCGCGGGCGTGCCGGGACCGAACTGCTCGAAGTAGTTGAGCGGCTGGTGGTGCGGCTGGAAGTTGGGGCGCGAGGGGAAGTCCTTGGAATTGAGGTGCCCCTCCATCGCCACGCCCCAGCCCCCTGCGTACCAGGCCCAGTCGATCCCGCGCTCGGTCAGCACGTCACCGATGGTGTCGTGGCTTTGCGGGACGAGCGTGTGGCTGCTCTGCCAGTTGGCGTAGCCGGGCCGGTCGGGGTCCAGTTCATAGGTCGGCGCGTAAGGCGGCAGCATGGTGTTGACCGCGTAGAAATCGGGGGTCAGCGTGTTGGGCACGAAGCGCACCGGCCCATCCATCGCGCTCTTGGGCGACTGCGCGGTCTGCTTGGGCACGATGCCCTTGGGATCGCTCCCTTCCAGCTCGGTGATGCGCCCCCTGGCCGGGCTCTTGTCGGCATAGGGGTAGAGCGGCGGACGCGCCGCGATGAGGTACTGGTGGTTGAAGAACGAACCGCCAAAGGCGCCCATGAAGAAGTTGTCGCACAGCGTGAATTCGCGCGCCACGTTCCACAGCCGCATGTTCGCCGCGTTGTCGGCGTAGTGACCCATGGTCAGCGCGCCGCTGTCGCCCCAGGCGACGAAACCGTCGTTCTTGCCGCCATTGATCTGCAACTGGTTGTTGTAGAAGGCGTGGATCAGATCGCGCGTGACGACGCCGTGGGGCAGCGGATCGCCTTCGGGCGTGGACAGCGCGAAGGGCGCGTTGGGCAAGGGCGCCAGATCGTCGGGCCCGATCTTGTAGGTGACGTGCTCGACGACCTGCTCCTCGGGCACCAGCCCCTCCCAGATCGGGGGCAGTTGCTTGAGCACGCTGCCGTCACGGTCGCGCTGGAGCGCGCGTTCGGGAGCGACCTGCGAAAGCGGCTGTGCGACACCCGGAAAATCACCGAAGAGATTGTTGAAGCTGCGGTTTTCCGCAAAAATGACGACCACGGTGTCGATATGCGCGGCAAGCTCGGCATCGCTCGGCGGGGCGCTGGCGGGCGCCTTGCGGGTCCTGGCCTCGACCTCGCCCGCGGTGAGCGGGGTCAGCGCCGCGGCGCCCGCGGTCGCCATGAGGCCCGAGAGGACGCGGCGGCGCGAGGGGTTGACCGGACCTTCGCTCGGCGCGCCCGAAGCGGCGTTGGAAGGCGGGGCGATGCGATCGTCAGGCTCGGACATGGGCGCATGTCCTAAGCGAGCGGGCAAGGCGACGCAACGGTATACCATCACCTGCCCGCCCCGGTTTTTTCAGCCTCTCGCACGCCGCGCGCATTTTATCGACTAATCCATTTAATCGACCTCCCATTAATCGCGTAATTCGATCAAGCCAATCGGATCAACCCGCTACAAATCGGCCGCGCCCCCGCCTATCTCCGTCTCGTCAATTCAACACCCAAGCGAGGGAGATTCTCATGGGTATCATCGGAAGCAAGATCCAGCCGTTCACCAACACCGCCTACCAGGAAGGCAAGGACTTCTTCGACGTCTCGGAAGGCGATATCGCTGGCAAGTGGGCGGTGTTCTTCTTCTACCCCGCCGACTTCACCTTCGTTTGCCCGACCGAACTGGAAGACCTCAACGACCAGTACGCCACGCTCCAGTCGATGGGCGTCGAAGTGTTCGGCGTGTCGACCGACACCCACTTCAGCCACAAGGCCTGGCACGACACCTCGGAAAAGATCGGCAAGATCAAGTACGCGTTCCTGGGCGACCAGAACCACGAGCTGTCCAAGAAGTTCGGCGTGCTGCGCGACGCGGGCCTCGCTGACCGTGCGACCTTCGTGGTCGATCCCGACGGCGTGATCCAGATCATGGAAATCACCTGCGAAGGCGTTGGCCGCAACGCGGTCGAACTGGTCCGCAAGATCAAGGCCGCCCAGTACGTGCGCAACAACCCCGGCCAGGTCTGCCCGGCCAAGTGGGAAGAAGGCAGCGAAACACTCGCGCCTTCGCTTGACCTCGTCGGCAAGCTCTAAGACCGACGCGATACCCTGTCGCGGGGCGGCCTGAACGCCGCCCCCGGCATCCGGGTCGCGTGCACAAGGGTGGCGTGGCCCGGGGTATCCCTCCCCCGGACGCGCCCCCGTGCGCCCCGGATACGCGGAACATCCCCCGGCCCCCGCACCCCTTTGCTGCCCGCATTCTTCTCTTCGAAAAGGAACCCGATCATGCTCGACGCCACTCTGAAGCAACAGCTCTCGCAGTACCTCGCCATGCTGCGCGAACCGATCGAGCTCGTCGCCTCGCTGGGCGACGATGCCAAGTCGGCCGAAACCCGCGAGCTGCTGACCACCATCGCCGCGCTCTCCGACAAGGTCACCGCGACCTTCGAGGGTGACGATGCGCGCAAGCCCAGCTTCCTCATCCGCCGCACGTCGAACCCCGAGGCCTGTGTGCGCTTCGCGGGCGTTCCGCTCGGCCACGAATTCACCTCGCTCGTCCTCGCCCTGCTGTGGGCTGGCGGACACCCGCCCAAGGTCGAGGATGCCGTCCTCCAGCAGATCCGCGAGCTTGACGGCGAATACAGCTTCGAGATGTACTTCTCGCTCTCGTGCCACAACTGCCCCGACGTGGTGCAGGCGCTGACGCTGATGGCCCTCAACAACCCCAACGTCCACGCCACCCTGATCGAGGGCGGCGCGTTCCAGGCCGAAGTCGAGGAACGCGGCGTGATGGCTGTGCCCGCCGTCTTCCTGGACGGGCAGATGTGGGGTTCGGGCAAGATGGACGTTGCCGAGATCCTCGCCAAGCTCGACACCAACGCGGGCGCCAAGGCGGCGGCCAAGCTCGCCGAAAAGGCGCCGTTCGAAGCGCTCGTCGTGGGCGGTGGCCCGGCCGGTGCGGCAGCGGCCATCTACACCGCGCGCAAGGGCTTCTCGACCGGCATCGCGGCCGAACGCATGGGTGGCCAGGTGCAGGACACGATGGGCATCGAGAACTTCATATCGGTCCCCTACACCGAAGGCCCCAAGCTCGCCGGTGCGCTGGCCAGCCACGTCGCCGAATACGAAATCGACGCGATGAACCTGCTGCGCGCCGAAAAGCTGATTCCAGCCAAGGAACTGGGCGGCTACCACGAGGTGGTGTTCGACAACGGCGCCTCGCTCAAGGCGCGCAGCCTCGTTCTCACCACCGGCGCGCGCTGGCGCCAGCTGGGCGTGCCGGGTGAGGCCGAGTACCAGACCAAGGGCGTGGCCTACTGCCCGCACTGCGACGGGCCGCTGTTCAAGGGCAAGCGCGTGGCGGTGATCGGCGGCGGCAACTCGGGCGTCGAAGCGGCGATCGACCTCGCCAACATCGTGGGCTCGGTCACGCTGATCGAATTCGACACCAAGCTGCGCGCCGACCAGGTGCTGGTCGACAAGCTGGCCTCGATGCCCAACGTGACGATCCTCACCAACGCGATGACCACCGAAGTCACCGGCGACGGTGCGAAGGTCAACGGCATCAAGTACAAGGACCGCGCGACCGACGTCGAGCACCTCATCGAGCTCGAAGGCATCTTCGTCCAGATCGGCCTCGTGCCCAATACCGAGTGGCTCAAGGGTTCGGGGCTGGAACTCAGCCCGCGCGGCGAGATCGTCATCAACGAGAAGTGCGCCACCAACATCCCCGGCGTCTTCGCGGCGGGCGATGCAACCACGGTGCCCTACAAGCAGATCATCATCGCGATGGGCGAAGGCGCCAAGGCCGCGCTCTCGGCCTTCGACTTCCTGATCCGCAACGAGGCCCCGGCGCAGATCGCGCAAGGCGCGCAGAAGGCCGCCGCACCGGTCGCCTGATCGCCACGGGCGGGCAGAACAAGGAAGGGCCGGGATGCCAGAGGGCATCCCGGCCCTTTTTGCATGGCTTGACCCGCTGCGCGCCCGGCGCTACCCGGTGCGCCATGACACGCATCGCCGCCAGCATGAGCCGCTATTACTACCGCTGACCGGCGGTGCGAGCTTTGTCGTTCTTCAACCGCCCGGCCATCGGCGGTTGATCGTCCCCAAGGGACGTTTCCAGACAATCGCGGGTGACACGGGTCTTTCGAAAGAGACCTTCGTTTCCATGCCTGCCCTTATCCCTTCCGGACGCCCGACCCTGGGCATCTTCGGCTTCGGCCCCTTCGGCCAGCTGCTCGCCCGCACGCTCGCCCCGCACGCCCGCGTACGCGTGACCGATCCGGCCTTCGCCCCGCGCCCGCGCGAAGCCAGGGCCCCCGTAGCCGGCGAGCGGAGCGCGATCGAGATCACCACGCCCGCGCGCGTCTGCGCCTGCGCCATCGTCATCCTCGCCGTGCCGGTAGACGCGATCGGCGCGCTGTGCCGCACCATCGCGCCGCACCTCGCGCCCGGCACGCTGGTGCTCGACGTGGGCTCGGTCAAGGTCGCGCCCGCTGCTGCGATGCGCGAACACCTGCCCGATCATGTCGAGATCGCCGCCACCCACCCGATGTTCGGACCGCAAAGCGCGGCGGATGGGCTGCGGGGGCTCAAGCTCGTCGTATGCCCTTTGCGCGGGCGCCGGGTGCTGCGGCTCGCGGCGTTCCTGCGCCGCACCTTTGGCCTCGAGGTGATCCTCACCAGCCCGCAGGAACACGACCGGCAGGCCGCCTACACCCAGGGCCTGACCCATTTCCTGGCGCAAGCCATGCTCGAACTCGAAGCCGCCCTGGACCACGCGGCGGATCGCATCACCACCCGCAGCTTCGAGCAGCTGCGCGCGGCGATCGAGATCGTGCGCCACGACAGCCCCGCCGTGCGCGCGGCGATTGCCGAGGCCAATCCCTACGCCCGCAAAGCGCGCGAAGACCTGTTGCACCGCCTCCAGGCCGTGCACCGGCACGGCTCGCGCGCAGTGGCGCGATTGGGCGGCGAATAGGCTGCAAACGCAAAATTGTCGCATTTTGTAATTGCAACTTAGTTGCAATAGCTATAGCGCCCCTACCCATCCGAGCGGTGGCGCACAGGGGCCTGCCACCGTCGTTCCGCGACAGACCGGCCGTGCCCCAGCCCGCACCATTTTCCATGAGGTTCGCCCCGATGGCCCAGCGCCACGCCCGTTTCCTGCTGATCCCTTTCCTCATTCCCGCCAGCGCGCTCGTCGCAGCCGCCCCCGCGCAGGCCGATGACGCCGATGCGGCCAGCACCGAGGCGGCCGATACCCCGGCGATCATCGTCACCACCCGCGCGCAGCAGCTCTACCGCGTCGAGGAAACCGAAATCGGCAAGGTCCCGGCCAAGCCGCTCGACATCGCGCAGTCGGTCCAGGTCATCAATTCGGACCTCATCACCGACCAGGGCGCGCGCGACATCACCGATCTCTACCGCAACGTGCCGGGCGTCAGCGCCAACAACTACGCCACCGTCACCTACCGCGGCTTCACCCAGGACGTGACCTACTACGACGGCCTGCGCGGCGATCCGTTCCAGACCTTCTCGGTCCCCCAGCTGTTCACCATCGAGCGGGTCGAGTTCCTGAAAGGGCCCGCCGGGATGCTCTACGGCGCGGGCTCGCCCGGCGGCACGATCAATTACGTGACCAAGAAACCGCAGGACACCTTTGCCGCCAACACCCGCGTGATCGTGGGCGGTCGCAACCGCTACGGCGCCTCGGGCGACGTCACCGGCCCGCTCGACGCCAAGGGCGTGTTCGATTATCGCGCAGCGCTGTTCTACGAGGATTACGACAGCTACCGTGCCCACGCCTCGAGCCGCACGTTCGTGGCCGATGGCGGGCTCACCGCGCATCTCGCGCCCGACACCAAGCTGACCACGCAAGTCACCAACTACAACCAGAACCTGCCCGGCAACCGCCTGCGCGGCATTCCGATCGACGCCGACGGCAACTTCCTCACCTACCGCAGCTGGAACCACAACGACCCGGACGACTACATCCGCTACAACGGCACCGTGGTGCAGAGCCGGCTCGATTCGAAGCTGAACGAGGCGCTCTCGTTCAACCTTGCCGGGCGCTGGTTCAACTACGACGAGACGCAGAAGTACCACGAACCGGTCAAGCTGCTCGATACGGACAGCGACGGCACCTACGACACCGTCACCCGCGAATACCGCGACCAGCACCGCAAGGTCGACGGCCTCTCGTTCGGCGCCAATCTCGTCGCGCGCTTCGACACCGGGGCCTTGCGCCACACCGTGCTCGCCGGGGCGGACTGGTACCGCGAAAATTCGTGGAGCCTCAACAAGAGCACCAGGGACGTGCCCTCGCTTTCGCTCACCGACCCCGACTATTCGACCTCGACCCGGCCCGACATGTCGGGAATCGCGGGCACGCTGAGCGACGCGCGCGCCCTTCGCAAGGGCATCTACCTCCAGGAACGCGTCGACATCGGCGAGCACGTCATCCTGACCGCCGGCCTGCGCCACGACTGGTTCGACGACAGCGATTTCGAGGAAGACACCAAGGCCTCGGGCGGGGACACCACCTGGCGCGCGGGCGCGATCTACAAGCCGCGCAAGGACGTCTCGCTCTATTTCAACTGGTCGCAGTCCTTCGTACCCCAGGACGTCTCGAACAACACCGCCGCCGCGGGTGGCCCGTTCGATCCCGAGACCGGCTTCCAGTACGAAGTGGGCGCCAAGTCCGAACTGTTTGGCGGCAAGCTTCAGGCAACGCTTGCGGCCTACCGCATCGTGCGGCGCAACGTGCTCCAGGTCGACGACAGCAAGGACGCGGTCGACGGGGTCGACCAGCTCGCCCCGCTCGGCGAAGTGACCTCCAAGGGCATCGAGGCGACGCTCGCCACCGACATCACCCGGAACTGGGTGGTGACCGCCAATTACGCCTACAACGACACGCGCATCACCGGCACCGCCGAGGGCCAGTCGATCGACAAGTCGGTCGGCGATCGCTTCCCCAACACGCCCCACCACCAGGCGGGGTTCTGGACCCGCTACCAGGTCGCTGCGATCGACACCGCCTTCGCGCTCGGCGGCCAGTACGTGTCCGACCAGATCGACCGCAGCGGCGATCGGCTCAAGCCCTTCACCGTGTTCGACGCGAGCGTGACGCACGATTTCAAGGTCGCGCAGGTCATGTTCCGCATCGAGAACATCTTCGACAAGTACTACGCCGTCTCGGGCTTCACCGCCGCCAAGGGCGCCTATCTCGGCAACGCGCGCAGCTGGTTCATCGAACTGCGCAAGGCCTTCTGATCGCGCGCGCGGCCGGGCAGCCAGCGCCCGGCCGAAGCGGGCCTTCGCGCAAATCTGGTATTGCGAGGCATTCGCATTCGGTCCATCACCGCGCTTCGCAGCCCTTTCCCGCTCCGCCAGGCAAATCATGAAACCCACCCTGTTCCGCATCCACAGCTGGCTCGGCCTGAGCCTGGGCCTCCTGCTCGCCGTCATGGGCGCCACCGGCGCCCTGATGGCCTTCGAAGATGAGATCACCGCCCGCTTCGCCCCGGCGAGCGTCGCCCCCGGCGTGCCGGGCGGCCCCGACCTCTCGCCCGACGCACTGGCCGCGCGGCTCGAGGCGCACGCGCCCGGCACCCGTGTCGATCGCATCGACTGGCAGGCCGACCGCCATCTCGCGCACACCGTCCGGATGGTCCCGATCGCAACCGCGCGCGGCGCCAGCCTGATGAAGGGCGCCGCAAAGGATGCCAAACGCCGCAACGGCCCGGTTGACCGCGCCAGCGGCGCCTGGCGGCCCGAAGCCGGGCTCGTTCAATTCTTCGCGACGGTGCGCAAGGTTCACCGCTGGCTCGCGCTGCCCGGCAATGGCGATGGCCCCGGCCGCACGATCACCTTTCTCGGCGCGCTTGCGCTGCTCGGTTTTGCGGGCACCGGGCTTGCGCTGCGCTGGCCGCGCACGCGCCGCCAGTGGCGCAAGCTCCTCGTGCTCGACCTGCGCGCGCGCAAAGGGCGGCTGCGCGCGATCCACCGCACCGTCGGGCTCTGGCTGCTGCCGCTCTACCTGCTGAGCGCGCTGACCGGGCTGTGGTGGGGCAGTGACCTTTATCGCTCGGCGCTGCGCTACGCGCTGACCGGGCAGAGCGAAAAGACCCAGCCCACGGGGAAACGCGCCAAGGAGGACACCCCCGCCCCGTGGCACGCCGACGCCGCCTGGCGCGCCTTCACCGCCCGTACCGGCACGCGCTACACCGCCGCGCGGATCACCATGAGCGCAGACGGCACCCAGGTGCGCATCGAAGCGCTGCCGCAAGGCGCACGCCATCTCAAGCAACGCGACCGCTTCACCTTCGACGCCGCCGATGGCGCGCTGGTGGACGAAGCCGATTACGCCGCGCAGCCGCTTGGCCAGCGCATCGTGGGCGCGATCCTCGAAATCCATCGCGGCGCCTTTTTCGGGCTGCCGGGGCGCATCGCGCTGTTCGTCTCGAGCCTGATGCTGCCCTTCTTCGCGATCAGCGGCCTCCTGTTCTGGTGGCAGCGCCGCCCTGCGCGCCGCCCGCGCCGCAAACCCAAGACGCTGCCCGCCGGCGCGCGCCCCG
>NZ_JALHLF010000080.1 GCF_022832435.1 Novosphingobium organovorum | reverse complement strand
GGCGGCCTCCCCGCTGGCCCGGCCGCGAGCCGCCCCGGCGCGCCGGGTGGCTTTGGCGGTAGCACAAACGGAGGCACGCCGGGCGGCGGAACCGCAAGCGGCACAACGACACCGGGCAGCACCGGCACGTCGACCGGCACGGGCTCCGGCTCCACCCTGCCCACCGGACAGGGGGGCCTCGCAACCTCGCCCTCCTCGGTGTCGAACACCACGGGCGCGAACGGCCCCCAGCAAACACCCTCAAGCAACTGGCCCGGCAACGGCATGGGCGTCAGCCCGGTCGACAGCGCGCCGCATTCCACCCTGCTCAACCAGGGTGCCAACCGCGCCCTGGTGATCCCGCGCACCGGCGATCTGACGGTCAAGGCCCCCACCGCCGTATCGGACGGCGCGCAGACCCTGGCCCGGACCGCCGCCAGAGCCGCCCCCGCCCGCACCACAGAGGCCTCTGCGAGCGCGGCCCCGCAGGTCACGCAGAGCGGCGCCCCTTATGCGCACCAGAGCGTCGAGCCGGTCGCCAGCCGTATCGTCGAGCTCACCTCCGAACCGCAGCCGATCCCCTTCCGCCGCGAACACATCAGCCTGTTCGACATGGCCTCGCCGCCGTTCATCGAAGGCGACTTTGTGGCCGCGGCGCGCCAGCCCGACGGGCAATGGCTCGCCGTCGCCCCGCGTGAGGAGCCGTTCCCCAACGCCTGGCAGCAACGCGTGATGCTCTGGTTCGCGCTGTCGCTGGCGATCATCAGCCCGCTCGCCTGGCTCTTCGCGCGCCGCATCGTGGTGCCGCTGCGCGACTTCGCGCGCGCTGCCGAACAGCTCGGCCGCGACCCGTCGGCGACCATCCTGCCGCTGTCGGGTCCGGCCGAGATCGGCCGGGCGGCCAACGCCTTCAACCAGATGCGCAACCGCTTGCGCGCCTTCGTCGACGATCGCACCGCGATGGTCGGCGCGATCAGCCACGACTTGCGCACCCCGCTCACGCGGCTGCGCTTTCGCATTGAGGACGTGCCCGACGAACAGCGTGACGGGCTGCTCAAGGAAGTGACCGAGATGGAAGCGATGATCAGCCAGGTCATCACCTTCATCCGCGACGCCTCCACCCCTGGCGCGCGCGAGCGTGTGGACTTCGCGGACCTGATCGAAGGCAGCGTCGAGGATGCCCGCCTCGTCGGCGCGAACATCGTGATCGACCGCAACGCGCATATCCCGGTCGAAGTTGACCCGGTGGGCATCCGCCGCCTGCTCGGCAACCTGCTCGAAAACGCGGCCAAGTATGGTGAAAACGCGCATGTCCGCGTCTCGCTGCGCGAAGGCGAGGCGATCGCCGAAATCATCGACAGCGGTCCGGGTATCCCGGAGGAGGAATTCGACCGCGTGTTCGAGCCCTTCTACCGCAGCGAGAGCGCGCGCAAGTCGGGCAAGAAGGGATCGGGCCTGGGCCTTGCGGTGTGCCGCTCGATCGCCCGCGCCCATGGCGGCGACGTGACCTTCGAAAACAGCCGCGATGGCTTTATCGCGCGCGTCAAGGTGCCCGCTGCCTTCGCTGCGAAACCGCAAAAGGCCGCCTGATGCCCCGGCTTTGGAGGGTTCGCCCCGCGCCGCGCCGCCCGGCGCTCCTGCTGCTGGCCGGTGCGGCGCTCGCCCCGCTGCCCGCGCTTGGCCAGAGCGATGCCGCGCCTAGCGCTGCCGCGCAGGCGGACGACACCTCGCAGAGCACATCGGAGACGACCTCAGCGGCTTCGGGGGACACCACCACCGACAGCCTGGCAAGCCCGTCGACGGACAGCGCCCCTGCCCCGGCAACAAAGCTCGACGTTGCCCCCGCCACGGCGCCCACCAGCCCCCCGCCCCAGCTGTGGAGCCTGGCCCTGTCGGGCGGGCTGGCCGCACGCAACGACGGGCCGGACGGCAACTGGCAGTCGATCGCGCTGTCCCGCCGGCTCGGCCGGGGCTACGTGCGCGGCAGCTTCATGCGCTACAACGGTACGCTGATCCAGGCCAACACCGCGCTGCCTTCCAACTACTACATCGGCACGCTGGCCGCAGGCGGCAATTTCAACAACTGGGTCGCCGACGGCTGGGTCAGCTACGGTGTACAGGATTACGGCCGGATCAGCACCGATACCGGAAGCCGGGAGAGCGCCGGGTCGAAGTCGAGCCCCTATTACGCGCTCGGCGCCGATTTCGGCCGCATCGTCACGTTCGCGCCCAACTGGTACATGACCCCCACGGTCACCGCCTCGTTCGCCCAGGGCAAGCTGCTGCGCGCCTCGCCCGACACCACGCTCCTGAACGACCTGGAAACCGACGAACCGACCCTGACTGGCAGCCTGACGATGCGGCTCGACCACGCTTTTGGCCGACACGACAACCATTACTTCGGCCTCATTGCCTCGCGCCACTGGAGCAGCAACGGCATCTCGCGCGTGGTGGTGGGCGAAACAGCCTCGGACGATGACAGCACCCCGGTCAGCCTGCGCAGCATCCACCGCGCCGACGGCTGGTTCGAGTTCGGGGCCACCGGTAGCCTGGAAGTCACCCCCAGCCTCCACCTCGACCTCTATGCCACCCGCACCAGCGGCGTGGCTTCGGGCAATACGACCTCGGGCGGAGTGACGCTGCGCAAGTCGTTCTGACCGGCGCGGCGTCGGTTTTCACTCCCCAAACCGGGGCCCATCTGTCATGAGCCCCGCGCACCACCAGAACAGGGAGCCGGCCATGAGCGGTGAAGACGAAGACTACGTGTACGACGAAGAGAGCGGCGAATGGATGCCCGCCAGCGAACTGGCCGCCAAGCGCGCCGAGCAGGACAGTGTCGAAGTGCTCGATGCGGTCGGCAACCGGCTCGCTGATGGCGATGCGGTGACGCTCATCAAGGACCTCACCGTCAAGGGCGCCGGGCAGACGCTCAAGCGCGGCACGCTTATCCCCTCGATCCGGCTGACCGGCGACGCGCAGGAAATCGACTGCAAGTATCCGGGCATCAAGGGCCTTGTCCTGCGCGCCGAATTCGTGCGCAAGCGCTAGGGCGTCGGGTGGAAACACCTGACGGTTCAGAACACGCATTAAAGAATGCGCCTTGGGCGGTCGGTCTGCGGCAATCGGGTCGAAAACCGCGCTAAGCCTGTTCAGGGCACCCGGCGCGCCAGCCGGCGGCGGTTGGCCACCACACGCGGACGATAGACCGCCAGCGCGGCCTCAAGCGCGCGGTCGGGCGCAAGCGGGGCCGTCCGGGCGAGCCGGGCCCATACCAGCCAGGCCGCCTCGACCTTTTCGAGCACCATGCGCTGCGCCTCCTGCGACGCCCCCGGCCCCGCCATCGCGAACATCGCGCTGCGCAGCGCGATGACCTGCGCCGCTTCGGCCCACATCCACCAGGTCCGAAACCCCAGCGTCATCCAGCGCAGCGCATCGCTGGGCTCCTTCGTGCGTCGACGTGCCACCTTCGCGACCTCCTTGCCGTGCCTGTCGCGCAGTCCAACCCGGCACGGACCATCCGGTTCCCGCCCCCCGCCGAGCCGCTTGGCCGGAACCTCTCTTGAGGCAAAGCGCTTTGGCTGGACACGTCCCTCAGCACAGGAGCCTGGCATGACTGTCAATTCCGCAACCGCGCGCTACGAAGGCCTTGGCAAGAACGGCAAAGGCCACGTCACGACCCGCTCGGGCGCGCTCGATGCCCCCTACGGGTTCATGACCCGGTTCGAAGGCGATCCGGGCACCAATCCCGAAGAGCAGATCGCGGCCGCGCACGCCTCGTGCTTCACGATGGCCACCAGCTTTGCCCTGGCGAGCGAGGGCTACACCCAGGGCACGCTCGAAACGGTGTGCCAAGTAACGCTCGAAAAGGACGGTGACGGCTTTTCGGTGACCAAAAGCGCGCTCGCGCTCAAAGGCGCGGTCCCCGGCCTTTCGCCCGAGACGTTCGAGGCGCTGGCCAAGGGCGCCAAGGCCAATTGCCCGATCTCCAAGCTGCTCAGCTGCGAGATCACGCTGGAGATCGCCTTCGAGGGCTAGAGCGGTTTTCGATCAGATTGCATCGGATCGGNCGCTGGCCAAGGGCGCCAAGGCCAATTGCCCGATCTCCAAGCTGCTCAGCTGCGAGATCACGCTGGAGATCGCCTTCGAGGGCTAGAGCGGTTTTCGATCAGATTGCATCGGATCGGCCGCTCTCGATTTTTGTTTTGACGCATTTTCTGAACCGTCAGGTGATTCCACCTGACTGGAAAATGCTCTAAGCGCGGGCTTCGATCGGTTTGCCTCCGTTTAACCAGCCCAGGCCTTTGGCTTGACGCATGTTCTGAACCATCCGGTAGTTTCCCCCGACTGGGCCGCATTCCAGGCGCGATCCTCTCGCGACAAACGAAAAGCCCCCGACCTTGCGACCGGGGGCTTTTGCTCTGTCGTTTACGAAGGCGTTTACAAAAGATCCGCGATCAGTCGTGCTCGCGGTCCCCCTGCCCCATGTAGAGCTCCGAGCCGGTGTCCTTGAACACCTTGCTCATCTCTTCCATGCCCTTCTCCGCATCTTCGGCGGCGAGGAAGCCGGTCGAGGGCTGGTTCTGCTTGGCCGCGAAGTCGCGCACTTCCTGCGTGATCTTCATCGAGCAGAACTTGGGGCCGCACATCGAGCAGAAGTGCGCGGTCTTGGCGCCTTCGGCGGGCAGCGTCTGGTCGTGGTAGAGTTCGGCCGTGTCCGGGTCGAGCGACAGGTTGAACTGGTCGCGCCAGCGGAACTCGAAACGGGCCTTGGACAGGGCATCGTCGCGCACCTGCGCGGCCGGGTGCCCCTTGGCCAAATCGGCCGCATGGGCGGCGAGCTTGTAGGTGACAACGCCGACCTTCACGTCGTCACGGTCGGGCAGGCCGAGGTGTTCCTTGGGCGTAACGTAGCACAGCATCGCCGTGCCGTACCAACCGATCTGCGCAGCACCAATGCCGCTGGTGATGTGGTCATAGCCGGGCGCGATGTCGGTGGTGAGTGGCCCCAAGGTGTAGAACGGGGCTTCGCCGCAGCTTTCCAGCTGCTTTTCCATGTTCTCCTTGATCTTGTGCATCGGCACGTGGCCGGGGCCTTCGATCATGACCTGGACGTCCTGCTCCCAGGCCTTCTTGGTCAGCTCGCCAAGGGTGTAGAGCTCGGCGAACTGCGCCTCGTCGTTGGCGTCGTAGATCGAGCCGGGGCGCAGGCCGTCGCCCAGCGAATAGGCAATGTCGTAGGCCTTCATGATCTCGGTGATCTCGTCGAACTTCTCGTAGAGGAAGCTCTCCTTGTGGTGGGCAAGGCACCACTTGGCCATGATCGAGCCGCCACGGCTGACGATGCCGGTCATGCGCTTGGCCGCGAGCGGCACGAAGGGCAGACGCACGCCCGCGTGGATCGTGAAGTAGTCGACGCCCTGCTCGGCCTGTTCGATCAGCGTGTCGCGGAAGATCTCCCAGGTCAGGTCCTCGGCGATACCGCCAACCTTTTCCAGCGCCTGGTAGATCGGCACGGTGCCGATCGGCACGGGCGAGTTGCGGATGATCCATTCGCGCGTGTCGTGGATGTTGCGCCCGGTGGACAGGTCCATCACGGTGTCCGCGCCCCAGCGGATCGACCAGACCATCTTGTCAACTTCGCTCGCCACGTCCGAGGCCACGGCGGAGTTGCCGATGTTGGCGTTGACCTTGACGAGGAAGTTGCGCCCGATCGCCATCGGCTCGCACTCGGGGTGGTTGACGTTCGAAGGAATGATCGCGCGGCCGCGCGCCACTTCATCGCGCACGAATTCGGGCGTCACGTAATCGGGGATGGAGGCGCCAAAGCTCTCGCCCGAGCGGGTGTACTCGGCAAGGCGGGCACGGCCCAGGTTCTCGCGCTCGGCCACGTATTCCATCTCGGGCGTGATGATGCCGCGCTTGGCATAGTGCATCTGCGAGATGTTGCCGCCCGCCTTGGCACGCAGCGGCTTGCGAAGAGCGGTCGGGAAGGCGGGCACGCCGCCCGAGCGATCGGGGCCGAGCTGGCCGTTGTCTTCGGGGCGAACTTCGCGCGGTTCGTATTCCTCCACGTCGCCGCGCGAAAGCTGCCATTCGCGGCGCAGCGGGGCAAGACCGGCGGCGATGTCGATCGCCGCGTCGGGATCGGTGTAGGGGCCCGAGGTATCGTAGACGCGCACCGGCGGCTCGCCCGAGCTGGGTTCGAGATAGATCTCGCGCATGGCGACCTTGACCGCCGGATTGCTCTGCGCGGGAACGTAGATCTTCTTGGAGCCTCGGATCGGCCCGGTGGTCACGCCGATTTCCAGCTTGGAATTGATGTCGGCCATACGCGCTTCTCTTTCACAAGGGCGCGAGAGTCAAAACGGGTCTGCAGGGAGGCGTGAGCTCGAAGGCATCGTCCGACAGTCCGTCCACTCCCTCCGCCCGTATTAACGGGTTCAGGTTCGACGGGTCTTGTGGAGCATACCCACAACTCTCAGCCCTGGGCCATGACGGCCTGCTGGCTCCCCGGGGATGCGCGCAACATAGACAGGGCAAGGCGCCTCGTCCAGAGGGAGTGCAATGACCATGCTCTACCGCCTCGATGCCCCCGCCCCGCTCGTCGGGCGCACGTTCGAGACCGATTCGCACAGCGACCCGTGGAACGGCGGTCCGGTCGGCCCCAATCAGTTCGCGCCGGTCATCACCGCGGGACGCGAGGCGATTGCCGGCCCGGCGCCGCGTGCGCGCCAGCCGCGCCGCATGGTGCCGCGGCTATGGGGCGTCGTCCCCCCACTGTCGGCCAGCGACAACCGCAGCCACGGCATCCTCACCGCGCGCAATCTCGACAGTCCGTTCTGGATCGGCAACTTGCGCAACAGCGAATTTCGCTGCCTCGTCCCGATGAGCGCGTTCATGGAATGGGGTGGCCTCGATCCGACCAGCGGCAAGCGCCGACAGGTCTGGTACGGCTGCGCCGACCAGCCGATCTTCGCGGTAGCAGGGGTGTGGAAGGACAGCGAAGTGCCCGCCTTCGCGCTCGTCACCTGCCCCGCCAACGCGGCGCTTCGCGAGACGGGGCGCGAGACGATGCCGGTCGTCCTTCCGCCCGACCCGCGCGCCCACGACACCTGGCTGCGCGGCGGCTGGGACAAAGCCAGCGCGCTGATCACCCCTTATGCCTCTTCGATGCTGACCACCACCACCCGCTGAACCGCGAGTGCCTCGCATTTGCGCCTTTCGCGACAAGCCGCTAGGCTTTGGCCATGCTCAAGGCCCTAATCCGGATCGCCATCGCCAATTTCGCGGCGTTTCTCGTCATCGACACGGTGATCGGTGGCGACGCCTTGAGCGGACGGATCGCCAATGGCGTCTATTTCCTGGGCAACCACGGTCACTTCACGCCCGTCAGCCACGCCCTTTACCTCTATAGCGCGATCCACGCCTACAGCGCGCTGGGGGGGCTCGTCGCGGCCTTTCTTGCCGCGGCCATCGTCAAGGCCAGGCGCACCGCGCAAGGCCCCAGGTCGAACTGTGCCTCCAAGGCCAAGTGCGGATCGGGCTGCGGCTGCTGAGCCGCCCGGCGCCGCGCGCGCTTTCAGAAGCGCATCAGCCCCACCCCGATCAGAACCGCGCCGATCGCCATCGAACAGCCCGACCACAGCCTTGAGAGCGGGCCGAAACGGCGCAGCCAGAAGGCCATGTAGACGTCCGAGAAGGCGATCACCAGCAAGGCCTCGATGCACATCAGCCCGCCGATCACGCTCATCGTGCTCGACAGCCAGTCGGGCGAGGCCCAGGGATTGGCGAGATAGACCACCGCGCCCAGAAACAGTTCGACCAGCCCGGTGACCATCTGCAAGGCGGGCGATCCAACGATTTCGCCGATCAGTGTGTGCCAGTGGCCGGGCTTGCGCCATTCGCCAAGCCCGGCAAAAAGCGCGAACAACCCGATGAACAACGCCGTCCACGCAGGGGCAAGCGACAAGTCGGGCATCATGGTTCATCTCCCTTTTATTATGGAAGGGAGAGTGAAACATGCCCGAAGCGCTGTAAAGCGCCTTCGCGCGGCCGGGAAATACGCAGCCGAATTGCCCGGCGTGCCCCGGTCAGCCCCCGGTCAACCTTGCGACTTGCGCGCAAGGGCCGCCAGCGCCCGGCGCGAGAGCGCGGGGCGTTCGCACGGCCTTGCCCGGCCCCGGCGCGCTTCGGTAAAGGCGCGGGCGAGGCAGCGCAGCTTGTCGAGGCGGCTGATGCTTACCCGGTGATCCCAGGCGTGCGCGCCGCGCCGCGCCACCGCGCGGCCGATCCCGCCATAGATGTTCGCGGCCGAAAGGATCGCCCAGCGCTGGCGGAACGGCAGCCGCATCGCCCCCACGCGCGAAGACGCCTCGTAGCCTTGCGCCAGCGTGCAGGCCCGCCGCACCACGCTGACGAGCGCGGCGCGGTAATGCGGCTTGGTCACTTCGCCGGGCGGAATGTCGGCTTCGACCAGCCACTCGACCGGCAGGTAGCAGCGGCCGTTGGCATCGTCCTCCCACACGTCGCGCACGATGTTCGAAAGCTGAAAGGCCAGGCCCAGGTCGCAGGCCCGGTCGAGCGTGTCGGCTCCTTCCGGATCGTCCTCATCGACCGCAACCCCCATGACCACCGCCATCAGCACGCCCACCGCGCCCGCGACGTGATAACAGTAGCGCAGCATGTCGGCCTCGCTGCGTGGGCGCCATTCGTGCGCGTCGAGCGCGAAGCCCGCGACGACATCCTCGATCATGGCGGGCGCAATCGGCACCTCGCGGCACAGCTGGCCCAGCGCGTCGAACGCCGCAGCCCCGGTTTCCTCCCCGGCCAGCGCCAGTTCGGTCAGCGTGCGGATCGTCGCAAGGCGCGATTCCGCGTCGAGCCCGGCCCCCGGACGCGCTGCGACCGCCGAACGCCCACGCGCGGCTCCTCCCCCGTGATCCTGCTCATCGGCAATGTCGTCGCACGCCCGGCACCAGGCGTAGAGCAGCCAGACCCGCTCACGCGTGGTGCGGTCGAACAGGCGGCTGGCGGCGGCAAAGCTCTTCGAACCCTTGCGGATGGACTGGCGGGCCGCCCGGACCAGGGCGCCGCGATCGTAGGGCGAAACGCGCGTCATGCGCGGGCAAGCTCAGCACGCGCGGGTCCAAAGCACAAGACCAAGCTCCCGCAGAAACGGGCTTCCCGGCACAGCCGCGCCGCGCCTCCATCACGCCCGGACGGCATCAGAGCGTGTTGGGATCCATGCTGACGATCGGCACGATCGGCTCGTGCGCGCGCATGCGTGCGAGCAGCAGGTCGAGCTCGGTCTCGGCCAGGATGATCCCCCGGTGCGCGGGCCGCACGAAGCCGACCGCGGCCATGTGGCGGTTGAATTCGAGCAGGCCGTCGTAGAACCCGAAGGCGTTGAGCACGCCGACCGGCTTGCTGTGGTAGCCAAGCTGCGCCCAGCTTACCGCTTCCCACAGCTCGTCCATCGTGCCCACCCCGCCGGGCAGCACCACGAAACCGTCCGACAGCCGCGTGAAGGCGGCCTTGCGCTCGTGCATGTCGGCGACGACGTGCAGTTCGGTGCAGTCATGGTTGGCAACCTCGCCCCCGCGCCCGTCGCGCGAGGTCAGCGCCTCGGGGATCACCCCGATCACTTCACCGCCCGCTTCCAGCGCGCCGGATGCCACCGCGCCCATCAGGCCCAGCCGCCCGCCACCGTAGACGACGCCGATACCCTGCCCGGCCAGCGTCGCGCCCACTTCGCGCGCCAGCGCCACATAGCGCGGGTCTTCGGGCGAAGCCGAGCCGCAATAGACTGCAAGACGTTTCATTCAGTCGCTCACCTTGATTTCGACATGCGCCCCTTCGGGCAGATCCTGGACTTGCTGCGCGATATCGCCGGTCAGGCGAATGTACAGCGCCAGCTCGACGCGGATCATGTTGGCCGCATCGTAATCCCCGGCGATCAGCGCCGCCGGGGTAAAACCGTAGACTTCGCCCAGCGTCGTCGCGCCCAGCGCCTTGTCAGCTTTGGCGACATGGGCATCGGCGCGCCAGATCGCCTTTGTCTGGGCCTGGGCCATGTGCGCGCTCGCCGCCTTCTCGTCGCCCAGCGCGGTCAGGCAGAGCAGTTCGGGATCGAGGTAATGGTAATTGCCCGCCGTATCGATCGCCAGCACGTGCCCGAACAGCGAATGCGCGACGATCTCCGCAAAATCGACACCGCACCAGCCCCAGGCCTGGCGCAGCGCGGCCAGTTCGCGCGCTCTCATCGCAAGTCTCCGATCATCAGCTTGGCGGTCGCCTTGGCGCTGCCCACGACGCCCGGAATTCCGGCCCCCGGATGCGTGCCTGCGCCGACGAGGTAGACGTTGCGCAGCTGGTCGTCGCGGTTGTGCCCACGGAACCATGCGCTCTGCGTCAGGATCGGCTCGAGGCTGAAAGCGCTGCCCTTGTAGGCGGCCAGATCGCTCTCGAAATCGTTGGGGGTATAGTGGAAGCGGGTAACGATGCGGTCGGTAATGTCGGGCACCAGGCGACGGCCGACTTCGGCCAGCACGCGCTCCTCGAGGATGGGCGCCACCTCGTCCCAGTCGATCGGCAGCTTACCCTTGTTGGCGACCGGGACGAGCGCGTAGAACGTGCTCTTTCCGGGCGGCGCCATCGAGGGATCGGTGACCGTGGGATGGTGCAGGTAGATCGAAAAATCGCGCGGCAGCACCCCGTGCTCGTAGATGTCGTCGAGCAGGCCCTTGTAGCGCGGGCCGAACAGGATGGTGTGGTGCGGGATGCCCGGCCAGGTCCCCTCCAGCCCGAAGTGGACCACGAAGAGGCTCGGCGAAAAACGCTTGGCGGCAAGCTTGTGCGCCATCTGGGCCCCCCGCCGGTTATCCGCGAGCAGATCGCGGTAGGTGTGCATGATGTCGCCGTTGCTGGCGACCGCATCGAACCGCTCGCGCCAGCCGCTTTCGCCTTCGACCTCGCTCGCCCTGTCACCCACGGTGTGGATCTGGCGCACCTTGTCGCCCAGCCGCAGCGTGCCGCCCAGCCGCTCGAACAGCGCGACCATGCCCGCGACCAGACGGCTGGTTCCGCCCTTGGCCCACCACACTCCGCCGTCCTTTTCCAGCTTGTGGATGAGCGCGTAGATCGCGCTGGTCGACATCGGGTTGCCGCCCACCAGAAGCGTGTGGAACGAGAAGGCCTGGCGCAGATGCTCGTCCTTCACGAAGCTCGACACCATCGAATAGACCGAACGCCAGGCCTGGTAGCGGGCCAGTGCGGGCGCGGCCTTGAGCATCGCGGAAAAGTCGAGGAACGCCTCGTGCCCCAGCTTGACGTAGCCTTCCTGCCAGACCCCGGCGGCGTAGCGCTGGAATTCCTCGTAGCCGCCAAGGTCCTGCGGCGCGATGCGCGCGATCTCACGGTGGAGCGCGGGCTCGTCGTTCGAATAGTCGAACGTGACGCCATCGGGCCAGTTGAGCCGGTAGAACGGCGAGACCGGCATCAGCGTGACGTCATCGGCCATGTCCTGCCCGGCGTTGATCCACAGCTCGCGCAGGCAATCGGGGTCGGTGATGACGGTCGGCCCGGCGTCGAAGGTGAAGCCGTCCTTCTCCCAGAAGTACGCGCGCCCGCCCGGCTTGTCGCGCGCCTCGACGATGGTCGTGGCGAACCCAGCGGTCTGCAGGCGGATGGCCAGGGCCAGCCCGCCCAGCCCCGCCCCGATCACGCAGACCCGCTTCATGCGCTCGGCTCCACCTGATGCGGGGCGAGGTCGGCCAGCGCACGCCCCTTGCCCGCCAGCGCGGCAAGCGCGGCGCCAACCGGCACCGGCGGCTTTCCGGCCAGGATACGCACGCGGTCCCCCAGGCTTGAACGCCCGGCGTAGAAACGCTCGATCAACGGGGCGGGAAGGCGGTAGAAGCGGGCCAGCATGCGCCAGCGCTCGTGCGGCTGCGCCGCGCCAAAAAGCATCGTGCTCAACATGCGATAGAAGCGTCCATTACGCCAGTGGTGTGCGGCCCATTCATGACTGACCCTTCCTAGGCTCTGGGCCGTCACCTTGTCGAGACGGCTGAGGTGGACGGCAAAACGCGCCGCATCGGGAAGCGAATAGGAGGTCAGCGGGTGAACCAGCGCCGCCCGCACGCCCGCGCGTGCAACCGCCCTTCCCGCCGCGCCAGCGTTCCAGAACGCCGCGAAGTCGCCGCGCGCGATCACCGGCAGAGCCCCGGTTTCCTCGTAGACGACCTCGGCGATGTCCCATCCATGATCGCTGGCATAGTCGGCTATGCGGCAGCGCAGCAAGTCCCGATCGATGGCGGGCCGATCGGCGTAATAGGTATCCTCGACGAAGATGCGGGTGGGCGAAAACGGCAGGAGGTAGACGAAACGGTAGCCTCCCTGCTGGCGTACCCGCGCATCCATGACCACCGGCCGGGTGATCCCATGCGGCCGCGCGGTCTCGATCATCTGGCCAAGGAACGTCTGCCAGCCGCCAGTCATATGCGCCAGGCCGTGCGCACCGCGCGCGTCGATCACCGCACGGGCCGCGATCCGCGCTCCGTCGGCGAGGTACACCGCCTGCGGATCGAGCGCGGTGACGGGAACCCCGAGCCGTAACGCGCAACCCGGCAAACGCGCCCGAATTGCCGAATCGAGCCGCGCGCTGGTGACGCTGGCATAGGCGGTGTCGAGCGTGCGCGTGTAACCGGGAAAGCACACGTCATAGCCGCTCCACCGCGCCGCAACGAGTGGATCGAGCAGCGCGCGCTCGGCCTCGGCCAGATCGCTCTCGAAGAACGACCAGATATGATCGCCGCCGATCCTTTCGCCCGCTTCAACCAGAACGAGCCGCAGATCCGGGCGGCCATGCGCAAAGGCCAGCGCAACAAGCGAGCCCGCCAACCCGCCTCCCACAACTGCCAGATCCCAGGTCAATTCGGTCATTGTTCGATCACCCGATTGGCGCCGTTCGCACGGCAACTTGGCAAATATGCTGCTTTGCGGCATTGTCACGACGATGACAAAAGAAGACCTTACCGTCGAGGACGCTTGCCTGGAGGATGCCGCGGCCGTGGCCCGGATCTACGCCCATTACGTGCTCGAGAGCACCGCGACCTTCGAAACCCAGCCACCCGACAGCGAAACGATGGCCCAACGCATGGCCGACCTGACGCAATCGGGCTACCCCTTTCTTGTCTCGCGCGATGAAACCGGCGCCGTGCTCGGTTTCGGCTACGCGCAGCGCTACGGCCCGCGCATGGGCTACAAGTTCAGCGTGGAGACGACGATCTACGTCCGCCCCGACAGCCTGGGCCGGGGCATCGGCTCGAGCCTGATCACCGCGCTCGTCAACGAATGCGAGGCGCGCGGTTTCCGCCAGGCCTTCGCCGTCATCGCCTCGTCCGAGCCCACCTCGGTCATCCTGCACGCCCGCGCAGGCTATCTGCCCGTCGGCACGCTGACCGGCGCGGGCTGGAAACACGGCCAGTGGATCGATGTCTTCCTCATGCAGCGCAAGCTGGGCGAGGGCAACGACAGCCCGCCCGAACGGGTCGCCGGACAGGGCGAGCCCACCGCGTAACGCCCGCCCCCGGAAACGTTGCCCCGAATTGTGCGTTGGAAGGCGTACACATTCTGACAACGGGGCAAACAATGCACAATTCGATCGGGACAGCGCTACTGGTAACCGCCCTTGCGGCCGGAGCCGTGAGCGCCTCCCCGGCGCAGGCGCGCGACGAGGACAAGTCGATCCTTGAAGGCGACACGCTCACCATTGGCCTGGGCGCGCTTGAGCGCCCGAGCTACAACGGCTCGGACGATTACGTCCTGGCCCCCATCCCTGCCATTCGCGGCCGGATCGAAGGGGTGACCATCAACCCGCGCCAGGGCGGCGTCGCGCTCGACGTCATTCCCGACACGCCCGATGCCAAGATCGACTTTGCCCTTGGTCCCATGGCCAGTGTGTCGCTCAACCGCACCGGGCGGATCAAGGACCCGGTGGTGCGCGCGGCGGGCAAGCTCGACACCGCGATCGAGGTGGGTGCCAGCGCCGGGGTCACGGTCAACCGCGTGCTTCACGGCTATGATTGGCTCACCGTCTCCGTCGACGTCAAGCGCGACGTCGCGGGCGCCTACGACGGCGTCACCTGGATGCCCTCGGTCAGCTATTCGACCCCGGTGAGCAAGGCCGTGCTGGTCACCGCAATGGCCTATGCCCATCACGCCGGGGACAAGTACGCCCGGTACTACTACTCGGTCACTCCCGCGCAGGCTGCCGCAAGCGGCCTGCCTGAATATTCGGCCAAGGGCGGCTGGGACAAAGTTGGCGTGGGTACGCTGGTGGCCTGGGACCTCTCGGGCAATCTGCTCGACGGGGGCTGGTCCGTACTGGGCCTGGCCAGCTATTCGCGCATGCTGGGCGATGGCCAGGACACCCCCTATACCGCACTGCGCGGCAGCAAGAGCCAGTGGATGGGCGGACTGGGCATCGCCTATACTTTTTAGAGCCCGTTTGAAAATTCGCGAAATGCGAATTTTGCGGCACCAGCCCACTCCCCCACCCGACCACCCATTGCCAGTATCCTGCGGGTGGTCGGGTGGGGGAGTGGGCTGGTGCCGTAATCAAAATGCCTGAAAAGGCATTTTTCAAACGGTCTCTTAGCGGGCTGGAGGCCGTTCAGACCGGCTGTATGGTCCGAAACGGTTGGTTGGCGGAGGGTGTGATCCGCCCCCCCCCGTTCGGCCAGCTCACTGCGCTCCCAACCCTTCCGGCCCTCCTCCTTGCGGGAGGGGCAGCGAGACTTGGTAGAGCTTAGCGAACCTAGTGCGTCGTTCCGCCACGGCCTGAATGTGCTCAAGATACCCGGCCCCCGATTGGACGCCGGTCACGGGCCCCGGTTCCACGCCGATTGACAGTCAGCCTTATCGATAAGAATTTAGAATTCTTGCGGCGGCTACATAAACAGTGAGGGTGCGCTTGCAGTCTCCGAGAGCTCTATGGCTATCATCAAGCGAAAGGCCGCCATCTCGTGAAATGTCTGCCAATCGGTATCCTTTTCTGTTTGGCCAGGCTCGCCTCGCCATCCTGAGTGCGCAACAGAATTCATTACCGAAGGACTTTTGCTCAATCCTGGAGCAAGCCGACTGAATAAATGCTTCATCGAAGTCCGAATTATAGGCAACTAAAGGCAGGGTTTCTACGAAATCGCGAAAAAGCGTTAGAGCCTGCTCAAGAGGCAAGCCATCTCGCTTCACCATGGTTCTGTCGATTCCGGTGATCTCAGTGATTCTGGCCGTAATGCGTCCATTCGGAATAACGAGAGTTTGGAAAGACAGATGGTCTTCGCTATCGCGATCAACTTTGATGGCGCCAATCTCGATAATTTCGTGCCGTTTGGGATCAAGCCCTGTCGTCTCAAGGTCAAAGATAACGAATCTTTCTGGCAGCATCGAAAGATCAATTTTTCCAGGATCAATGGTAGCGGCTCTTGCAGCTGCCTTCGTTGCAGCTTTGATCGCGGCTTGTGTAATGGGTCCCGGCTTTGCCTTTGTCCCGGCAGATCGGCTGCTGAAGCGCCGTTTGGGTGGAATCGCCTTCCGTGAGGTCAGCCACCACATAAGAACGACAAGGATGAAAATTATCGCAAGTCCTTGCATGATCCCCACATGCCATTTCCGCTGGCAAGACGCCTCGTTAACGCGCAGGGTATCCAGCAAGGGCTATATGTCGAGGTGCTTTCCGCGCATGAGCGTGTCGCGCGACAGGCTAGGGCTTGCGATCACTGGCTTTGAAGGCCTCTTGATGTTGCAAGATAGACGCCGACGAACAATCTGACAGGCAGATGCAGTGCAGGCCGAGCCAAATTGACGCCGCAGCAAAACGCCGACAGCCACGCAAAAACATGGGCTGGCTCAATATGAGCTCTGATTCCAATCACCCAGCCCCTGCTACCCATACGTTACCCGTAACCATATGGGTAACACGCAAACTACACTTAACTCTTTGAAATATTGGCGCGCCCGACAGGATTCGAACCTGTGACCCCAAGCTTAGAAGGCTCGTGCTCTATCCAGCTGAGCTACGGGCGCGCACCGCAGGCTCCATAGCGCGCTTCGCCACAGGAGCAAACCGCAAGGCGCGCTCAATGAGCGCTTTGTTTGCGCGCCAAGGCGGGTTACGCACAGCCCATGGCCCAGGCAGACCCGCACGCACCCCCTTCGCTGACCCGCCTCGATGGCAAGACCGGTGCGCGGCGCCATTTTCGCTATTTCGATTACGCGATGGCCGCCTTCGTTGCGATTCTGCTGCTTTCAAACCTCATCGGCGCGGCCAAGCTCGCCACGTTCCAGGGCTGGACCTTCGGCGCGGGCATCCTGTTCTTTCCGGTGAGCTACGTGCTGGGCGACGTGCTGACCGAGGTCTACGGCTACGCCAACGCGCGGCGCTGCGTATGGGTGGGCTTCTTCGCACTGCTGTTCATGGCCTTCATGAGCTTCGTGGTCGTGGCCATGCCCTCCTCGCCCGACTGGGGTTGCGCGGCGAGCGGCGATGCGCTGTTTGCCGGCGTGCTGGGCAAGACCAACGCGGGAACGATCTGCCAGGCGACTTATGTCTCGGTCTTCGGCAGCACCTGGCGCATCGTGCTCGCCTCGGTCCTGGCCTTCTGGGCGGGCGAATTCGTCAATTCCTACGTCATGGCCAAGATGAAGGTCTTCACCAAGGGCCGCTACATGTGGACGCGAACGATCGGATCGACCGTGTTCGGGCAGGCGGTGGACAGCGCGATCTTCTATCCGGTCGCCTTCTTCGGGGTGTGGACCAGCCAGTCGGTGCTCGAGGTGCTGCTCACCAACTGGGCGCTCAAAGTGCTGTGGGAAGTCGTGCTCACCCCGGTCACCTACGCCGTGGTCGGCTTCCTCAAGCGACGCGAAGGCGTCGACGTGTTCGACGACAATCTCGACTTTTCCCCCTTCGCGCGCACCGAGGCGGTTTGAGCGCGCCTTGGCAAGAGCCCCTTTCTCCGGCTAGGCCGCGAGGCCCATGCTCGACCGCCTGCTTCTGTCCCGATTTCGCAACCACCGCGAAAGCACCCTTGCGGGCACCGCGCAGTTCAACCTGCTGGTGGGCGAAAACGGCGCAGGCAAGACCAACGTCCTCGAAGCGATCAGCCTGCTGGCGCCGGGCCGGGGCCTGCGCCGGGCGCAGCTGACCGACATTCCCGCGCAAGGCGGCGACGGCGGCTTCGCGCTCAGCGCCACACTGGTGACGCCGGGCGCGCCAGGCGTGCAACTGGGCACTGGCGCGGCCGCCGATCGGCCGACCCGCCGGATCGTCCAGGTCAACGGTGCAGGTGCGAGCGCAGCGAGCCTGGCCGAGTGGCTCTCGATCGGCTGGCTGACCCCGGCGATGGACCGCCTCTTCACCGAAAGCGCGGGCGGCAGGCGGCGCTTTCTCGATCGCCTCGTTCTCGCGCTGCGGCCCGATCACGCCGCCCACGCCGCCCGGCTCGAAAACGCGCTGCGCGAACGCAACCGGATGCTGAGCGACGAGCGCACGCCCGATCCCTGGTGGCTCGATGCCATCGAACTCCAGATCGCGGAAGCCGGATCGCTCGTCGCGGGAGGACGGGCGGAGTTGATCGAACGGCTCGAAGCGGCGTTGCAGACGCGGCCTGAGGCCCCCTTTGCCCGCCCTTCGCTGGCCTACGAACCGGGCGGCCCGATCGCGGCCGAGCCGCTTGCCGCGGCCCTGCGCGAAAGCCGCCCGCG
>NZ_JALHLF010000008.1:22661-90671 GCF_022832435.1 Novosphingobium organovorum | reverse complement strand
GGGAGCGGGTGCGCTGGCCGGTGCAGCGGGCGCTTCAGCCTTGGCGGCCGGGGCCGCCGCAGGCGCAGCCGCCGGTGCAGCCGAAATCGCCGAGACATCCTCACCCTCTTCGGCCAGGATCGCGATGACGGTGCCGACCTTCACGCCGTCGGTCCCTTCGGCCACGGTGATCTTGCCGATCACGCCTTCATCGACGGCCTCGAATTCCATCGTCGCCTTGTCGGTTTCGATTTCGGCCATGATGTCGCCGGAGCTGACGGTGTCGCCTTCCTTTACCAGCCATTTGGCAAGTTTGCCCTCTTCCATCGTGGGGGAAAGGGCGGGCATCTTGATCTCGATGGGCATGGAAGCTGTTATGTCCCTTAATTCCGTGGGGAGGGTTTTGCGGGTTGCTCCTTCATTGGACAAGTTGCAGCTTTCGCACAAGCTCCCTCCAAGTGCTTTTTTCGCATTCCCGATGGGTTGCGCAGGACTTCAATACCATGGATACCCGGCCCGAGAGAGGACAAACATGCGCGTATATCTGGTCATTGTCGACGAAAGCGACGAGGCGCTCGTGGCGCTGCATTACGCGGCGCGCCGAGCTGCAAAAACCGAAGGTGCACTTCACCTTCTTGCAATCGTCCCGCCGCAGGAATTCAACGCCTTCGCCGGGGTTCAGGCCACTATCGAGGAGGAAGCGCGCGCCCGTGCCGAGACGCTGGTGACCGCCGCGGCCGGAAACCTGCTGTCTACCGGCGCAAAGATGCCGCTCATCTCGGTCGAGGTGGGCGAGGACATCAAGGTCGTGCGGCGTTATCTCGAGAACCACCCGGAGGTTTCCGCGCTCGTGCTGGGCGCGGCGCGGGAGGGCGGACCGGGGCCTCTGGTCTCGCACTTCACCGGCTCGGGGCTCGCGCGCATGGCCTGTCCGGTCTTCGTGGTGCCCGGAAGTCTCGATGAAGAGGCGATCGAGCGCCTCGCCGACAACTGAGCCCCTCTTGTAAGCCCAGAACGTGCCATTTTACGCAAATAGACTTGCGCGAAATGGCACAAAAACAGGCCCGGCCAGAGCTCCGGAGTCGCGCGCCAGAATGCGGCTTGAAGCCCCAGCCTAGCGCTTCTTGCCGCGCCCCTGATGGCGGATGTTCGCCGGACGCCCGCGCGCGCCGACGAGGTGGTTGCCCCGCTTCTTGAGCGCCAAGGGCTTGCCGCGCGGCTCGATCCGACCGCCGCCCTGCTCCAGCTCGAATTTGAGCGCGCCGGTCAGCGGATTGGCCTCGGCGAGGCGCAGGCGCAGGATCTGGCCCACGGCATAGCTATCCCCACTGCGCTCGCCCGCGAGGACCTGTGCCTTTTCGTCGTAAGCGAAACGTTCGCCACCCAGCGTCGAGACCGGGACCAGACCGTCGCCGCCCAGCGTGATGATGGTGGCAAAGAAGCCGAATTTCTGCACGCCCGTGATGCGGCAGTCGAACACGTCGCCCACGCGCGCGGAAAGCCAGGCCGCGACGTAGCGATCGATCGTCTCGCGTTCGGCTTCCATCGCCCGGCGCTCGGCCTGGCTGATGGCGTCGCTGACCCGGCCAAGATCGGCACGGTCGCGTTCGGACAACCCGCTTTCGGCCGGAATGGCCCCCTTGGGCGCGGGTTGCTCGAGGCCGTAGGCATCGACCAGCGCACGATGGACCAGAAGGTCGGCATAACGCCGGATCGGCGAGGTGAAATGCGCGTAGGAGCCGAGCGCAAGGCCAAAGTGCCCGGCGTTGCGCGGGCCATAGTAGGCCTGCGTCTGGCTGCGCAGCACGGCCTCCATGATCAGTGCCTTCTCGCTTTCGTCGGCGATGTCCTTGAGCATGCGGTTGAACAGGCCCGGCGTGATGACCTGCCCCATCGCCAGCTTCTTGTCGAACGTCGCGAGGTAGTCCTTGAGCGCGACAAGCTTTTCGCGGCTCGGCGCTTCGTGGATGCGGTAGACGACGGGGGCAACTTTGGCTTCGAGCGCCTTGGCCGCAGCGACGTTGGCCGCGATCATGAAATCCTCGACCACGCGGTGCGCGTCGAGCCGCTCGCGCGTGGCGATCTCGGTGATACGGCCCTTCTCGTCGAGCTTTACGCGGCGCTCGGGCAGTTCGAGTTCGAGCGGGTCACGCGCCTGACGCGCCTTGGCCAGCGCCTTCCAGCAGGCCCAAAGGCCTTTCAGGTTCTCGCCCGCACGGTCCTCGTCGATGCGGGCCTGCGCTTCCTCGTACGCGATCACTTCGTCGATGCGCACGATGGCGCGGGTAAAGCGCCAGTCGATGACCTTGCCCTCAGCGTCGATCGTGAGGTGGCAGGCCATCGCCGCACGGTCTTCGCCCGAGCGCAGCGAACAGACGTCGGCGCTGAGGATCTCGGGTAGCATGGGCACCACGCGGTCCGGGAAATAGACCGAATTGCCACGCTTGCGCGCTTCCTTGTCGATCGCCCCGCCCGGCCGCACGTAGAACGACACGTCGGCAATCGCGACGAGCGCGTCGAACCCGCCGGCCGCGTTGGGCTGGGCCCAGATCGCATCGTCGTGGTCGCGCGCGTCGGACGGGTCGATCGCGACGATCGGCAGGTGGCGCAAGTCCTCGCGCCGTTCGACGCTGAGCGGTTCCTTCGCGGCGACCTTGGCCTCGGCCAGCGTTTCGGGCTGGAACAGGTTGGGTATGCCGTGCTTGTGGATCGCGATCAGGCTGAAGGCCTTGGGGGCGAGCGGCTCGCCAAGCACTTCGGTCACTTTCACCGAGGCGCGCACCGATCGGCCGACCGGCTCGGCCAGCACCAGTTCGCCGTTTTCCGCCCCGCCAAGGTCGCTGATCTTCGCCGAATTGCGCACGCGCTTGTCGACCGGCTGCAACCAGCCCTGCCCGCTCTTGTCGATCTCGACCACGCCCAGCATCTGTTCGGAGCGCAGCGCGAGCTTTTTCATCGGGTAGCCGCGCCAGCCCTGCCCGGCTTCTTCGGTGCGCGCCAGGACGCGGTCGCCTTTCTTCAGCGCGCCCATCGGGTTGCGCTTGCCCTTGGGCTCGACGAGGCGGATGCGCGGCGGCGGCGTAGCGTCTTCGGGCTGCCAGGTATCGGGCACGGCGATCGCCTCGCCCTCCTCGATATCGATCACGCGCAGCACGGTTACTTTTGGTAACCCACCCATGCGGTGGAAGGCGGTGCGGTTACCGTCGATCAGGCCTTCTTCGGCCATGTCCTTGAGCAGCGCCTTGAGCTGGATCTTCTCGTGCCCCTTGAGGCCGAATTCGCGCGCGATCTCGCGCTTGCCCGCGGGGGTTTCCGCGTTCTGGATGAAGTCGAGGATCTGCTTGCGCGTCGGCAGACCCTGTTCGGGCCGTGTCTTGGGTGCCATAGACACCCGCAATGGGGCTTTGCGCGCCGCTTTGCAATGGGGCGCGGCGCGCTATGCCCGCCCGAGCGCTGGCCTCAGCGCTGCACCAGCGGCACGAAGGCCCCGCCCGGAACCGCCCCGGCTACAGGGCTCTCACTGCCGTCGGCGGCAATCGCGCTGACCCCGATCAGCCAGTCGTCGCCGCGAAAGCCATCGAGCTTGACCGCAGTCTGCGGCGTCGCCTTGACCAGGGGCGTCGCCTCCCACTCGGCCGCATTGGTCGCGCGTTTGTACACCGAATAGGCGACCGCGCCGGGAACCGCCTGCCAGCTGACATCGGTCCAGGTCTTGACCGCCGCATCGGCCTTGGGCGCGGGCGGCATGGGCGAGCGCGCAAGGTGATCGAGCGTGGCGATGTTGAGGTCGGTCACCTTCGCCAGATAGGGGAAGTCCATTCGGTCGACCGTGTCGCCATAGACCACGCCCTTCTCGGTGCGCAGGTCCTGATGCTGTTCGTCGTAGTTTTCCACCGCGACGGTGAAGCGCACCGCCGGATAGCCAAGCGCGAGGAAGGGCAACTGGTCGCCGCCACGCCCCATGCGGTCGGCCCGCCAGATCTGGCGTACCGCAAAGTCCTTGCCGGCCAGTCCTTCGTCCGCCGGATTTTCGCCTGCCAACGCTGCGATGTAGCGCGAGAGGTTGCGCGCCGGGCTGTCGTTCTCGCCGCCGAACCGGCGCACGGCGGCGCGCGTCGCATCGCCCTCGTCGGCGCGCGGGCCTTCGGAGAAGACTCGCACATGCGCATCGTCGCAATAGCCATCCGACCCGCACGAGCCGCCCACGATGTCGTTGTTGAGCACCCCCTTGACGGTCCAGCCTCGCGCCTTGGCGTAGTCGGCCAGCACCTTGCCCCCGTAGAGCCCCTGCTCCTCGCCCGAGAGCGCGGCGTAGACGATCGTCACCGGATAGCGATGCTGCGAGAGGACGCGGGCAGCCTCAAGCACCAGCGCGACGCCCGAGGCATCGTCGTTGGCACCCGGCGCATCGTGGGTGGTGTCCATCACGTCGCTCACGCGGCTGTCGATGTGTCCCTGGACGATGACCACTTCATCGGGGCGCTGCGTGCCCTTCTGGATGGCCACGACGTCGACGATGCGCGTGGGCGCCGGGATGCGCGTGCCGGTCACGGTCTGCTCGGGCTGGACCACCTCGAGGCAGTTGCCGCAGGCCTTGCCGGTCCTGGCGAACTCCGCCGCGGCCCAGGCCCTTGCCGCACCGATCCCACGCCGGGGGTCCGTGGCCGAGGACAGCGTGTGCCGGGTGCCGAACGAGACGAGCTTTTCCACGTCGGCGCGCAGATGCGCCTGCGACGCGGGAGCGACCGGCTCGGCCAGGGCGGGCGACGCCGGGATCAGCGCGAGGAAACTGGAGGTGACGAAGCCAAGGGCAAGGCCCCGGCGAGCAAGGTTCGATGTCATGCCCGCCAGTCTTGAGGCTGCGATCCCTCTTGGCAAGCCCTGCCGAACAAGCCGCGCTTCTCCGGTTCATGGGCACACGAACGCCCGCCGAGCCGGTCCTGATGGCGGATCGGCTCGGCGGGCGCTGGTAGACGATCAGTACGCGCGCGCGACGTAGATACGCTCGACCGCCGGCTCGCCGGTAAAGATGCAGGCACCCTCCACCGGCGCGGGATCGAGCGGGGTGTTGCGCATCGTCAGCTTGAGCGCCTTCAAACGCTGGACCACCTCTTCGAGCGCGGCCCCGGTCGGGCGCGACCACTGCACTTCGGCCCAGCCCGGGTACTTCTTGCTCTCGGCAAAGAAAGCCGCGAGGTCCTCGAAGCTGGCCACCGGAGTAATGGCGGCGTCTCGCTTGGCCTTGGCTTGGTCGAACAGCGCGACCTGGAGGTCTTCCAGCTCGCTCGCGGCAATGTCCACGAAAACTTCGCGCGTCATGGCCTTGAAGTTGACCTTGCCCGCCTCGTTCCAAAGCTGGTCGCGGCGAACCACGGTGATCTGGCCGTTCTCGGCATCGCGGCCACCGATTTCGAGGATCAGCGGAACGCCCTTCTTGACCCAGCCCCAACGCTTGACCGCCGCCTTGCCCGAACGCTTGTCAAGCAGCACGCGGACCTTCTCGCCCAGCGCCTGTTGCCCGGCCAGCGCCTTGCGCAGGTCTTCGCAGTAGGCCAGCAGCTCGACATCCTCGGGCTTGTCGCGCAGCATCGGCAGGATCACGATCTGGTGCGGCGCGACGGCGGGCGGCACGCGCAGGCCATCGTCATCGCCGTGGGTCATGATGAGACCGCCGACCATGCGGGTCGAAGTGCCCCACGAGGTCGTGTGGCACAGCTGCTGGACGCCCTCCTTGTCCTGGTAGGAAATCCCCGCCGCCTTGGCAAAGCCCGTGCCCAGATAGTGCGAGGTGCCCGCCTGGAGCGCCTTGCCGTCCTGCATCATCGCTTCGATCGAATAAGTCGCGACGGCGCCGGGAAAACGCTCGTTCTCGGGCTTTTCGCCCGCGATCACCGGCATGGCGAGCACGTTCTCGGAAAATTCGCGGTACATCTCGAGCGCGCGCAGCGTTTCCTCCAGCGCGTCGGCGCGATCGGCGTGCGCGGTGTGGCCTTCCTGCCAGAGAAACTCGCTGGTGCGCAGGAACATGCGTGTGCGCATTTCCCAACGCACGACGTTGGCCCACTGGTTGGTCATCAGCGGCAGGTCGCGCCAGGACTGCACCCAGCGGCCCATCGCCTGGCCGATCACCGTTTCCGAGGTCGGGCGAACGATCAGCGGTTCTTCGAGCTTGGCTTCGGGATCGGGCACCAGCCCGCCCTTGCCGTCCGAGACGAGACGGTGGTGGGTAACGACCGCCATTTCCTTGGCAAAGCCGTCGACGTGTTCGGCTTCCTTGGCGAAATAGGACAGCGGGATGAACAGCGGGAAGTAACAGTTGGAGACGCCGGCATCCTTGATGCGGTCATCCATCAGGCGCTGCATGCGCTCCCAGATACCATAGCCCCACGGCTTGATCACCATGCAGCCACGGACACCGGATTCCTCGGCCATCTCGGCCTCGGCGATAACCTCCTGATACCATTGGGCGAAATCGTTCTCGCGCTTGGTGTTCAGGGCATGGCGGATAGCGGACACGGGCGCACTTTCTGTATCTGCATTCAGGCGGTCGAAGCCGCCGGCAAGGTGGAAAAACAAGGCGCCGGAATCACCGGCGCCAAGCCCTTGCGCAGATACTTATTTGCCGAGTGCGTCAAGCCTCTTTTGCATTTCGGCCATCTGATCGCGCAGCGCGGCAAGGTCCTTGTCCCCATCTTCGCTGCGCGGTGCCGCAGCTTCGGGTTTTTCGGCCCCTGGCATGAAGGCGGCCGAGGCGGCCCGGAACATCGCCATGTTCTGTTCGGCCAGCTTGGCCAGCGGGTTGTTGCCCAGGCTATCCTCGAACGCCTTGGCGAGCTTGGACTGGTTGGCGCGGAAGTTTTCCATCGAGGCTTCGAGGTAGTGCGGGATCAGCGACTGCATCTGGTTGCCGTACATACCGATCAGTTCGCGTAGGAAGTTGACCGGGAGCATCTGCTCGCCGTTCGATTCTTCTTCCATGATGATCTGCGTCAGGATCGTGTGCGTGATGTCATTGCCCGACTTGGCGTCGATCACCTTGTAGTCCACGCCCTCGCGCGTCATCGCAGCAAGGTGCTCCAGCGTGATGTAGCTCGACGAACGGGTGTTGTAGAGCCGCCGGTTGGCGTACTTCTTGATGATGACCGTATTGTCGTCCTTGGAAGACTTATCCGACATGCCAATCCCTCTATGTGATTTATGGCAACCCGTACCATCTGCGTATGTCGCGTTGCAACAGGATTTGCTGCGCAGCAACAGCTCAGTTTAACACAGTTTAACCTCGCAGGCGACGCGTTAGGTGTTCATACGGCGACGCGGCTCGCTGTGTCGCGATCATCACCCTTCGTGCGCGAAGTCGCGCGGCGGCCCCGAAGGCAGTCCCCAGAGCGATATCACCAGAGCCACCGCGACCACCCCCCAGGTGTACCACAGCCCCTCGAACGGATTGCCGCTGCTCGCCACCATGTAGCTCGAGATGAGGGGCAGGAACCCGCCGAAATAGCCCGTACCGATGTGGTAGGGGATCGACATCGAGCTGTAGCGGATGCGAGGCGGGAACATCTCGCTCAGCAAGGCCGCCACCGGCCCATACGTCGCGCCCGACAGCGCCATGAGCACCATCAGCACCGCCCCGATCGCAAGCGCTCGGGGCCACGACAGCGGTACCGCCGCAAAGGTATATCCCGCCTCCTCGAGCGTGGCGCGCAGCCAGGCCTTGCGCTGCGCGGCCGACGCCGGTGCCGCGTGCGAAAGATCGTGCGTGCGGGTACCGATATGGATCGCCAGGCGGGTGCTGGGCAGGCGCGAATAGCGAATGCCCAGTTCGCTGAGGTCTCCCAGCAGGCGGGCGCACGGGGTCGCCTGCTCGGCGCGCAGCGGGCTGTAGTCGCAGGCCGAACCGGCCACGACCACGGGCACCTCGCGGTTGGTCTTGACCAGCGCGGGATTGGCGTTCTCGCCGATGATCCAGAACGCGGGGAACAGCGCGATCAAGGTGATCGCATAGCCCCACACGATCGGCTTCTTGCGCCCGATCCGGTCCGACAGTGCGCCGAACAGAACGAAGAACACCATGCCCAGCGCCGCCGCGGTGCCGATGATGATTTCGGCCGAGGTGCTCTCCACCCGCATCGCGCCCCGCAGGAAGCCAAGCGCGGAGAACATCGCGGTATACCAGATCACGGTCAGCCCTGCGGAAATCCCGAACAGCGCGATGAAGATGCGCCTGGGATTGCCCGGATAAGTGAAGCTTTCAAGGAAGGGGTTCGCCGCCACCTCGCCTTCCTCGCGCATGGCCCTGAATACCGGACTTTCGGACAGCTTCAGGCGCATCCACAGCGACACGGCGAGCAGCACCAGCGAAAGCAGGAAAGGGACACGCCAGCCCCAGTCGTGCCAGAGCGCCTCGCTCATCAGCGTCTTGCAACCCAGCACCACGATCAGGCTGAGCACGAAGCCGCCCACCACGCTTGCCTGGATAAAGCCGGTGAAGAAGCCGCGCCGCGACGGTGCGCTATGCTCGGCAACATAGATCGCCGCGCCGCCATATTCGCCGCCGAGCGCGAGGCCCTGCAGCACGCGCAGCAAGAGGACGATCGCGGGCGCGGCCAGCCCCAGGGTCTGCGCCGATGGAATAAGCCCAACCCCGGCCGTGGCGATGCCCATCAGCGTCACCGTCACCAGGAACGTGTACTTGCGGCCGAGCCGGTCGCCCAGGAAGCCGAACAGCATCGCACCGAGCGGGCGGAACCCGAAGCCGACCGCGAACCCGGCCCAGACCAGCAAGGTTTCGAGCGTGGCGTTGCCCGAAGGAAAGAACGTCTTGCCGATGATCGCGGCAAGCGTGCCGTAGATGAAGAAATCGTACCACTCGAACACCGTGCCCATCGAGGAGGCGACGATGACGAGGCGAATGTCGGAGACGCTGGGCTCCGCCCGGCTAGGTTGCGGATCGGCCTTGGCCATGATCGACGTGTTCTCCCCCAGAAACCCGGCGTTTGCGGGCGCGCTTGTTTTTACAAGGCTTGTTGGGGGCAAGATTAGCGTGCAGGCGCCGCGCTGGAAAGAGCCTTGAGCGCCGCGTCCCAGGCCAGGACGAGCGCGCCGTGGCGGCCGGGATAGTCCTTGACCGCCGCCAGCGCCGCGAAGCCCGGCCATTCGGGCAAATCGCCCGCGCCGCCCAGCCATGCAGTGATCGCCCCGCGCGCCTCGGCGATGGCGGCCTGACCGCGGCCGATCGCGCCGCGTGCAAAGACCGCCGCCGAAGCCTGACCGATCGCGCAGGCCTGGCAGGCCACACCCACCCGCTCGATCCGACCCGCGTCATCGCAGGCGAGCCCGAGGCGCAACTGGCTGCCGCAGGTGGGCGAACGCGCCTCTCCGGTGAGCGCGAGCCCCTCGTCCAGGGAAAGCGCCGCGAGTTCGACCGCCAGCCCCAGAATTTCGGGCGTATAGAGAACCGTCGCGCTCATGCGAAGCTCACGCGCCGTCTTCTTCGCGCATCGCCTGGCGTCGTTCGGCGATCATCTTGACGAGCGCGTCGCTGCTGGCGTTGATGAAGGGATAGGTGCGCGACTGGGTGATCCAGTCAGGCCGTCCCGAAACGCCCCAGACGGTGTCGTAGCCAAGCATGAGCACCGAAAAGGCGAGCACGATGATGATGATCCCCTTCATCGCGCCAAACCCGAAGCCGAGCACGCGATCGATCGGCCCCAGCACCGACTTGCGGCTTTGCGAGCCCGCCCAGCGCGCCACCAGCTTGACCACCGCGTAAGGCACCAGCAGCAGCAGCGCGAAGGCAAGGATGCCCGCGCTCGACCCGGTGCCAAGGTAGTCCTCAAGCTGGAGCGTGAGCGGGGTGTGCAGCATCCGGATCGCGAAGAGCGCGAAGATCCAGGCCGAAAGCGAGAGGACTTCCTGCACGAAACCGCGCAGAAAACCCGTCACCGCACCCAATCCAACGAACAGCAGCGCGGCAATGTCGAAACCAGTCATGGCGCACGTTCCTAGGCATCGCTCAGGATGCGGTCAACGAGATTGGGGAGCATCGAAAGACCGGTGAAGGAGAGCCCCTTTTCCCCCGGTTCTCCGCCCTTCCCGGCGCCCTCGCGCCCCTGTGCCGGGCCGAAGGCCTTGGCGAAGCCGAGCTTGGCCGATTCGCGCTGTCGGATCGATGAATGCGCGACGGGGCGGATCTCCCCGGCCAGCGAAACCTCGCCGAACCACACCGCGCTGCTCGACAGCGGCTTGTCGCCGAGCGCGGAGACGAGCGCGGCCGCCACCGCCAGATCGGCCGCCGGATCGGACAGGCGGTATCCGCCCGCGACGTTGAGATAGACTTCGGCGCTGGAAAAGTTGAGCCCGCACCGCGCCTCGAGCACGGCAAGCAGCATGGCCATGCGCCCGTTGTCCCAGCCCACTACCGCGCGGCGCGGCGTGGCCCCGCTCTGCAGCCGCACGATCAGCGCCTGGATTTCGATCAGGACCGGGCGCGTGCCCTCCATCGCGGGGAACACCGCGCTGCCCGCCATCGGCTCCTCGCGGCCGGAAAGAAACAGCATCGACGGGTTGCCGACTTCGGCGAGCCCTGCCCCTTCCATCGCGAAGACACCGATCTCGTCGACTGGGCCGAAGCGGTTCTTGAGCGAACGCAGGATGCGGTACTGGTGGCTGCGTTCGCCCTCGAACGCCATGACCACGTCGACCATGTGTTCGAGCACGCGCGGCCCCGCGATGCTGCCATCCTTGGTAACATGGCCGACAAGGATCAGCGTGACGCCGTTTTCCTTGGCGTAGCGGATCAGTTCGAAGGCGCAGCCACGCACCTGGCTGACGGTGCCCGGCGCCCCTTCGATCTGATCGGAATGCATGGTCTGGATCGAATCGATGACCAGCAGCGCCGGCGGCTCCATCGCGCCCAGCGTCGTCAGGATGTCGCGCACCGAAGTCGACGAGGCCATCTGGATCGGCGCCTTGGACACGCCGAGCCGCTCGGCCCGCAGGCGCACCTGCCCTGCCGCCTCCTCACCGCTGACGTAGACCGCGCTGCCCGAACCGGGGGGCCTGGCCCCGGCCATCGCGATATGCGCGGCGACCTGGAGCAGCAGGGTCGATTTGCCGATGCCCGGATCGCCGCCCATCAGGATCGCCGAACCGGGCACGAGACCGCCGCCCAGCGCCCGGTCGAATTCGGCAAGGCCGCTCGCGCGGCGCACCGGAAGCTCGCCCGGCGCATCGAGCGGGGTGAAGATGATCGGCCGCCCGCCCGAAGACAGGTCGTGCTTGGAGGAGAACACCGTCTGGGGCGCTTCCTCGGTCAGCGTGTTCCACTCGCCGCAATCGGCGCACTGGCCTTGCCAGCGTGACGCGATGGCCCCGCAGGCCTGGCAGACATATCGACGTTTGGGCTTTGCCATGCGACGGGCGTAACCGGAACGGAGCAAGAACGCAATTGCCTTTGCGCGCGCGCAGGTCCAAGCTAAGCCCATGCGGCAGAAGGAACTGCGGATTGCCCTTGTGTGCTACGGCGGCGTCAGCCTCGCGGTCTACATGCATGGCGTCACCAAAGAGCTGTGGAAGGCCCTGACGGCCAGCCAGGCGTTCTGGTCGCACGATCCGGCCGCCCCCGCCGCGCCGCCCTCCTCGCCCCACGCGGTGCGCGGCAGCGTGGCGGTCTACAAGCGCCTGCTCGAACACATCGCGGACAAGGGCGCGCTGAAGCTGCGGGTCATGGCCGATGTCGTCGCCGGGGCCAGCGCGGGGGGAATCAACAGCATCTTTCTGGCCCAGGCGATCCATTCGGGCCAGTCGCTCGACGCCCTGACCGAACTGTGGCTCGAATGCGCCGACATCGACAACCTGCTCGATCCCGACGCGCGGCCCTGGTCTTCGGCGACCAAGTTCTGGGCGCGCCCGATCGTATCGTTCCTGCTCACTCGCCCCGACAACGCGATCAGCGCCAGCGTCTCGCCCGAAACGCGCAGCGAAGTGCGCGAAAAGCTCTCGCGCCTGATCCGCTCGCGCTGGTTCGAACCGCCCTTCAGCGGGCGCGGCCTGTCCGATACGCTGGCCAGCGCGTTCGAGGCCATGGCCCGCGCCCCGGCCGGCCCCCCGCTCCTGCCCGAGCGGCACCCGCTCGACCTGTTCGTCACCGCAACCGACTTCAAGGGCCACCTGGAAAGCCTGCACCTGCACTCGCCCCCGCTCGTGCTCGAAAGCGAACACCGCCTGACGATCGACTTTCACGCCCGCACTCCGGCCATTTCCGGGCAGCCGCTTTCGGCGATCCCCGAACTCGTTCTCGCGGCGCGCGCCACGTCGAGCTTTCCGGGCGCCTTTCCCCCGCTCCAGCTGGCCGAGATCGACGCGCTGGCCCGGCGCCGCAAGCTCGAATGGTCCGGACGCGAGGCGTTTCTGGCGCGGATCATGCCCGAGCACACCCGGCGTGGCGATCGCGATTCGGTGGCGCTGATCGATGGCTCGGTGCTGGTCAACGCGCCTTTCCGCGATGCGATGAGCGTGCTGCGCAACCGACCCGCCGCGCGCGAAGTCGACCGGCGCATCGTCTATATCGAACCCACCCCCGATGCGATCGGCGAGGATGTGCGGCGCGATGCGCATGTGCCGGGCTTCTTCTCGGTGATCTTCGGCTCGCTCTCCTCGATCCCGCGCGAGCAGCCGATCCGCGACAACCTCGAGGCGATCGAGCGCGATTCGCGCGAAACCGCGATGCTGCGCGAAATCATCATCGCGCTGCGCCCCGAGATCGAGGAAACGGTCGAGCGCCTGTTCGGCCACACCTTCTTCCTCGACCATCCCACCCCCGCGCGGCTGACCGCCTGGCGCGCCAAGGCCCAGAAGGCGGCGGCCGAGCAGGCCGGTTTCGCCTACCACAGCTACGCGCAAGTCAAGCTTGCGGGCATTCTCGACATGATCGCCCAGCGCGTGCTCGAAGCCGCGCCGCAGATCGAGCAATCCTCGAGCCGCGCGGTGGTGCGCCACCTGCTCTACCATCTCGCCCAGACCGGGCTTGATCACACCAAGGCGCTGCGCAGCATCGGCTCGCCCGAACTGGTCGATTTCCTGCGCCGCTTCGACATCGCGTTCCGCACCCGCAGGCTGCGTTTCCTCGCCCGGCGGGTGACGCAGGAGCGCGAGGAAGACGTCGATGTCAGCGAGCTTGATCGCGACAGGGCACGCGATGCAATTTACGAAGCGCTTGCCCTCTACAACCGGCCGGGCGGGATGATCGCGCCCGATGCCGGTTTTGCCGAGGTGGCGCAAAACGTCTTCGAGGACCCGGCGCGCGTGCTGGAATACCTGGGGAACGCCGCCGCGCTCGCGCAGACCGACGCCATCGTCGATGCCCATCTCGCCGAGGCACTCGAAAAGATGCCGCGCACGCTGCGCCGGCGCATGTTGCTGGCCTATCTCGGCTTTCCCTTCTACGACACCGCGACCCTGCCCATGCTGCGCGGCGAAGGGCTCAACGAGTTCGATCCAATCCGCGTCGATCGCATCTCGCCCGAAGACTGCACCGCGATCCACCGCGACCATCCCGGTTCGCCCTTGCGCGGCACCGAATTCTACACCTTCGGTGCCTTCTTCAGCCGGGCCTATCGCGAGAACGACTATCTGTGGGGGCGCCTGCACGGCGCGGAGCGGATGATCGACCTCATCGCCTCGACCCTGCCCGACGGTGCCGCGCTTGCGCCCGAGGACCTCACCCGCTTTCGCCGCGAGGCGTTCCTCGCCGTGCTCGACGAAGAAAGGGACCGGCTGCGGGCCGATCCCTTGCTTCTATCGCGTATCCGCGAGCAGATTTTGCGCGGGGCCTGAACCCTGCCCCGATTATTCGGTCAGATCGTTCCAGGCGTCCTTGATGCGGTCGAAGAAGCCTTTCGACTGCGGGCACTCCTCGCCGGTCTCGGTTTCCTGCAGTTCGCGCAGGATTTCCTTCTGGCGGGCGGTGAGCTTGGTCGGGGTCTCGACCAGGATCTCGATCACCAGATCGCCCCGGCCGCGCCCCTGCAGCACGGGCATCCCTGCTCCGCGCTTGCGCAACTGCTTGCCCGACTGGATGCCCGCCGGAATGTCGACCGGGATCATCGCCCCGTCGATACCGGGGATTTCGATCGAGCCGCCCAGCGCTGCGGTGGTGAACGTGATCGGCACGCGGGTGAGCAGCGTCGTGCCCTCGCGCTCGAACACCTTGTGGCGCTTGACGTGAAGGAAGATGTAAAGGTCGCCCGGGGGCGCGCCGAACGGCCCGGCCTCGCCCTTTCCGGCAAGGCGGATACGCGTGCCGTTGTCGACGCCCGGCGGAATGTCCACCGCGATCGTCTGCGGCTTGTCGACGCGACCTTCGCCGCCGCAGGCGCGGCACGGCTTTTCGATCACCTCGCCGCGACCATGGCAGGTCGGGCAGGTGCGCTCGACGATGAAGAAGCCTTGCTGCGCGCGCACCTTGCCGTGGCCGTTGCACATCGAACAGCCGCGCTTGCCGGTGCCCGGCTCGGCGCCCGAACCCTCGCACGGCTCGCAGACCTGGCTCACCTCGATGGTGATTTCGGTGGTCTTGCCGTTGAAGGCGTCCTCGAGCGAGATCTCCATGTCGAACGGAAGATCCGCGCCGCGACGGGCCTGCTGGCGCCCGCCGCCCGCGCCGCCGCCAAAGGCGCTGCCGAAGATCGATTCGAAGATATCGCCGATGTCGCCGAACTCGGCGCCCATTCCGGCGCCCCCGCCCGGACCGCCACCGCCCATGCCCTGCTGGAACGCCGCGTGGCCGAAGCGATCGTAGGCCGCGCGCTTCTGCGGGTCCTTGAGGCAGTCGTACGCCTCGCTGCACTGCTTGAAGCGCGCTTCGGCCTCAGCATCGCCCGGGTTCTTGTCCGGGTGGAAGCGCATGGCCATGCGGCGATAGGCCGACTTGATGGTCTTGTCGTCGGCATCGCGCGCGACTTCGAGCAGTTCGTAGTAGTCTATCTCGGTTGCTGACACTGTGGTCTCACCCCATCGATAACGGCAAGGCGCCATCGATGCGAAGCACCGACGACGCCTTCCCGGTTTTCATCAGGACTGTCAGCCCTTGTTGTTTTCGTCGACTTCCGAGAACTCGGCGTCGACAACATCGTCCTCGGCCGGAGCCGCGCTGGCGCCTTCGGCACCGCCCGCAGCCTGTTCCTTCTCGTAGATGGCCTGGCCCATCTTCATCGCCACCTCGGTCAGAGCCTGGGTCTTGGCGGTGATTTCAGCGGCATCGCCACCTTCAAGCGCGGTCTTGGCTGCGGCGATCGCGGCTTCGACTTCACCCTTGAGCCCGGCGTCGATCTTGTCGCCATTCTCCGAGAGCTGCTGCTCGGTCGCGTGGACGAGGCTTTCGGCGTTGTTCTTGGCCTCGGCGGCCTCGCGACGCTTCTTATCCTCTTCGGCGAACTTTTCGGCATCCTTGACCATCTGGTCGATGTCCGAATCCGACAGACCACCCGAAGCCTGGATGCGGATCTGCTGTTCCTTGCCCGTGCCCTTGTCCTTGGCGGACACGTTCACGATGCCGTTGGCGTCGATGTCGAAGGTCACCTCGATCTGCGGGACGCCGCGACGTGCGGGCGGAATGCCCACGAGGTCGAACTGGCCGAGCAGCTTGTTGTCCTGCGCCATCTCGCGCTCGCCCTGGAACACGCGGATCGTCACCGCCTGCTGGTTGTCCTCGGCGGTCGAGTAGACCTGGCTTTTCTTGGTCGGGATCGTCGTGTTGCGGTCGATCATCTTGGTCATGATGCCGCCCAGCGTCTCGATGCCCAGCGAAAGCGGGGTCACGTCGAGCAGCAGCACGTCCTTGACGTCACCCTGCAGCACGCCGGCCTGGATCGCCGCGCCCATGGCGACGACTTCATCCGGGTTGACGCCAGTGTGCGGTTCCTTGCCGAAGAATTCCTTCACGGTGTCGCGCACCTTGGGCATGCGGGTCATGCCGCCCACGAGCACCACGTCGTCGATCTCCGAGGCCGAGACGCCCGCATCGGCGAGCGCCTTCTTGCAGGGCTCGAGCGTGCGCTTGATGAGGTCCGCGACCATCTTTTCAAGGTCGGCGCGGGTCACCGTCTCGACGAGGTGCAGCGGGGTGGTCGCCCCACCTTCCATGCGTGCGGTGATGAACGGCAGGTTGACTTCGGTCGACGCGGTCGAGGAGAGTTCGATCTTCGCCTTTTCAGCCGCTTCCTTCAGACGCTGAAGGGCCAGCTTGTCGGTGCGCAGATCCATGTTCTCCTTGGCCTTGAACTTGTCGGCCAGCCACTCGACGAGCTTGGTGTCGAAGTCTTCACCGCCCAGGAACGTGTCGCCGTTGGTCGACTTGACCTCGAACACGCCGTCGCCGATCTCGAGGATCGAGACGTCGAAGGTGCCGCCACCAAGGTCGTAGACCGCGATCGTCTTGCCGTCGTTCTTGTCGAGGCCATAGGCCAGCGCCGCGGCGGTCGGCTCGTTGATGATGCGCAGCACTTCGAGACCCGCGATCTGCCCGGCGTCCTTGGTCGCCTGGCGCTGCGCGTCGTTGAAGTAGGCGGGCACGGTGATGACGGCCTGCGTGACGGTCTCGCCCAGATAGCTCTCGGCGGTTTCCTTCATCTTCTGAAGGGTGAAAGCCGAGATCTGCGAGGGGGAGTAGTCTTCACCACCCGCGTTGACCCAGGCATCGCCGTTCTTGCCCTTGACGATGGTGTACGGCACGAGCTCGGTGTCCTTCTTGGTCACCGGGTCGTCGAAGCGGCGGCCGATGAGGCGCTTCACCGCGAAAATCGTGTTGTCGCCGTTCGTGACCGCCTGGCGCTTCGCCGGCTGTCCGATCAGGCGTTCGCCGTCCTTGGTGAAGGCGACGATGGACGGCGTGGTACGCGCGCCCTCGGAGTTTTCGATGACCTTGGGCTTACCGCCGTCCATGACAGCAACGCAGCTGTTGGTGGTGCCAAGGTCGATACCAATTACTTTACCCATTATCCCCAATCCTCACGTCAAAGGTTGACACCGCACGGATCGCCTCCCTGATTGGAGGCAAGGCGGCTTGTGCGGCTCGTGACGTTCACGTCGTCGAAGCGGGATATAGGTGCGGTTTTTCTTGGAACAAGACCATTGCGATGGCATTAGCCAAACCGCGCCCGAACCGGATGCAAAGAAGGACCGATCGACCATGCATATCCGCCAAATTGCAGCCTTTTCCGCCCTGCCGCTGGTGCTTGCGGCGCTTGGCGGATGCCAGCAGAAGGACACGCCCACCCCCGAAGCGAGCGCCGGCGCGGCGGCCATGGCGCCGATGGGCGCGATGACCGGCGAGGCGATGGGACCCGACGCCAAGCCGGGCACCAGCGCCCAGGCCGGACGGCTCGTCCTGCCGGTCATTCCTGGCCGTCCCGCCGGGGTCTATTTCCGCTTCACCAACACCGGCACGGCCCCGGTCGAGCTGGTTGGCGTCCACATCGAAGGGGCAAGCGAAGCCCAGATGCACGAGACCAGGGGGGGCACGATGGCCTCGGTCAAGAGCCTGCCCGTCGCGCCCGGCGCCACGATCACTTTCGCACCCGGCGGCTACCACGTAATGGCGTTCGGGCTCGACAAGAGCCTCAAGAGCGGCGGCACGACCGAAATGACGCTGACGTTCGCCGGGGGCGACAAGCTCTCCCTCCCGCTCACGATCGAGACGATGGGCAAAGGAATGCCGTCGGGCAGCGAGCCCATCATGGATCACGGCTCGATGGACCACGGCTCGATGGATCATGGGTCCATGGAAGGTATGCACACCTGACGCAGCCCCCCGGACCGGCGGCGCCAGCGCGATCTGATGCGCCCTCCTGCCCGCCCGGCGGCGAGCGCGGGTTGAGCGCGGGCGAGGTTGCGCTCGCCACCTCGGTGTTCGGTGCGGCCATCGCCTATGACATCGTTCGAATACGCCGCAGCCGGTGGTTCTTCGCCCAGCCCGCCAACACCGTCATGGCTCCGTGCGGGCACCTCCACTTTCACCCGCACTCACCGCTCTACCGCGATGATTTCGCGACGGCGTCGATCGACCTGCAAGGGCTGTTCATCCACGAGATGACGCATGTCTGGCAGGCGCAAAGCAAGGGGCGCTTCTATCTGCCAACGCGGCGCCATCCGTTTTGCCGCTATGCCTATGCGTTGCATCCGGGCTGGCCATTGGCGCGCTACGGGCTCGAACAGCAGGCCGAGATCGTGCGCCACACGTTCCTCCTGGGCCGGGGCATCGCGGTGGCCGGGGCGCCGCCGCTTGCCGCTTATGAGGCGATCCTCCCCTTTCGGAAATGACGGGTGAGGCGCGCAAGCGCAAAAGGGCGCGGTATCCGCGAGATACCACGCCCTGCTGGTTCGCCGGCCGCCACCGGCTAAACGGCAACGCCGAAGATCAGCAATCGCGATCCCAGTAACGTTCGCCGTACCGGTCTACCTTGTAGCAGCCCTTCTCTTTCTTGTTGACCTGCGAGCCAGCGACCGCACCGGCCGCAGCCCCGATTGCGGCGCCCGTGCCGACATCACCGCCGGTCGCCGCGCCAATACCGGCGCCGACCGCGCCGCCCGCCAGTGCGCCTTCGCCGGCATAGTTGCTCGCGCAGCCCGCCATCGCGAAAGAAAACACCGTCAAGGCGGGCAGCACCCATTTCGAAACCTGTCGCATCCCAATGTCTCCGTTGTCTTCGTGTTACCAAAGCTAACGGCCCCTCGGCCGGGTGGTTCCGGGAAAAGGCGCGAGGCAAGCTGGTCCGGGCCCGCGACGAAGGCTCTTGAAACGCGAAACGGCGCCCCCAGCGGGAGCGCCGTCTTGCCGGGCGCCGCGGCCATCGCAGCTGCGCCCTGTAAGGGTGATCCGACCTCAGTCGGGCTTCTTGGCGACCGCGACCATTGCCGGGCGCAGCAGGCGGTCCTTGATCATGTAACCGGCCTGAAGCTCCTGCACGACGGTGCCGGGCTCGGCGTCGGCCGAGGGAACCTCGATCATCGCCTGGTGCTGGTTGGGGTCGAGCGGCAGGCCGAGCGAGGCGATGCGCGTGATCCCGTTGTTGGTGAAGGCCTTCTCGATCTCGCGGTTGGTCGCCTCGATACCGGTCACGATGACCTTGACCTTCTCATCCTCGCGCTGGTCGGCGGGGATCGCCGAAAGCGCGCGGGCAAGATTGTCGGCGACCGAGAGGATGTCGCGGGCAAACCCGGTCGCGGCGTAGTTGCGCGCGTCGACGATGTCCTTTTCGAGCCGGCGGCGCACGTTCTGCATCTCGGCGCGGGCGTAAAGCGTTTCCTGGCGCGAGGCCTCGAGCTGTTCACGCAACCGGGCCAGTTCGTCTTCCATGCCGTTGCCATCCGTCTCGCCGTTGTCGAGCAATTCCTCGGGCACGCCGTCCAGCTCCTTCGCGATTTCAGCGTCCAGGGGCGGCTGTGTCTTGTTGTCCGTCATTTCGTCTTTGGTTCCAGCTATCCGATAAGCTTGCCCAGGCTACGGGCAGTGAAATCCACCATGGGGACGACTCGCGCATAATTCAACCGCGTCGGGCCGATAACCCCCACCACTCCGACCACCCGGCCCTCACGGTCGCGGTAGGGTGAGGCGATCACCGAGGACCCGGACAACGCAAAAAGCCGGTTTTCCGAGCCGATGAAGATGCGCGTCGACTTCGCCTCGCGCGCGGTCTCCAGAAGCTGGGCGACCGACTGCTTGTTCTCCAGATCGTCGAGCAGCGAGCGCACGCGTTCAAGGTCGACCAAGGTGCTTTCGTCGAGCAGGTTGGCCTGCCCGCGCACGATCAGCACCGGACGTGCCATGGCGTCCGCGCTCCACACCGCGATGCCGCGTTCGACCAGTTCGCGGCTCGCATCGTCGAGCGCGCTCTTGCCCGAGGCGATCTCGGCCTGCATCAGCCCCGCTGCCTCACCGAAGGTGCGACCACACAAGTGCGCGCTGATGAAATTCGAGGCAGCCTCGAGGCTCCCCGTGCCCAGCGCTTCGGGCAGGTCGAGCACGCGGTTCTCCACCGCGCCGTCATCGCCCACCACCACCGCCAGCGCCCGGCCCGGCCCCAGCGGCACGAACTGGAGATGGCTGAGGCGCGGTTCGCGGCGCGGCACCATGACCAGCCCTGCGCTCGAGGTCAGGCTGGAAAGCAGCATGCTGGTCGCCTCAAGCGCGGCCTCGATCGGGCCGGGCGCGGACAACTGCGCCTCGATCGCCTGACGTTCCTGTGCGCTGGGTTCGGCCATCTGCATGATCCCGTCGACGAAGAGCCTCAGGCCCGCCTCGGTCGGCAGGCGGCCCGCGCTGGTGTGCGGCGCGGCCAGCAGCCCAAGCGATTCGAGATCGGCCAGCACCGAGCGGATCGAGGCGGGCGACAGGTTCACCCCGCCCGATCCCGCCAGCGCCTTGGAGCCCACGGGCGTGCCGGTTTCGAGATACCCTTCAACGACGAGGCGAAAGATATCGCGGGCGCGGGTGGTCAATTCGTGGATCGGCGGGACGGGCATGATGGGCGACATTTTAGGCTCTGCTCTTGCAGCCTCAAGCCTAATGCGCGTAGGGGGCGGCACAAAATCACGAAAGGTATTTTTCATGCGACCTTCCGGCCGTGCGCCCGACGAGATGCGCGCCATCGAAATCCAGACCGGTTTCACCAAGCACGCCGAGGGATCGGTGCTGATCGCCTTTGGCGACACGCGCGTCCTCGTCACCGCCTCGGTCGAGGAAAAGGTGCCCCCGTTCCTGCGCGGCAAGGGTGAAGGCTGGGTCACGGGCGAATACTCGATGCTGCCCCGCGCCACGCACACCCGTGGCAGCCGTGAGGCCGCCAAGGGCAAGCAGTCGGGGCGCACGCAGGAAATCCAGCGCCTGATCGGCCGTAGCTTGCGCGCCGTGGTCGACATGAAGAAGCTGGGCGAGCGCCAGATCGTGCTCGATTGCGACGTGCTCCAGGCCGATGGTGGCACCCGCACCGCCTCGATCTCGGGTGCTTGGATCGCGCTTCGTCTCGCGGTCGACAAGCTGATGGCCGAAGGCAAGATCAAGGAAGACCCGATCACCGGGCGCGTTGCCGCGATCTCCTGCGGCATCTGTGACGGCACTCCGGTGCTCGACCTCGACTACATCGAGGACAGCTCGGCCGATGCCGACGCCAACTTCGTGCTGATCGAAGGCGGCAAGATCGCCGAAGTCCAGGCCACCGCCGAGGGCGCGACGTACGACGAGGAAGGGCTGCTGCGCCTCCTGCGTCTCGCCCGCATCGGCTGCGAGCGGATCTTCGCCGAGCAGGCCAAGGCCACCGGCAAGTAAGCCGCGCAAGAGGACCAGAGGAGGGCTCCATGACCCGCAAGCTCGATCACGGCAAACTCGTCATCGCCACGCACAATGCGGGCAAGCTGAAAGAAATCAGCGCCCTCCTTGCCCCTTACGGACTGGAATGCGTTTCCGCCGGGCAGCTCGGCCTGCCCGAGCCCGAGGAGACCGGCACCACCTTTGCGCAAAACGCGCTGCTCAAGGCGCACGCGGCGGCCAAGGCCGCCAACCTGCCCGCGCTGTCGGATGACAGCGGGCTTTCGGTCACCGCACTCGGCGGTCGCCCCGGTGTCTACACTGCCGACTGGGCCGAGCGGCAGTGGTTCGAAGGCCCCGAGGGGCGCGACTGGTACATGGCGATGGGCAAGGTTGAAGGCCTGCTCGCCGAACAGGGCCCTGACGTCGACCGTTCGTGCTGGTTTTCCTGTACGCTGGCGATCGCCTGGCCCGATGGCGAGGAAGTCGTCTACGAAGGCCGCGTCGAGGGCACCTTCTCGTGGCCGCCGCGCGGCACGCTGGGGTTCGGCTATGACCCCGTGTTCGTGCCCAACGGCAAGGATGTCACGTTCGCCCAGCTTGACCCGGCGCAAAAGCAGGTGATGAGCCACCGCGCCGACGCGTTTGCCAAGCTGGTCGCGGAGCAGTTCGAGGGCTAGACTGCGGCCATGGCCCGCGCGCTTTACATCCATTGGCCCTTCTGCCTCGCAAAGTGCCCCTATTGCGACTTCAACAGCCATGTCCGCGAGCGCGTGGACATGGCCGGGATGGAAGCCGCGATGCGCGCCGACATGCGCCACGAACACGCCGCCGTTTCCCGCGGCGCGCCGGACGAGGCGCTCGGCTCGATCTTCTTTGGTGGCGGCACGCCCTCGCTGATGCCGCCCGCGCTCGTTGCGCGGCTGCTCGAGGAAGCCGAGCGGCTGTGGGGCTTCGAACCGGGCATCGAAATCACGCTGGAAGGCAATCCCTCCTCAGTCGAGGCGGCGAACTACGCGGCGCTCGCAAGCGCGGGGATCAACCGGGTTTCGCTCGGACTGCAGGCGCTCGACGATGCCACGCTGCGGTTTCTGGGGCGCCTGCACGACGCGTCGGAAGGCCTTGCCGCGCTCGAGGTCGCGCAGACCCATTTCGACCGCGTGAGCTTCGACCTGATCTACGCCCGCCCAGGGCAGACACTGGAGCAGTGGGACGCCGAACTGGCGCGCGCGCTCGCTTATGGGACCGGCCACCTCTCGCTCTACCAGCTGACCATCGAGCCCGGCACGCGTTTTGAAACGATGGTGCGCAAAGGCGATTTTCTCCCGCTCGACGAGGACAGCTGCGCCGACATGTTCGCGCTGACGCGCGAGCGCACTGCGGCCGCTGGCCTTCCCGCCTACGAAATCAGCAACCACGCCCGCCCCGGCGAGGAAAGCCGCCACAACCTTACCTACTGGCGCTACCAGGACTATTGCGGGATCGGCCCCGGCGCGCATGGCCGGCGCGCCAACGCAGCCACCGTGCGCCATCGCAAGCCCGAGAACTGGCTTGCCGCGTTCGAGAAGACGGACCACGGCATCGTCGAAACCCGTGCCCTCGACCGGTGCGAGCAGGCGTCCGAGGCGATGCTGATGGGACTGCGGCTACGCGAAGGCGTCGATCTCGCGGCGCTGGCGGCGCGTTTCGGTCTTGCGCCTACGGACCTGTGCCATGATGCCAAGGCCGCGTTCTACGAAGATCAGGGGCTCGTCTGGCGTGAGGGCGCCCGGATCGGCATCGCCGAGGCGGGTATGGCGCTGCTCGACGGGCTGCTCGGCGAACTGGTGCCCGAAAACCTCGTTTCGGGTGGGAACGCGCAGGCGTGAAACGCAGCGACGTTCTGGAGGCCTGGGGCCATCATCTGGAACACAACCGCCGCCGCAGCCCGCACACCGTTCGCGCCTATCGCGCCGCGGCGGCGCGCCTGCTTGACCGTCAGGGCGTGACGATCGGGGTGGAAACCGACTGGCCCACCCTCGCCCGGCTCGACACCGCCGACCTGCGCCGCCAGCTGGCCGCGCGGCGTGAGGACGGGCTCTCCAATGTCTCGGCCGCGCGCGAGCTTTCCGCGCTCAAGGCGTTCCTCATCTTTGCCCGCGATCAGGCGGGGGATGCCGCCCCCGCCGCACCGCGCCTGCGGGGCCCGCGCGTCAAGAAGGGCCTGCCCCGTCCGGTCACGCCCGATGAGGCGGCGGGCCTGGCCGACATGGTCGATGGGCTTGCGCGCGAGGACTGGATCGGCGCGCGCGACCGCGCAGTGCTGGTGCTGCTCTACGGGGCGGGCCTGCGCATTGCCGAAGCCCTGTCGCTGACCGGCGCGGACCATCCACTGGGCGAGACGCTGCGCGTCACCGGCAAGGGCGGCAAGCCACGCGTGGTGCCCATCCTGCCGATCGTGCGCGCCGCGATCGAGGATTACCTCGCGAAATGCCCCTGGCCGATCGAGCGCGAGGGGGCGCTGTTTCGCGGCGCCAAGGGCGGGCCGCTGGCTCCCGGCCTCGTCCAGAAGGCGATGGCGCGCGCGCGCACCGCGCTTGGCCTGCCGCAAAGCGCGACCCCGCACGCGCTGCGCCACAGTTTTGCCACGCACCTGCTGGGTGCGGGCGCGGACCTGCGTTCGCTTCAGGAACTGCTCGGCCACGCCTCGCTCGGCTCGACCCAGATCTACACCAAGGTCGATGCGGCCACCTTGCTCGACGTTTACCGGCACGCCCATCCGCGCGAGCAGGAGACGTAGAAACCGGACACTCCGCGCCATGACTCACACGGCAAAGTGGACAAGGTTGATGGCGCACGGCGGTCTGCGCGAACAAGACGACGCCGGTCAAACGGGCCGGATTGACCGAAGCGATCGTATAGAGCGCGGCGACGGCCAGCACCGCTCCTGCCACTTGCGCGATCCAGTAGGGCACCACGTCCTTCCAGGCAAAGCGCCCCGCGATCGCTATTCCGAGCGACACCGCCGGGTTGAAATGCCCGCCCGAAATACCGCCCACCGCATAGGCCATCGCCAGCACTGTCAGACCAAAGGCCAGCGGATCCCCGGCAAAGCCGTTCCCAGCTGCGGAAAAGTCGCGGCCAGCACCGCCGCGCCGCATCCCCCGAACACCAGCCAGAACGCTCCGAGCAATTCTGCCCCCAGTTTCCTCAACACGATCCACTCTCCTTTGCCAAACACCCGAGCAGGGCGTTCAGACGCGGATCGCCGTGAGGCGGTGTAAACAGATGTAAGCCGGGAATTGGTCCACTCCCTTTTGGCCGGATTCAAACGTTCGCTTGCGGACAGCGTGCTCCGCCGCCCCCACTGCGACTAGCATCGCCTGCGGGCGCTGCTAGTCTCGCTTACGCGGGGAGGGCCGGAAGGCTTGGGAACGCAGTGACCTAGCCGAACGGGGTGGGCTGCAACGACCCCATTCTCTCCCTGCGATCAACGCCCGATTTGTCCGCGCCGCCTAGTCCTGTGGCTTCTTCCAACGCAGCACGCGCCAGACATACCACACCGCGGCCCCGGCGATCAGCGCGATCCCCGCATAGCCCAGCCACATCCCGGCGTCCTTGAGACTACGCCCCAGCCATTGCCCGGCACCGATCAGCAGCGCGTTCCAGATCCCGGTGCCGATCGCGGTGAAGACCAGGAAGCGCCCATGCTTCATGTGCGCGAGCCCGGCGGGGATCGAAATCACCGTGCGGAACATCGGGGCAAAGCGCAGCAGCAGGACCATCCAGTGGCCATGGCGGCGCAGGAAGCCGCTCAGCGCCTCGACCTCGTCCCAGTTGAGGGTAAGCCAGCGCCCCCAGCGCTCGACCAGCGGCTCCATGCGCTCATACCCCAGTCTATCGGAGGCCAGGAACAGGATGTAGTTGCCCAGCGTCGCCCCGAACGTCCCCCAGCCCAGCAGCGGCCAGAACGCCATGTCGCCGCGCGCGACGGCCAGGCCGCCGAGTCCCATGATGAGTTCGGAAGGTATGGGCGGAATGATGTTCTCGAGCGTCATCAGGAAGACGATGCCCCAGTATCCTCCATCCCGGACCACCTCGTAGATCCAGGCACTCATACTCGTAATCTCTCGCCCTTCCCCGTGGCGTGTGCGCGGCCTTTGCCGCGCGGCTCTACATGGCGGCGTGGCGCGCCTCGATGGCATCCCAGATCATCGCGCCGGTGTCGGTTCCGTTGAACTTGTCGATGGCCACGATCCCGGTCGGCGAGGTGACGTTGATCTCGGTCAGCCACTTGCCGCCGATCACGTCGATCCCCACGAAGACCAGCCCGCGTGCCTTGAGTTCAGGGCCCATCGCGGCGCAGATCTCTTCTTCCTCGATCGTCAGGCTGGTCGCCTCGGCCGAGCCGCCGACGGCGAGGTTGGAGCGAAACTCGCCCGCCCCCGGCTTGCGGTTGATGGCGCCCGCCACCACCCCGTCGACCAGCACGATGCGCTTGTCGCCCGCGCTCACGTCGGGAAGGAAGGGCTGGACCATGAACGGCTCGACCCAGGCGTTCTGGAACATCTCGACCAGCGCGCCCAGGTTGCTGCCGTCTTCGGGTACGCGGAAGATCGCCTTGCCGCCGTTGCCGTGGAGCGGCTTGACGACGAGATCACCGGGCAGCCCCTGATCGACCATGCGCGCCTGGAAGCGGCGCACATCCTCGATCCGTCGGGCGATGAAGGTGGGCGGCATGAACCGCGCGTAGTCGAGCACGAAGACCTTCTCGGGGGCGTTGCGCACCGAGGCGGGATCGTTGACGACCAGCGTCTGGCCTTCGAGCCGCTCGAGCAGGTGCGTCGCGGTGATGTAGCCCAGGTCGAACGGCGGGTCCTGGCGCATGAGCACCACGTCGATGTCCTTGACCAGATCGATCAGGCGGTATTCGCCGCGCGTGAAATGCGCGCCCGGCACGCGCTGCACGCTGATCGGCGCGCCCCAGCAAGTCAGTTTGCCCCCCGCGCCCTCACTGGTGTCGAACGCCAGCGTGCGCACGTCGTAATGGAACAGTTCATGCCCGCGCGCCTGGGCCGAAAGCATCAGCGCGAACGAGGAATCGCCCGCGATGTTGACGGTTTCGATCGGGTCCATCTGGACGGCAATGCGCAGGGTCATGGTGTAGTGTCCTGGGAGTTCTTGAACGCTTGGGGTTCTTACAGGGAGGCCGCTTAAAGCGAATCGGGCGTCATGGCGAGTAGTTATCCGCCCGCAGTCACGCACCATCTGGGAGTATCGGATCTCATGAACAAGACCAGCATCACGCTTCTGGCGGGCCTTTTCGCGCTGTCCGGCGTTGCCGCCCCGACGCTTGCCGCCGAGCCCGAGCACCCCGCAGAGCATCCGGCCGACAAGGATCATCATGACGAGGGCCACCACGAGGACAAGGGCGAACACCACGAAAAGGGTGAACATCACGACGAAAAGAGCGACGATCACCACGCCCAGCCCAAGCACGAAAGTTAACGCAATTCCGCGACATGGCGAGTGCGCGGGGGGCTGAATTCACCCCATCCCGGCGTTCTCGATCACCCGCGGCCAACGGCCCGGCGACAGCAGCAGGACATCGATCCGCAGGCTGTCGCCGGGCTTTTCGTAGCGGGGGGCCAGAAGGGTTGCCGCATCGATCACCCGGCGCAGACGCCAGGCATCGATCGCATGGTCAAGATCCTCGGCCCGCGCCCGCCACTTGACCTCCACGAAACACAGCGTGCGTCCTTTGCGCGCGACCAGATCGATCTCGCCCCGGCGCGTCTTCACCCGCCGGTCGACAATGCGCCAGCCCTTGAGGCGCAGATACCACGCCGCCCAGGTCTCGCCGCGCCGGCCCCGCCGTTCGGCCCGGACGCGGCGCTCGTTCATTTGAGCGCGAGCGCCCGCGCATAGAGCTCCTTGCGGTCGAGCCCGGTCGCCCTGGCCACCCTGGCCGCCGCCTGCGAGGCCTTTGATGTCGCCAGTTCGGCGCGCAGCAGCGCCTCGACGTCGATCGCGTCCACCGGGGTCTCGCCCGGCGGGGCGATCATCAGCACGATCTCGCCCTTGGGCGGATGCAGGGTGAAATGCGCGATCAGGTCCTCGGGCGTGCCGGTGCGGCATTCCTCGAACTTCTTGGTCAGCTCGCGCCCGACCGCGACCTCGCGTCCGGGAAGGACCGCCGCGATCGCGCCCAGTGCGGCCTCGAGCCGGGGCGCGGTTTCATAGAAAATCAGCGTAGCTGGTACACGGCTCAGCTCATCGAGAACATCCTCGCGCGCCTTGGCCTTGTTGGGAAGAAACCCCGCGAACAGGAAGCGGTCGTTGGGCAGGCCCGAGAGCGTCAGGCCGACCACGGCGGCGTTGGGTCCGGGCAGACTGGTCACCGCGATCCCACGCGCCCGCGCCTCGCGCACCAGACGGTAGCCGGGGTCGGAAATCAGCGGGGTTCCGGCATCGCTGACGAGCGCGACCGGGTGCTCGGCCATGAGCGCGAGCAGGCGTTCGCGGTCCCCTTCCCCGGCGTGATCGTCATAGCGCATGAGCCGGGTCTTGAAGCCCAGATGGTGCAGCAGCTTGCCGGTCACGCGGGTATCCTCGCAGGCGACCGCCTCGACCTGTTGCAGCACCTCGACCGCGCGCCGGGTGATATCGCCCAGGTTGCCAATCGGGGTTGCGACTATATAGAGGCCGGGAGAAAGAGTGTGTTCCATTGCGCGCACTCATGCCCAAGCACTACGGGAGCGGCAAGCCATGTTCGACAAGCGCCTGAAAAGGCAGATCAACCGACGCAACCTGCTCGCCGCTGCGGCCATGACGCTGATCGCCGGTTGCGCGGTGGTGCCCAAGGCTCCGGTGACCGAACGCCCGCCCGAGCCCAAGCCCACCCAAAGCGTCATTCCCACCGATACCGAACACCACCGCGTCGCGCTGCTGGTGCCGACCACCGGCAGCAATGGAGAGGTCGGCCAGTCGATCGCCAACGCCGCGACGATGGCCCTGCTCGACACCAACGCGACCAACCTTCGCATCACCACCTACGACACCGCGACCGATCCGGCCGGCGCCGCGCGCAAGGCGCTCGCCGATGGCAACCGCCTGATCCTGGGGCCGCTGCTGTCGGACAACATCAACGCCGTCAACGCGGTTGCGGCCAAGGCCCACGTGCCGATCATCTCGTTCTCGAACGACGAAAAGGCGGCGAGCGACAACGTCTTCGTGATGGGCAACCTGCCCGGACAGTCGATCACCCGGACGGTGGCTTACGCGGCCTCCAAGGGCGTTTCCGCCTTTGCCGCGCTGGTCCCGCGCGGCGACTATGGCGAGCGCACCAGTACCGCGCTGATGGACGCGGTGCGCGCCGATGGCGGCGTGGTGATCGCCATGGAGAGCTACGACCGCAGCCCCGCCTCGATCCGCGCCGCCGCCGACCGGATCAAGACCCGGACCGGTTATGGCGCGCTGCTGATCGCGGACAGCGGTTCGCTATCGGCGGTGGGCGCCAGCCAGTTCCGCGCCGGGGGCGACGGCGCGCAAGTGCATATTCTCGGCACCGAGCTGTGGGGCGGAGAAAAGGCCCTGACGAGCACGCCGGCGCTGCGCGGGGCCTGGTTCTCGACCGTTTCGGACCAGCGCTTCGGCCAGTTCTCGACCAGTTACCGCAACCGCTTCGGCAAGCAGCCCTATCGTATCGCGACGCTTGGCTACGACGCGGTGCTGCTGACCCTGCGCGTCACGCGCGACTGGAAGCAGGGCACGCGCTTTCCCACCGCTTCGCTGACCTCGCCGGAGGGTTTCCTCGGCCTCGACGGTCCGTTCCGCTTCACCCGAGGCGGGGTCGTCGAACGCGCGCTCGAAGTGCGCGAGGTCCAGGCGGGTGCGGTGCGCGTAATCAGCCCCGCCCCCACGCGTTTCGGAAAGTAACCGCGCCGATAAAGCGTCAGGCGCGCGATCTTGCGCAAAAGCGGTGCGATCCCGCTTGATCGCGCGCGCGCCTGCGCCTTATAGAACAGAACATGACCGATAACCTGTTCGAGAACCTCCCCAGCTCCGGCCCTGAAACCTATGACGGTTCCGCTATCGAGGTGCTGGAGGGGCTCGAACCGGTCCGCCGCCGCCCCGGTATGTACATCGGCGGCACGGATGAGCGCGCGCTCCACCACCTCGCTGCCGAAGTGCTCGACAACGCGATGGACGAAGCGGTCGCCGGCCACGCCAACCGCATCGAGGTCACGCTCGAGGAAGAACCGGGCACGGCCGGGCGCATCACGATCACCGACAACGGGCGCGGCATCCCGGTCGACGAGCATCCCAAGTACCCCGGCAAGTCCGCGCTCGAGGTGATCCTCTCGACGCTGCACTCGGGCGGCAAGTTTTCGGGCAAGGCCTACGCCACCTCGGGCGGTCTGCACGGCGTTGGCATCTCGGTGGTCAACGCGCTGTCCTCGAAGACCCGCGTCGAAGTGGCGCGCAACAAGGAACTCTACGCGCAGGAATTCTCGCGTGGGGTGACCCTGGGCCCGATCCAGAAGGTCGGTGCGGCTCCCAACCGGCGCGGCACCGCGGTCACCTTCACGCCCGACACCGAGATTTTCGGGGAACTGAAGTTCAAGCCGGCGCGCCTGTTCAAGCTGGTGCGCTCGAAGGCCTACCTCTTCGCCGGCGTCGAGATCCGCTGGAAGTGCGCCGAGGCGCTCGCCGGTGAGGACGTTCCGACCGAGGCCACCTTCCAGTTCCCCGGCGGACTTGCCGATCACCTTGCCGAACAGGTCAAGGGCCGCGAATGCGTCACGGCCGAGTTCTTTTCGGGCAGCCAGGACTTTCCCGAAAATGACCAGGGCCTCCAGCAGGGCCGCGTCGAATGGGCGATCGCCTGGCCGCTCTATTCGGACGGGTCCTATTCCTGGTACTGCAACACTATTCCCACACCCGATGGCGGCACCCATGAACAGGGCCTGCGCGCCGCGCTGACCAAGGGCATCCGCGCCTTTGCCGAGCTGATCGGCGAAAAGAAGAAAGCCAAGGACATCACACCCGACGACGTGGTGACCGGCAGCGAGATCATGCTCTCGGTGTTCATCCGCGATCCCCAGTTCCAGAGCCAGACCAAGGACCGCCTGACCAGCACCGAGGCGACCCGCCTCGTCGAAAACGCGGTGCGTGACCATTTCGACCTGTTCCTCTCGCACAACCTCGATCGCGGCAAGGCGCTGCTGGGCTCGGTGCTCGAGCGGGTCGAGGACCGCCTGCGCCGCAAGGCCGAACGCGAGGTCAAACGCAAGACCGCGACCAACGCCAAGAAGGTGCGCCTGCCCGGCAAGCTGACCGACTGTTCGGGCGATGGCGAGGGCGAGACCGAACTGTTCATCGTCGAAGGCGATTCGGCGGGCGGTTCGGCCAAGCAGGCGCGCGAGCGCAAGACCCAGGCCATCCTGCCGATCCGCGGCAAGATCCTCAACGTCGCGTCGGCCAGCGCGGACAAGATCCGCGCCAACCAGGAAATCGCTGACCTCATGCTGGCGCTGGGCTGCGGCGTGCGCAAGGACTGCAACGCCGACAACCTGCGCTACGACCGCGTGATCATCATGACCGACGCCGACGTCGACGGCGCGCACATCGCCACCTTGCTGATGACCTTCTTCTTCCAGGAGATGCCCGACATCGTGCGCAAGGGGCATCTCTACCTTGCCCAGCCGCCGCTTTACCGCCTCGTCTCGGGCTCGACCTCGGCTTACGCGCGCGACGACGCGCACCGCGCCGAACTCGAGAAGACAGTGTTCAAGGGCAAGAAGGTCGAAGTCGGCCGCTTCAAGGGCCTTGGCGAGATGAACCCGCAGCAACTGCGCGAAACAACGATGGCCCCCGCCAGCCGCTCGCTGGTGCGCATTACCCTGCCCCAGGAGTATGAAGACCGTGCGGTGGTCAAGGACCTCGTCGACCGCCTCATGGGCCGCAACCCCGAACACCGCTTCCAGTTCATCCAGAACCGCGCTGGCGACGTCGATCGCGATCTGATCGACGCCTGATCCGGCGCCCTGGCGGAAGCGCCTAGCGCAGGCGTTTGACGCCTAGCGCAGGCGCTTCACGTAAAGCCCACCCTCGCGTTTCTCGCTGGCGAACTGGGGCAGGCTCTGGACCAGTTCGGACAGCCGCGAAAAGCCGTAGCTGCGGGCATCGAAGCTCGACCGGTTGGCCACGCGTTGGCCGATTTCGGACAGGCTGGCAAACCCCTCGTCATCGCGCCTGCTGGCGCGCCAGGCATCGCCGAGCAGCTTGACCAGCGCTTCGTCGACCACCGGCGGCGGCGTTTGCGACGGCGCGTCAGGCTGGACGCTGGCCTGCGCGCTCGAGGAAACCGCGTTGAGATCGATGAAGCGGGTGCAGGCTTCCCGAAAGGCCTCGGGCGTGCGCTCGGTGCCGAAACCGTAGACCGGAGTGCCATTCTGACGGATACGGATGGCAAGCGGCATGAAGTCGCTGTCGCTGGTCATCAGCCCGAACCCGTCGACATGGCCGCCGTAGAGCAGGTCCATCGCATCGATCGTCATCTTCATGTCGGTCGCGTTCTTGCCCTTGGTCAGGTCGAACTGCTGCTGGGGCTCGAGCGCATAGCGGTGGACGAGGTTCGACCAGCCCTTGAGCCCCTGCTTGCTCCAGTTGCCATAGACCCGGCGGATGTTGACAGTGCCCAGATCGCCCAGGATCGTCAGCGCGCTTTCCAGATTGGCGGGCGACGCATTGTCCGCGTCGATCAGCAGGGCGATGTTACGGGCAGGTCTGGAAAATTTGGTCGCCACGGGGATCAGGTTCCTTGCATCTGCGAACGGGGGATCTGCGAAAGGGCTCTGCGCCAGACGAGCGCGAAAAGGCCCATGAGCACCGGCGCCAGAAGCGGCACCGGCAGGTGCATGGCCAAGCCCCGCGCAAATGCGGGCACCGCGAAGGCCATGGCCACGCCCGGCTTCTCCCAGTCCGCCCACCCCCTGGCAAGCCCCTGTCCGACGAGCCACACCAGCGGAAAGCCGAGCAGAACGAGATCGTAGTCGAACACGAAGGGCGTGGCGAGCGGCGCCCCAGCCAGCACCAGAGCGGCAAGTCCCTGGGTGTAGCCCCCGCGCCACGCCGTCCAACCAACGGCCCCCGCCACCGCCAGGCTGACGATCGCCTGAATGCCATAGGCGAGGCCCAACGACGCCCCAAGCAGGCGCATCGCGGCAAAAGGGCTGGCCATCTTGGCATAGCCGACCGCGCCCGCATCAAGCACCGTGCGCGCCTCGTCCGACAGTGTCAGCCAGTGCGGCCAGACCATGGCCCCGAAAGCGAGCGTGGTCAGCGCGCAAAGCGCCAGTGCGCCAAGCACGGCAAACCCGATCACCTGCCCTTCACGGCTTGCCAGAAGCGCTATCGGAACAAGCAGCCCGAACTGCGGCTTGATCGTGGCCAGGCCCAGCAGAATACCCGCGATGGCCTTTCGTTCGGGCACCAGGATCAGGCCCAGTGCGAGGAGCCCCGCAACCAGGAACGCGCTCTGGCCATGGGTGCACACGATCACCACCGGGGGAAAGGCCAGGGCGGCCAGGGCGGCGTGGCGGCCAAGCCCCGCCCGCCGCCACCACGCCTGCAGCGCAGCGAAACAAATCGAACCCGTGATCGCCAGCCACCCTCCCAGCGCGGCAAAGTACCCCGGCCAGCCCAGCAGCCAGCATAGCGGCAGGAACACCGGCGGGTAGAAGAACGCGGTAAAGCCGTCGGGAGGCGCGAAAAAGGCGCGCTGCGCCGCGATGTGCGCGGCCAGGTCATAGGGATCGTGATGGCCGTGCAGCATCCGTCCCGTTGTCCAGAAGCTGAGGAAATCGGTGCCCACGAGGAAGCCGTTGCGATCGATCCCGCCATGCGATCCGATCAGCAGCCAGAGCAGTGATGCAAGGTTAACGACGGCAAAGACACGCAGGTAAGCCAGCGCGCGGGCAGGCCCCAAGACAATCGGACGTCTCGGCAAAGGCTCCATCGGCACGGTGTGCCGCGAACGGGCGGGTTTGTCCACCGTGACCAAGCCGCGCACAAGCCTCGCACGAGCCTTGCCACACTGATGGGCAAACCATAGGCTCGGGTCAGGCGAGCGATCGGCGCGCGCGGTAAGCGATGAGGGGGGAACGCAGACATGGGCGCCATTTCGCGGCGGCTACTGGGGGCGCTTGGCGGCGTGGTTCTCCTGGGCGCGACTTGCGGCGTGCCGATGGCCACGGCGAAACCGGCTTCGACGCCGGACAAGGCGGCTTCCAAAGGGGCCATCGCCTTCAAGCCGGGCAAGAGCTGGAAACACCCCGAGACCGGGCAGGTCTTCCCACCGATGCTTGCCGGGTTCACCCTGCGCGAGGTGCGCGATCTGAGCGAAAGCCGCTCGGACATCGCGGTGGTATACCGTGACGAGAGTGGCAGTGCCCTGCTCTCGGTCTTCTACTTCCGCGCAGGCTTGCCCGATGTGTCGATCTGGCAGGACCGCATTCTCACCACGATCGCCCGCAACATGGGCGGTTGGGGCAAGGTGGGGGAGGAGCCGGCCCAGCGCGCGAGCTTCTCGCCAGTCAATGGCGTGCCGGACAGCGGTGCGCTGCTTACCGTCGCGCTCGACGGCAGCCAGGCCTACGCCACGGGCTCGGCCATTCTATCCGACGGCACCTGGCTGCTGGCCCTGCGCATGACCTCGCGTCGCTTCACGCAAAGCCAACTGACCAACCACCTGCTTGATGCCATCGCCGCGCTCCCCCTGCCCGCCGCCGCCGCGACTGCGCCTATTGGCCCCTCCTACGTGATCGAGCCGTGCCCGCAGACGCCGCCGCAGGCCGATGCGCCCCGTTCGATCGGCGCGCAGGGCGAAGCGATCGCCGTGGCCTTGATGGCGAGCCTCGCGCAGGACCACAAGGCCGACACGCTCGAGGTCGCGGATGACCCCGCCGCCGGTGCGAGTTCCGGCGCCCGCCGCTATTGCCGCGAAGACGCCGACGGCCCCAATTACAGCGTCTATTCCAACCTTGCCGCCCGCAACGAACACGTCATCGCGCTCGACGATGCGGGAAGCGCGGTGATGCTCCAGAGCGGCCCGGCCGACCTGAGCGCGCCGGATGGCGGGCTGATCTTCACCCCGACCTTGCGCACGGCGGAAACGACGCGCCTGTTTCGGGGGTTTACGGCCAGCCCCTCGTTCGCGCAGATGATTGCGGTCGTATCGAACGAAAGCCCAATCGCCTCGGTCGGGCGCACGCCCAAGACCCAGCGCGATATCGCAATAAACCCCGATGTCCTCGATCCTGACAGCGTAGCAGAGGCCAAGCCATGACCACCCCCTACCACGGACGCTGCACTTGCGGCGCCGTATCGCTGACCATCGCGGCCGAGCCGCTCTGGGTGCGCCAGTGCTGGTGCCGCCAGTGCCAGAAGGCCGCCTCGGGTAACGCGACGGTGAACGCGCTGTTCACCACCGCCGCGATGACGATCACCGGCACGCCGGGCTGGAAGGGCTACCGTGCGGCCAGCGGAAATACCATCGAGCACGGGTTCTGCGCCGATTGTGGCACGCCGCTGTTCGGACGCAATTCCTCGCGTCCCGATAGCTGGGTCGTGCGGCTCGGGGTGCTGGACGCAGGACACGCCCTGGCCCCCACCGGCGCGATCTGGACCGAGGAAGCGCCCGCATGGGCCATGATCGATCCCGCGCTCGAGAACTGGCCGCGCCAGCCCCCGCCGCCAGCCAAGGTCGATTGATCGCATGGAGCCCGCAACGCCGAGGCTGGACCATACCCGCTTTGCCAGGATCCGGGCCCGGATGGAGGCCTTCTCGCCCCGCCCTGGCTGGCGCAGCGCGCTCTACGAATTCATCCTGTTCGGCTTCAAGCAGGGCTGGGCCTGCCTGTTCGGCGCGCTGCTGCTTGCCCTGCTGCTGGCGACACACCTGTTCTATCCCCCCGCAGCGGCGCTCGCCCGCTACGATTTCCTGACCCTGGCCGCGCTGGCGATCCAGCTGCTGATGCTGGCCTTTCGGCTCGAAACACGCGACGAGGCCAAAGTCATCCTCGCCTTCCATGCGGTCGGTACGGTGATGGAGCTGTTCAAGACGCAGGTCGGCTCCTGGGAATATTCCGAGGGCAGCGTGCTGCACATCGGCGCCGTACCGCTGTTTTCGGGGTTTCTCTATGCCTCGGTAGGCAGCTACATCGCGCGTATCTGGCGTATTTTCGATTTTTCTTTCACCGGCTATCCGCCGCGCGCCCTGACCGGGTTCCTCGCCGCTGCGATCTACGTCAATTTCTTTGCCCACCATTGGCTGCCCGACATGCGCCTCGCGCTCTTCGCCGGGCTGGGTCTGGCCTTTTGCCGAACCCGGATCTGGTTTCGGGTCTGGCGTAAGGATCGCTGGATGCCGCTCTTGCTGGGCTGGTTTCTCGTCGCCGCGTTCATCTGGATGGCGGAAAACCTCGCGACGTTTTCGCACGCCTGGGTCTACCCCAGCCAGCGCCATGGCTGGACGCCGGTCCACGCCGCCAAGCTCGGCGCGTGGTACCTCTTGATGTATATCTCCTTCGTCCTCGTCGCTGCCCTGCACCGCCCGAAGCTCCGCGCTGCATCGCCCACAGGGCGGCTCAGCGGCTCCGTCCCGACGGCATGACAGCGTCCGGGGGCCGCAACACTGCCCCCGGACGCTCCCTTGCGCAAAAAGGGATGATCGGTATGCGCCGACGCGGGATTGATCGCGCAGACGCGCTGGCCCATTTCAAGGGGCATGACACAGACCATGCCCGCCCTCTTCGTTGGTCACGGCTCGCCCATGACCATGATCTCCGACAATCCGGAACGCCGGTTCATGGCCGCGCTTGGCGCGCGCCTGCCCCGGCCCAAGGCCATCCTGGCGGTAACCGCGCATTGGGAAACGCAAGGTTCAACACGCATAACTGACGGTGAATTTCCCCGCACTATCCATGACTTCCGAGGGTTTCCTCAAGCGCTTTACGACATGCGCTACCCCGCTCCCAATGCCCCCGAACTGCAGGACCGGATCGAAGCGCTCGCCGGTGATCTCCCGCTGCGGCGCGACGCGACCTGGGGCTTCGACCATGGCGTCTGGGGCGTGCTGCTGCCGATGTTTCCCGCGGCCGACATTCCGGTCGTGGCGATGAGCGTCAACCATTCGCTCACCCCCGACCAGCACCTCGAACTCGCCGGACGGCTCGCCCCGCTGCGCCGTGAAGGGGTGATGATCGTGGGCAGCGGCAACGTGGTGCACAACCTGAGGCTCTACCACGCAAGCCGGGGCACCCGGCCGGACTGGGCCAGCGCCTTCCAGCAGCGCATCAACGCTGCCGTGCTGGCGGACGATCGGGCCGCGCTGACGCGCTTCAGCCCCGGCGACACGGCGGCGGCAAACGCGATCAATTCGGGCGAGCACTATCTTCCGCTGTTCTATGCGGTGGGCGCAAGGCTGCCCGAAGACCAGGCCGGGGTGTTCAACGACAGCATCGACGGCGCGCTGTCGATGACCTCCTATCTGCTCGGCGATACCCGCGTGCTCGCGGAGGCAACCGCCAGCCTCGCGGCCTGAGGTCTGTCGGCGTCAGCCGCCGTAGAGCAGGAGATCGGCGACTTCCGCGCTCCAGCTCGCTTCGTCGGCCCCGGCCAGCGCGTCGAGATCCTCAGGCGTCGCGGCGGGGTCGTCGACCCAGTTGCGCAGCGCTGGCCCGCCGTTGATGACGTCAATGGCGAGCCGCTCGAACTCGTATTCATAGGGAAAATCGCGCCAGATCGGGTAATCGGGGTAGAGCGTGCGGATCGCCTTGAACGCCAGCGCCTGAAGCCGCCAGGGCCGGAACGCGGTGTGGTCGTAGAACGCGCCTTCCGCGTGAACCATGATCGCGCTGCACAACTGGCCCTGGTGCTTGTGGAAGGTCGGCTCGAACCAGCACTCGCGCAAGGCGCAGCCCGCCAGCCACTGTGGCGCAAAGCGCTCCATTTCGGCAAGGACCGCCTTGGCGTCGATATCCGGCGCGCCGAACAGCACTTCGAGCGGGCGCGTCGTGCCGCGCCCTTCGGACAGCGTCGCGCCTTCGATCATCACCGTACCGGCATAGGCGCGCGCCATGTTGAGATTGGCCGCGTTGGGGCTTGGGTTGATCCAGATGCGTTCCTCGGGCCAGCCAAAGCCCGGCGCGCGCGAGGGCTGCCAGTCGTCCATCGCGATGACCTGATAATCGACCTCGAGCCCGAAGTGGCGCACGAACCAGTGCCCCATCTCGCCCAGCGTCAGGCCGTGGCGCATCGGCATGGGGCCTGCGCCCACGAAGCTTTCCTGCCCTTCGATCAGCCGCGTCCCTTCGACCGGCCGCCCGGCGGGGTTGGGACGGTCGAGCACCCACACGCTCTTGCCCTGTTCGGCGGCGGCTTCGAGGAGGTAAAGCAACGTGGTGGTGAAGGTGTAGATGCGGCAGCCCAGGTCCTGCAGGTCGAACAGGAACACGTCGGCGGTGTCCATCATCGCGGGGCTGGGGCGGCGCACTTCGCCGTAGAGACTGAACACGGGAATGCCGTAAACCGGATCGCGCTCGTCCGCGGTCTCGATCATGTTGTCCTGCTTGTCACCCTTGAGCCCGTGCTGCGGCCCGAAAGCCGACGTCACGTTGACCCCGGCCGCGATCAGCGCGTCGAGCGAATGGGTCAGGTCCGCCGTGACCGAGGCGGGATGCGCGATGAGAGCGACGCGCTTGCCCTCGAGCGGGCGGCGCAGGTCGGGGTCTGCCAGCAGGCGATCGATACCGAAGTTCATGGGCGCTGCGGTGCCGCAAGCGCCAGCGTGAAGCAAGCCGGATCGTGAAAGTCGGGCGCCGCACCGAAGTGTTCGAGCGCCCAGTAGCTGCGCTGTCCGTCCCTTTCCTCGATCACCGCGCTGACCCCGCAGAGCCAGGGCCATTCGGGCAGCCCCGCAAGCGGCACGCAGGCATCGAAGATCGCCATCGATTCGCCCACCCGCATCGTGCAGGTCGGCTCGTGCGGCATGGGCCGTTCGCACATGCCGACACGCCTCGCGGTAAAATCGTAGGCCGCCCAGCGTTCGGACGGGGAGAGATTGAACTCGCTGTAACCCTCACGCCCGTCGTGGCCGATGAACAGCTCGAAACAGGTGGTCTGCCACAGGTTGTCCGCCCGCCCCTTGCCCGCGAACGCGGGCACGACGAGTTCCTGCGCCCCGTCGATCCGCCAGCGCAGCCGCAACCCGTCGCCATCGGGCGTGATCCGCCCGCTCACCGCCTCGACCCGCCGCGCGGGCGAGGAGGAATGGCACGACAGCGTGAACGCGGTGGGCGCAAAGGCCATGGAAGCTCCTTCTCGTTACGCCCGTGGGTCTAGCCGTGGGACATCCGCGGGTCGAGAGGGCGCGAGACGCTTGTCTCCCTCCCAAGCTGTGCTAAGCGCACGCGCACTATGACTCAGTACACCTCTGACCTGCTTCGCCTGCTCGAAGAGCGCGGTTACATCCATCAGGTAACCGACGCTCACGCGCTTGATGCCCTTGCGTCCAGGCAGATCGTACCGGGTTATGTGGGCTTCGATGCCACCGCGCCCTCGCTCCACGTCGGCAATCTGGTCTCGATCATGCTGCTGCGCCGTCTTCAGCAGGCCGGGCACAAGCCGGTCGTCCTGATGGGCGGGGGCACCACCCGCATCGGCGATCCCACCGGCAAGGACGAAGTGCGCAAGATGCTCTCGGACGAGGCGATCGAAGGCAACATCGCCTCGATCCGCACCGCCTTCGAGCGTTTCCTGACTTTCGGCGACGGCCCGACCGACGCGGTCATGGTCAACAACCACGATTGGCTGGGCAAGATCGGCTACATCGAGATGCTCCAGAAGGTGGGCACGCACTTCACCGTCAACCGCATGTTGAGCTTCGATTCGGTCAAGCTGCGCCTCGAGCGCGAACAGCCGATGACCTTCCTCGAATTCAACTACATGATCCTGCAGGGCTACGACTTCCGTCACCTTTCGCTGGACCAGGGCGTGCGCCTGCAGATGGGCGGTTCGGACCAGTGGGGCAACATCGTCAACGGCGTCGAACTCGCGCGCCGGATGGACGGCACCGAGGTCTTCGGGCTTACCACGCCGCTCATCACCAAGGCCGACGGCACCAAGATGGGCAAGTCGGTCTCGGGCGCGGTGTGGCTCAACGAAGCCTCGCTCCCCTCGTACGATTACTGGCAGTTCTGGCGCAATTGCGACGACCGCGATGTCGGCAAGTTCCTGCGCCTGTTCACCGACCTGCCGCTCGACGAGATCGCGCGACTCGAAGCGCTCGAAGGCAGCGCCATCAACGACGCCAAGGTCGTGCTCGCCAACGAAGCAACCCGTCTTTGCCGCGGCGAGGAAGCGGCCCTTGCCGCACAGGCCACCGCCGCACAGACTTTCGCGGGCGGTGGGCTTGGGGAAGACCTGCCCTCCATCGAAGTCGGCGCGGACGGTATCCGCCTTGGCGCAGCCTGCACGGCGCTCGGCTTCACGGCCTCGAATGGCGAGGCAAAACGCAAGGTTACAGAAGGCGCGGTGCGTCTGGACGACGTGGTCATGACCGACCCCGCAGAGCTGCTCCAGGTCGCCCCCGGCACCACCGTAAAGCTCAGCGTGGGTAAGAAAAAGCATGGCGTTATCAAGGGTATATAACAGGAACTAACGCAAAATACCGACGAAAACCGGGCGTGGGGCCCGGCGGCCTTAACGCATTATTTGCCAATTTGCGGCAAAGCTCGCCTCTGACATCCACAAGCGGAAGGCTAGGCCCCATGAGCGCAGGAGCACAGCTCACTGTCACCGACAAGCGACGTGCGGCGCGTCACCCGGTCGACTACAACGTGATTGCCGAGCACCGGCAACTGGGTGACGTGCAACTGCACATCGTGAACATCTCGGCGCAGGGTTTCATGGCGCAAGGGGATGTCGCGCTCGAACGCGGTGAGCGCCTCGTGATGCGCCTGCCGGTGATCGGACGCATCGAATCGCACATGATCTGGGCGCACGAAGGCCGCGCAGGCTTCCAGTTCGAGCGGATCATCCGCATCGACGATTTCCTCAAGCTGGTCGACAACCTCCAGCCCAACCCGCGCCTTCGCCCGCGCCGTTAAGGCTCCGAACCTTAAATATCGCCCCGAAAGGGAACCGTTGAACCGCGCATGGCACCGGATATCCGGCTGACGCTCGATGCGCGCGCGGCACAAGTTTGCCTTCGCCGCGATAAAACACTGCATGGCTTGGCATTTCGCTGGCACGCTGCCATGCAGCATGGCGTGAACACGCCCGCTCCATCCCCCGCCCCGACATCGCCGCTGGCCATCGCCGACTATCGCAAGTTCTGGCTTGCCCGCTTCTGCACCACGCTCGCCTCGACCGGCATGGTGGTGATCATCGGCTACCAGCTCTACGACATCGCGCGCGACGAATACGGCATGACGATCGCGCAGGCTTCCTTCCAGCTCGGCCTCCTGGGCTTTGCGCAGTTCATTCCGGTGTTTTTCCTCACCCCGGTCGCGGGTGTCCTGGCGGACCGCATGGACCGGCGAAAGCTTGCCGGAAGCGCCGCCGTGCTGGACTGCCTCGTCGCGATCGGCCTTGCGGTGATCACCGCGCTCCATTTTCGCAACCTGCCAGTGCTTTACGGCTTTGCCGTCCTGCACGGCGTGGTGCGCGTATTCATCCGCCCGGCGATGGGCGCGATCGCCCCCAACATCGTGCCCCCCCAGCTCATTCCCAAGGCCATCGCACTCAATTCGATGGCCATGCAGATCGGGGTGATCGTCGGCCCGGCAGCGGCGGGCTACCTCTTTGCCTGGGACCGTCCGCTACCCTATTCGGTCTCGGCGCTGGCGCAGATCATCTCGGCCGTGGGTATTCTGGCGATCCGCACCCTGCCCCCGATGGCCGAGGATGCCCGCAAGGTGCATCCGGTGCGCCAGCTGATCGAGGGGTTTCATTTCATCTGGCACGAGCGTTTCCTGCTCGGCTCGATCACGCTGGACCTCTTCGCCGTGCTGCTTGGCGGCGCGACCGCGCTGATGCCCGTCTTCGCGCGCGATATTCTCCATGTCGGCCCGGAGGGGCTTGGCGCGATGCGTGCGGCCACCGCCGTGGGCGCCACCGTCGTCGCGCTGATGCTCTCGTGGCGGCCGCTGAGCAAGGAAGTCGGCGTGAAGATGCTGCTGTCGGTGGCGCTTTACGGCGCCGCGACGCTGGCCTTTGGCCTTTCGCGCAATTTCGCCTTCTCGCTTGGCGCGCTCGCGGTGCTGGGAGCCGCCGACATGATCTCGATGTTCGTGCGCGGCTCGCTCGTCCAGCTGCGCACGCCCGACGACAAGCGCGGGCGCGTCTCGGCGATCTCGGGGCTGGCGATCTCGGCCTCGAACGAACTGGGCGAAATGCAGTCGGGCGTTGCCGCTGCGTTCCTGGGCGCGACGGGCGCCGTTGTTTTCGGCGGCGCGGGCGCCATATTGATCACCGCGGTGTGGGCCGTGCTGTTTCCCGAGATCCGGCGCGCCCGCACCTTTGAGACACAAGAAACGACAAGAGAGGTTTCGACGTCATGAAGGCAGACAGCGTTCTTGCGACTATCGGCAACACCGCGCACATCCGTCTTTCGCGCCTGTTCCCCGATCACGAGGTCTGGGTAAAGTCCGAGCGGACCAATCCCGGCGGATCGATCAAGGACCGTATCGCGCTGGCCATGATCGAGGCCGCCGAGGCCGACGGCAGCCTGAAGCCCGGCGGCACGATCATCGAGCCAACCTCGGGCAACACCGGGATCGGGCTGGCCATGGTTGCCGCTGTAAAGGGCTACAAGCTGATCCTCGTCATGCCCGAATCGATGTCGATCGAGCGGCGGCGCCTGATGCTGGCCTATGGCGCGGCGTTCGATCTCACCCCGCGTGACAAGGGCATGAAGGGCGCGATTACCCGCGCTGCCGAACTGGTCGCGGCAACGCCCGGCGCCTGGATGCCACAGCAGTTCGACAACGCCGCCAATCCCGCCATCCACGCGCGCACCACGGCGCAGGAAATCCTCGCCGACTTCGCCGAAACTCCGATCGACGTGCTGATTTCGGGCGTTGGCACCGGCGGCCACCTCACCGGCTGCGCCGAGACGCTCAAGGCGCGCTGGAGCGGGATGAAGGCCTACGCGGTCGAACCGGAGCTTTCGCCGGTCATTTCGGGCGGCCAGCCCGGTCCGCACCCGATCCAGGGCATCGGTGCGGGCTTCATCCCCAGCAACCTGCACACCCAGGCGATCGATGGCGCGATCAAGGTCGATGGTGCGGCCGCCAAGGAAATGGCGCGCGCCTGCGCGCTCAAGGAAGGGTTGCTCGTTGGCATCAGTTCGGGCGCAACGCTCGCGGCGATCGCGCAGAAACTGCCCGACCTGGCTCCCGGCGCGCGCATCCTGGGCTTCAACTACGACACCGGCGAGCGCTATCTCTCGGTGCCCGATTTCCTGCCTGAATAACCTACACCCACTTTGGCGGAGGCTGCCTGACACGCCTCCGCCGCCGTACCCCCTCCCCAACAGCAACGGATGCTCCCCATGACGCTTGAAACCGTGGCCTATTCGCATGGCGACAAGGCCCTGACCGGCTGGCTTGCCCGCCCCGAAGGCACCCCGCGCGCCGCTGTCGTCGTGTTCCCGACGATCGCCAACATGATCCCGCTCATGGAAGAGCGCGCGCGCCGCCTCGCCGCCGAAGGCTATCTCGCGATGGTCGCGGACTTCTATGGCGAACCGGTCGAAAGTTTCGAAGCCTCGTTCCCTCTGGGCACCGCGCTGCGCAAGGACTGGGCGTTCTACCGCGCGCGTATCGCCGCTGCCCTTGCCGCGCTGCGCGCGCTCGCACCGGAATTGCCGATGCTGGCGATGGGCCACTGCATGGGCGGCCAGGCCGCGCTCGAAGCCGCGCGCATGGGTGAGGACGTCAAGGCCGTGGTCAGCTTCCACGGCACGCTCGACACGCAGGCCAAGGCCGAGGCGGGCGTTGTCACGGCGCGCATCCTGGTGTGCCACGGCGATGGCGACCCGCTCGTCCCGCACGAACAGGTACTGGCGTTCTGGGACGAGATGAACGCGGCGGGCACCGATTGGCACTTCCATGCCTACGGCCAGGTTCGCCACGGCTTCACCGATCCCGACAGCGACCACAAGACGCAGGAATTCCTTGCCTACAGCAAGAGCGCGGATCGGCAGAGCTGGGCCTCGATGCTCTCGTTCTTCGACGAAACGCTGGGCGCCTGATCGCCCGCGTGGCTTAGCTAACCCGCTCCTACTCCAAACGACGAAGCCCCCGCCACGCGAGCGACGCGTAGCGGGGGCTTCATGCGTTCAAAAGACGGGCTCAGCCCTCAATGCGAACCAACGCATCGCCTTCGAGCTTGCGGTAGAAGCAGCTGCGCGCGCCGGTGTGGCAGGCAGGGCCTTCCGGCTTGACGAAAAGCGTGAGCGCGTCCTGATCGCAGTCAACCCGGATCTCTTCCACGCGCAGGAAATGACCCGAGGTTTCGCCCTTGAGCCACAGTTTTCCGCGCGAACGCGAATGGAAATGGGCAAGGCCGGTCTCGCGCGTCCGGGCCAGCGCTTCCTCGTCCATGTAAGCGACCATCAGCACGTCCTTGCTCTGCGAATCGAGTGCGATCGCGATGAGCAGTCCCTGCTTGTCAAAGCGCGGCATAAATGCGCCACCGAGTTCCCTGTCGGCGTTGCAAGCGTCTCCCATTATCCGAAAATTCCTCCGAGTCGCGTGTCAGGACGCTGTTTGTTGCACGATAACAACAGCGGCTACCCAAAATCATCCCTCTCGCGCGAAATCTCTTTCCAATTTCGCCACGGTGACAGACAAAGGCAAGGCAGCTGGGGGGCTGCTTCTGACCCATAGGTCGCTGAATGACAAGCGCCACGGTTCAGGGAGACTTATCCGACACTTTCTGTGGCAGCAGGACGTGTCGCCTCGAGGGACGGACCAGTCAGCTTTGGGGAAAGCTGTTCTGCTTCGCAGGGTCCACTAGTTTCGTCACGAGGACGCCCGAAATGCGCTAGCGTTTCGGGCGTTTTCGATTCCGCCACAGGCTCTTGCGCTCACGCGTCTTCGTGCTCCGGCCTGCACGGGCTCCCGCGTTGGTTCGCCTCCGCCGCCTGATGCCCGACAATCATGACAGGGCTATTTCAGTTGGGCGCGTCTTCAAGCACACGGGCGAAGCACGCGATAACAACCACTTGCGCGCCCGCCCGTTTCAGCGCCGCAACACAGGCGGCGGCGGTCGCCCCGCTGGTGTAGACATCGTCCACCAGCACCACCCGCGCGCCCGCCAGGCGCGGCGCGCGGCGCGGATCGACACGGATCGCCCCGCTTAGCGCGCGCTTGCGCGCTGCCTTGCCCAGCCCACCGAGCGATCGGGTGGCCTTGTGGCGCACGAGGGCGTCCACCATCAGCTGCGCGCCCTTGTGCCGCGCAAGCGCGCGGGCGAGTTCGGCCGACTGGTTGTAGCCCCGCTTCCACAGGCGCCAGCGGTGCAAGGGCACGGGCACCAGGATCCACCCTTCGTCGACGAAACCAAGTTTGGCCAGCATCAGCCGCGCAAGCATCGGGGCCAGCATGATGCGGTTGCCGTGCTTGAAGGTCAGCACCAGCTTGCGCGAAATCGGGTTGTAGAGCGTGGCGGCCGCAATCCCGTCGTGTTGTGGGGGCTCGGCGAGGCACGGCGCGCAAATGGCACCAGGGGTCACCGTCTGCGCAAACGGTCGCCCGCAGGCGCCGCAGGCCGGCTCGCCCGGAAAGGCCAGCTCGCTCCAGCAATCGCTGCAAAGCCCCGCCTGTGACTGGATACCAGCCCCACACAGCGGACAGCGCGGTGGAAACATCAGATCGACGATCGGTGCGAGAGTGGCGGCGATGGACATCGCGGCCAAGGTTAGCTCCACGGCTTTTGCCGACAAGCGGTTGCAAGGAATTAATCGAGGGCGCAAGGGATCGCCATGGCCACATCCGCCCCACCCGCCCCGCCCCGTATCTTTTCCTCTGAACGTCGCCGCGCCGCGCGCCGTCGCCTTTACGCGCTGCAACGCCGCCCCGACGCCGCGCGCTATCTGATCGAGGACATGCACGAAGACGTCCTCGAACGCCTGGCGTTCCTGCGCTTCGAAGCGGCCAGGGTCCTGATCGTGGGCGACTATACCGGCGAACTAGGGCGAACCATGCGCGCGGCGGGCCGCGACGTCACCGAAATCGACCCGGCCGAGGGTTTCGACGAGGAGCAGCCCTACCCGTTCGAGGGGTTCGACCTCATCGTCAGCCTCGGCACGCTCGACACGGTCAACGACCTTCCCGGCGCGCTGATCCACATCCGCAGGGCACTGGCTGAAGGGGGCATGATGATCGCCAGCTTCGTCGCCTCAGGCAGCCTTCCCGTGCTGCGCGACGTGATGCTGGCGGCCGATGGCGAGCGCCCTGCCCCCCGCCTGCACCCGATGGTCGACGTGCGGGCCGGTGGACAGCTGCTTCAGCGCACCTTCTTCGCCGATCCGGTGATCGACCAGCGCTCGGTCAAAGTGGGCTTTCGCAGCCTGACCCGGCTGATCGGGGACTTGCGCGCGCAAGGGCTCTCGAACGTGCTGGCCGATCCCGGACCGCGCTTTGACAAAGCAGCCTTCCAACGCGCGTCGGCCGCCTTTGCCCATATGGGCGAAGACGGCCGAACGGTCGAAACCTTCGAAATCCTGACCCTGTCGGGTTGGAAAAAGTAACCTTCCAACCCGACAAGGCTTTGCGGGATCAGCCCAGCGCGGCCTGCGCTGCGGCCAGACGCGCGATCGGCACGCGGTAGGGCGAGGCGCTGACGTAGTCGAGCCCGACCTTCTCGCAAAACGCGATCGAAGCCGGATCACCGCCGTGCTCGCCGCAGATGCCCAGCTTCAGGTCGGGGCGCGTCGCACGGCCCCGCTCGGCGCCCAGCTCGACGAGCTGGCCCACGCCCTCGACATCGATGCTCACGAACGGATCGCGCGGATAGATGCCCTTCTCGACGTAGGGGCTGAGGAAGCGGCCGGCATCGTCACGGCTGACGCCCAGCGTGGTCTGCGTGAGGTCATTGGTACCGAACGAGAAGAAGCGCGCCTCATGCGCGATGTCGCCCGCCATGAGCGCGGCACGCGGCAGTTCGATCATCGTGCCGACCATGTAGTCGAGCGTACGACCCTTTTCCCCGAACACCTTGGCGGCCGTGACGTCGACGACCTTCTTGAGGATTTCCAGCTCCTTGCGCGTGGCGACGAGCGGGATCATCACTTCGGGGACCGGAGCATCGCCCGAGGCCGAAGCCACGTCGCAGGCCGCCTCGAAGATGGCGCGCGCCTGCATCTCGTAGATCTCGGGGAAGGTAATGCCAAGACGGCAGCCACGGTGGCCGAGCATCGGGTTGAGTTCGTGCAGCTCGCCCGCGCGGCGCTTGAGCGTATCAACGCCGATGCCGATGGCTTCGGAGAGTTCCGCGAACTCGGCATCGCCCTGCGGCAGGAATTCGTGCAGCGGCGGGTCGAGCAGGCGGATGGTAACCGGAAGACCGGCCATTTCCTCGAAGATGGCCTGGAAGTCGGCACGCTGTTCGGGCAGCAGCTTTTCCAGCGCCGCGCGGCGACCGGCCTCATCCTCGGCGAGGATCATCTGGCGCACGGCCGAAATGCGGGTGGCATCGAAGAACATGTGCTCGGTACGGCACAGGCCCACGCCCTCGGCACCGAACTGGCGCGCCATCTTGCAGTCGGCCGGGGTTTCGGCGTTGGCGCGCACCTTCATGCGGCGGTGCTTGTCGGCCCATTCCATCAGCGTGCCGAAGTCACCGGCCAGCTCGGGCTCGATCGTCGGGACTTCGCCCGCCATGATCTCGCCGGTCGCGCCGTCGAGCGTGATGACGTCGCCTTCCTTGAGCTCGCGGCTGCCGATGCGCAGGGTGCGGGTCTTCATGTCGATCGACACGCTCGACGCGCCCGACACACACGGACGGCCCATGCCGCGCGCGACGACCGCCGCGTGGCTGGTCATGCCACCGCGCGCGGTCAGGATGCCCTTGGCCGCGTGCATGCCGTGGATGTCCTCGGGCGAGGTTTCGACGCGTGCAAGGATGACCGCTTCGCCCAGTTCGCTGCGCTTTTCAGCGGTGTCCGCGTCAAGCACGATCTGGCCCGAGGCGGCGCCCGGCGAGGCCGGCAGGCCCTTGCCCAGAATGTCGCGCGGCGCGGTGGGATCGAGCGTGGGGTGGAGCAGCTGGTCGAGCGCCATAGGATCGACGCGCTTGATCGCGGTCGCCTCGTCGATCAGGCCTTCGCCCACCATGTCGACCGCCATCTTGAGCGCGGCCTTGGCGGTGCGCTTGCCCGAACGGGTCTGGAGCATCCACAGCTTGCCCTGCTGGACGGTGAATTCGATGTCCTGCATGTCGGCGTAGTGCTTTTCAAGCAGCTCGAACACCGCAGCCAGTTCGCCGTAGGCGGCGGGCATGGCTTCTTCCATCGAGGGTGCGGTGGCTCCCGAATTCTCGCGCGCGGCCTTGGTCAGGTACTGCGGGGTGCGGATGCCGGCGACGACGTCCTCGCCCTGCGCGTTGACGAGGTATTCGCCAAAGTAGGCCTTCTCGCCGGTCGCCGGGTCGCGGGTGAAGGCAACGCCGGTGGCCGAGGTTTCGCCCATGTTGCCAAAGACCATGGCCTGCACGTTGACCGCGGTGCCCCAGTCACCCGGAATGTCGTTGAGACGGCGATAGACCTTGGCGCGGTCCGAATCCCAGCTGTCGAACACGGCGCGGATCGCGCCCCAGAGCTGTTCGTGGACGTCCTGCGGGAACGGGCGGCCCAGTTCCTCGGCGACGATCGCCTTGTACTGGGTCACGATCGCGCGCCAGTTGTCCGCGCTCAGTTCGACGTCATTGAGGAAGCCGTTGTCTTCCTTGACGATTTCCAGTGCTTCCTCGAAGCGGCCATGGTCGAGACCAAGCACCACGTCCGAATACATCTGGATGAAGCGGCGGTAGGAGTCCCACGCAAAACGATCGTCGCCCGAAATCGTGGCGAGTCCCTCGACCGTTTCGTCGTTGAGCCCCAGGTTGAGCACGGTGTCCATCATGCCCGGCATCGAGACGCGCGCGCCCGAACGCACCGAGACGAGCAGCGGGTCGGCGTTGGCGCCGAAGCTCTTGCCCACCGTCTTCTCGATATGGGTCAGCGCCTGCGCCACGTCGGCGCGCAGCGCCTCCGAGAAATCACCGCCTTCGGCGAGGTACTTGACGCATTCTTCGGTCGTGATCGTAAAGCCCGGAGGGACGGGAAGACCAATTCCCGCCATCTCGGCCAGATTGGCGCCCTTACCACCGGTAATGATCTTGTCTTTGGCGCGTGGATCATCGTGCTTAACGCCACCACCGAACGTATAGACTTGCGTCGTCATTATCCTCTGACTTTCTTTTTACCTCTGGTCCTCCTCCAGACCAGAGTTGAAGTACCTAGCCCTCGATCCGCGAGAAGTCAGCCACTTTGTGCACCGCAGCACGGAATCGATCGAGCAGACCGAGACGATGCGTGCGCTTTGCGGGATCGGCGTCGTTCACCGTAACATCTTCAAAGAAGGCGTCGATCGGGGCGCGCAGCGAAGCCAGTGCGGCCATCGCTCCACCAAAGTCCTCGGCCGCGATGGCCTGGCTTGCCTGCGGCGCAGCAGCGTCGAGCGCGTCGATCAGGGCCTGTTCGGCCGGCTCGGGCGCGTAGGGCAGCGCGCCGCGCTGCGCGTAGATCGCGCGCATGTCGGGATCGTCGACATTTTCCATCGGGTCCTCGTCCCCGGTGCGGGCGATATCGCGGGCCACGAAACCTTCCTTCTTGAGGATGTTGTTGGCGCGCTTGTAGCCCGCCAGCAGGTTTGCGCCATCGTCCGTTTGGACAAAGGCCTGCAACGCGTGGACCCGCGCCAGCAGACGCACCAGATCGTCCTCACCGCCGAGCGCGAAGACCGCATCGATCAGGTCGTGGCGAACGCCCGCTTCCTTCTGCTGGACCTTGAGGCGATCGGCGAAGAAGTCGAGCAGGTCACCTTCAGCAACCCCGAAGCGCAGTCCGTTGTCGGTAATCAGGCGAATGACACCCAGCGCGGCACGGCGCAGCGCAAAGGGGTCCTTCGAGCCGGTCGGCTTTTCCTCGATGGCAAAGAAGCTGCGCAAGGTATCGAGCTTGTCCGCCAGCGCCACGGCCACCGAAACCGGCGCGGTCGGCACGTCGTCGCCCTGGCCCACCGGCTTGTAGTGATCGCGGATGGCATCGGCGACGGCATCGCCCAGCCCCTCGGCGCGGGCGTAGTAGCCGCCCATCAGGCCCTGAAGCTCGGGAAACTCGCCGACCATTTCGGTCACGAGATCGGCCTTGCACAGCTCGGCGGCCTGACGCGCAAGCGCGGGGTCGCAGCCAGGCACGATGCCCTCGGCGGCCAGCCATTCGGCCAGCTGCGCCACACGCTCGACCTTGTCGGCGAGGGTGCCCAGCTTTTCGTGAAAGGTGATCCGGCCCAGCTTTTCGGCCTGGACCGAAAGCTTCGTCTTGCGGTCCTGCTGCCAGAAGAAACGCGCGTCGGACAGGCGCGCGGCGAGCACCTTGCGGTTGCCCGCGACAATGCCCTCGCCCCCGTCGGTCGCGGCGATGTTCGCGGTGCACACGAAGGCGTCAGCCAGCTTGCCCTGCTTCTCGCACACGAAGTACTTCTGGTTGACGCGCGCGGTGAGCTGGATGGTCTCGGGCGGAACTTCGAGGAAATCCTCGTCAAAGCGGCCGAGCAGCGGCACGGGCCATTCGGTCAGCCCCGCGTTCTCGATCACCAGCCCCTCGTCCTCGACCAGCGTCAGGCCCGCGGCCTCGGCGGCCTCGGCGGCCTTGGCGCGGATGAGGTCCTGGCGCTCTTCGTGGTTGACCAGCACGAACGCGGCGCGCAGCGCCTCGACGTAGCTGTCGGCGCCCGTCAGCGTGATTTCATCCGGCGCGTGGAAGCGGTGACCTTTGGTAACCGCGCCCGAAACGATGCCGCCCACTTCGCATTCGACCACTTCGCCGCCCAGCAGCGCCACGATGGCCGAGAGCGGACGCACCCAGCGCAGGCTTTCCGGGCTCAGCGACGCGGCGCCCCAGCGCTGCGACTTGGGCCAGGGGAAGGCGCGCACGATGGCGGGGATCGCCTCGGCAAGCACGTCCTTGACCGCACGGCCCGGCTTTTCGACGACCGCGAAGTAGGTCGGCTTGCCCTTGAGGTCGCGCACTGCGAGCTGATCCTTGCTCAGCCCGGTCTTGCGCAGGAAACCTTCGAGCGCCTGTTCGGGCGCGCTGATGGCCGGGCCCTTGGTTTCCTCGTGGACGGCCTGCGTCTCGAGCGGCAGATCGCGGGCGATCAGCGCAAGGCGGCGCGGGGTCGAATAGACGGTGATCGCGCCGGGCGTAACGCCAGCGGCGGCCAGTTCCTTGCGAAACAGCTTTTCCAGATCGGCGCGCGCGCCGGCCTGCATGCGGGCGGGGATTTCCTCGGAGCGCAGTTCGAGCAGAAAATCGGTCATCTTACGCACTCCACCCCGGAAAATCGCGTTCCCAGCGCTCCGCATTGACATCGATGTACGACTGGCACGCCCCCTTCGCGAGATCGCGCACGCGCGCCATGTAGCTGGCGCGTTCCTGCACCGAGATCACGCCGCGCGCCTGGAGCAGGTTGAACAGATGGCTGGCCTCGATCGCCTGATCGTAGGCGGCGAGCGGAATCTTCGCCTCGATGCAGCGCCGGTTCTCTTCCTCGGCGGCCTTGAACCCGGCGAAAAGCGCATCGGTGTCGGCAATCTCGAAGTTGTACTTCGACTGCTGCTGTTCGTTGGCAAGGAAGACGTCGCCGTAGGTCACGCCCTCGTTGTTGAACTTGAGATCGTAAACCCAGTCGACACCCTGGATATACATCGCGAGGCGTTCCAGGCCATACGTCAGCTCGCCGGTAACCGGCTTGCAGTCAAACCCGCCGACCTGCTGGAAGTAGGTGAACTGGGTGACTTCCATGCCATCGCACCACACTTCCCAGCCCAGCCCCCAGGCGCCCAGCGTCGGGCTTTCCCAGTCATCCTCGACGAAGCGGATATCGTGCGCGAGCGGGTCGATCCCGATCTCGGCGAGGCTGGCGAGATAGAGTTCCTGAAGGTTTTCCGGGTTGGGCTTAAGCACCACCTGATACTGGTAATAGTGCTGGAGACGGTTCGGATTTTCGCCATAACGCCCGTCGGTCGGACGGCGCGAAGGCTGCACATAGGCCGCTTTCCAGGGCTCCGGACCGAGCGAGCGCAAGGTCGTCGCGGGGTGGAAGGTCCCCGCGCCCACGCGCATGTCGTAGGGCTGGAGGATCAGGCAACCCTGCTTGCTCCAGTAATTATGGAGCGTGAGGATCATGTCCTGAAAGCTGAGCGGCTCTTTGGCGGCGTTCGGCATGGGGTTTCCGTGTTGTTCGTCCGGTGTCGAATGTGACGGCTCGCCTTTGGCGGATGCGCGGGGGCAAATCAACCGCGCAAAGGGCTCACAAAGCGCATTCTTGACTTGTCACACCCCCGCCTCAGCCCCCATTCAGCCCCGGCCCGCAAAGAGCGAGTCCTCCGCGCTCACCCTTGCCGGCTACGCAGCGACACGTACCAAGGCCTTCCATCCATGCACCCCTTCCTGTTTCGAGTGACCCGCGCCACCACTCTCGCGCTCGCCCTGCTGGCGAGCCCGACGCTTGCGCAGGCGCCCGCCGGACCCGCCCGGCCAGATACCGCCGCCAGCAACCCCGAGCGGGTCCATCCCGCGCTCTGGAAGGTCTCGGACAAGGACACCACCATCTGGCTGTTCGGGACCATCCACGTTCTGCCCAAGCCGGTCGACTGGTTCAACGGACCCGTCGCAAAGGCTCTGAAGAGTTCGCGCACCCTCGTCACCGAGGTGCCCATGGACGACAATAAGGCTGCGCAGAGCGCCATGCTGGAAAAGGCCTCGCGCACCGATGGGCGGGCCTTGCGCGACACACTATCCCCCGAGAACCGCGCTGCTTACGAGGCCGCAATGACCAAGCTTGGCCTTGCGCCCGCTGCGTTCGACGGCAACGACGCCTGGTTTGCCGCGCTGATGCTCTCGCTCATCCCGCTCCAGATGCAAGGTTACGACCTGTCGAACGGGATCGACAAGCAGATCACCGACAAGGCCCGCGCACTCGGACTGACCAACGCAGCGCTTGAAACCGCCGACTACCAGATCGGCCTGTTCGAGGACCTGCCGGTCGCGACCCAGGACGCCTACCTTGCCGATGTGGTAGAGGCCCTGCCCACGCTCGATGGCGACATCGCCGCGATGGTCGATGCCTGGAAGCAGGGCAAGGCCAAGGATCTCGCCGAAATCCTCAATCAGCAGGAGAACGACCCGCTGATCCGCGAGACGCTGTTGACCGCGCGCAACCAGCACTGGGCCCGCTGGATCGAGGCCCGCCTGAAGCAGCCAGGCACCGTGTTCATGGCCGTGGGCGCCGGGCACCTCGCCGGACAGGACAGCGTGCAGGCGCTTCTGGCCAAGGACGGCGTGCGCGCCGTTCGGGTGCAGTAGGGCGCGCGCCGCCTTTTTCCGGCCATGACCATTCGCAACCTCCTTCTTGCCGTGCTGGGCACCGCGCTGGCGCTGGCGGCAGGACTGCTGGGCTACCGGCTCGTCACCGGACTCGAGCCGCTGCCCGCGACCCCCGCCCTGTGGCGGATCTCCGACGCACAAGGGCACGAGGGTTGGCTGCTGGGCACCATCCATTCGGCCCCTGCCCCGCTCGCCTGGCATTCGCCCAAACTCGACGCCGCCTTTGCCAAGGCCGGCACAGTGCTCGTCGAAGTCGCCAATCTGCGCGACGATGCGGCTCTCAGCGCCACTTTCGCCCGGCTCGCCCGCACCTCCGGGCAGCCGCCACTCAGCCAGCGCGTGCCCGCCCGCGATCGCCCCGCGCTCGCCGCACTGCTCGCCCGCGAGGGTTTTTCCGACAACCAGTTTGGCGAAACGCAGACCTGGGCCGCCGCGCTTACGCTCGCCAACGCGGCCAGCGCCGACGACAACGCCGCGAACGGCGTGGACCGCGCGGTGCTCGCCGCCGCGCCGCCGCGCCCGGTGGTCGAGCTCGAAGGCGCCGAAAAGCAACTCAGCCTGTTCGCCGCGCTGCCCGAGCGCGAGCAGCGCGATTTGCTCAGCGCCATCGTCCACGAAGCGCAGGCGCTCTCCGACACCGACCTGACGCAGGCCTGGCGCAAGGGCGATGTCGCCGCGATCGCGGCCCAGACGCACACCGGCTTGCTCGCCGACCCCGAACTGCGCGCGGCGCTCTACACCGGGCGCAACCGCGCCTGGGCACCCCGGATCGCCTCAGCCGTCCACGCTGGCCAGCGCCCCTTCGTGGCGGTCGGCGCGGCGCACATGGTCGGGTCCGACGGTCTCGTCGCGCTGCTGCGCGCGCAAGGGTTCGCGGTGCGGCGGGTCCAGTAGCGCGAAGCGCCACGTCCAATGGCATTCCAGGTGGCATGTCGGGCGGCATTCACGCTTGCATTCGGGGGCGTTTGCGCATATGGGGCCGCTCTTCCGTCATGGTCATCCCTGGAGGCGTGACGGACCGGACGGGTCGGTGGTCGACCCGGTTTTTTCCGGATTTCAATCCAGTTTTCGAAAGGCAAGTACCATGAGCGATACGCTTAACCTGCCGGCCGAGGCGCGTGATCGGGCAGGCAAGGGAGCCTCCCGTGCCCTGCGTCGCGAAGGTCGTGTCCCCGCCGTCATCTATGGCAACAACGAAGAGCCCGTCTCGATCCACGTCGAGGCCAAGGAACTTTCGCGCCAGCTCGGCACCGGTCACTTCTTCAACTCGATCGTCGAGATCGAGATCGACGGCAAGACGGTTCGCACGCTCCCCAAGGACGTTGCCTTCCACCCCGTCAACGATCGTCCGCTGCACGCCGACTTCCTGCGTCTGTCGAAGAACGCGACCGTGCACGTCAACGTGCCCGTCGTCTTCGCCAACGAAGAAGCTTCGCCGGGCCTCAAGCGCGGCGGTGTGCTCAACATCGTGCGCCACGAGCTCGAGCTGGTCTGCGCCGCTGACCTGATCCCCGACGAAGTCGTGATCGACGTCACCGGCTTCGACGTGGGCGAATCGATCCACGCCAGCCACGTCACGCTGCCCGCCGGTTCGGCCCAGGCGATCACCGACCGCGACTTCACCATCGCGACGATCGCGGCTCCCTCGGCGCTGAAGAGCGAAGAAGGCGACAACAGCAAGGCCGAAGCCAAAGCCGAATAAGCTTCGCCGGCTGGAATTGAGGCCCTTCCCGCCCCGATTTTCGGCGCGCGGGAAGGGCCTTTTTCGTTTGCCTCGCGGCCGCCGCCTTTCGAGACGCCGCGACACGAACGATCAGGGCAAGAAGGACAGGCGATGGCAACGCAACTGTGGGTGGGCCTGGGCAACCCCGGACCGCAATACGCGCTTCAGCGGCACAACGTGGGCTTCATGGCGCTCGACACACTGGCCGACGTGCACGGCTTTGGCGCGGTGCAAAAGAAGTTTCAGGGCTGGCTGCAGGAAGGCCGGATCGGCCGCGACAAGGTGCTCCTGCTCAAGCCCGCGACCTTCATGAACGAAAGCGGCCGCTCGGTGAGCGAGGCGATGCGCTTCTACAAGCTCGAACCCGACGCGCTGACCGTGTTCCACGACGAGCTCGACCTGGCCCCGTTCAAGGTCAAGGTGAAACGCGGCGGCGGCCACGCCGGCCACAACGGCCTGCGCTCGATCGGCCAGCACCTGGGGCCAGACTACCGCCGAATTCGGCTGGGCATCGGCCATCCGGGGCACAAGGACCGGGTGACCGGCTACGTGCTGGGCAATTTCGCCAAGGCCGAAATGGACCCGCTGGCCGACATGCTTGGCGCGCTGGCGGCCGAGGCTGGATGGCTGGCCGAAGGCAACGACGCGCGCTTCATGAGTGAAATCGCACTGCGCCAGCAGGGCTGACCGACCCATCGGCCACCCTCCCCTTGCGCCCCCTCGTTAGTTCAGGTTAACTGAAATCAGGTGTCAGGTTAGCTTACATATCGGAGCGCTATCGCATTTCATTAACCACCAAAGCCGCGTAATTTCGTATTTGGCACGTCGTTTGCTTTGTTAGCTGGCAACCACAAGGGAACTAGGGGTAGTCATCATGATCCGTAAGTCTGCCAGCTCGATCGCTTTCGCCGCGACCATGGCCCTGTCCATGGCCACGCCGGCCCATGCGACCTTCTTCAACTGGGGCAGCAGCAGCTCGTCCTCGGGCGGCACAAGCACGCACACCCACTACTGCGATTGCGGCCACGCCTCGGGGGCATCGATGTGCAGCGGCACCACCACCTCGACGAGCTCGACTTCGGGCGGGACCACCACGTCGTCAACCTCGGGCGGCACGACGACCACCTCGACTTCAGGCGGCACCACCACCACTTCGACCTCGGGTGGCACGACCACCTCGACTTCGGGTGGCACCTCGGGCGGTTCGTCCTCGGGCGGCACCGATGTTCCCGAACCCGGCATGCTTGGCATGATGGGCCTGGGCCTGCTCGGCCTCGCCTACGCCCGCCGCCGCAAGCCGCGCGCGGCCTGAGCAAAGCCGGTCGCCGACGCTTTCAGGACCCGTTAGCTCCACCAAGGCGCCAAGCCCATCCAGGCGCCTTGGTCCGGGACCATCAGCCGGCCCGCTCCCTTGACCGGAAGCGGCGGCGACACGCTCCAACGCCGTCCAGGGTCAGCCCTGGGCGGCGTTTGCCTTTACAAGCTCACGCGCGATCGTCGCGTTGTTGGGATCGGCATCGGCCGCCGCCTTGAGCAGCGTGCGCGCCTTGGCCACATCGGCCCCACTCTCGAGCCGGACGTACCCGGCGACATAGAGACAATCGGGATTGTGCGCGTCGATCGCGACCGCGCGGTCGGCAAAACCGATCGCCTGATCGCCCTGCCCCAGATGCGAATGCGCCAGCGCCAGGCGCTTGAGCAGTTCGACATCGTTGGGGCTGCCCGCCAGCATCGGTGCGTAGATCGCGATGGCCCTGTCCCATTGCCCGGTGCTCATGGCCGCAGCGCCCGCATCGATACGCGCCTGCGCCGCCTTGAGCTGATCGGGCTGGAGGCGCGCCTTTAGCGCGGCCGCCTCGGGCGCTCCGACCGCTTCGGCGGCCTGACGGGCCGCATCGATTTCCTCGCGGCGAGCGAGCGGGCTCATCGCCAGCGGCTTGAGCGTGGCCCAGGCTCCGGCGTTGTCGTTCGTTTCGATCAGGGAAATGCCCAGCATCAGGCGCGCGTAAGGGTTGCCGGGCAGCGCCAGCGAGGCGCGCTTGAAAATCAGCCGGGCCTGATCCCCCTGCCCCAGGTGCAACAGCGCCTCGCCATAGGACATGCTCATCGCCGAGCCGGGATCGAGCTGCGATTCGCGGTTGCGCAAGAGATCGCGGATCGCAGTCCACTCCCCCTTCTCGGACATCAACTGGACCTTGAGCGCCTCGACCGCCGCAGGGTCCTGCCCCAGCTTGCCCGCCGCCTCGACGACCTGCATCGCCTTGTCGACCTGACCCTTGGCGTCGTACTGGTTGGCCAGTGCCAGACGCGGCGCGATCCGGTCCGGATAGGCCTTCACCACCTTCTCGAACGCCGCGATCGCGGCATCGGTCTGCCCGCGCGCGGCGGCCAGATCACCCGCCAGCGTCATCGTCTCGTAGGCCTTGGCATCCATGGCAACCATCCGGCGGTAGATCGTGTCCACCTGATCCAGATCGCCCGCATTGAGGCGAAAACGGGCATAGGCTTCGGCCAGACGAATGCCCCCGCCAGCCCCAAGCCCTTTTTCAAAGGCGTCGATCGCCGCGTTGCGGTTGTCGAGCGCAAGGTTGGCCTCGGCGCGCACCCGCCAGGCATCGGCGCTGGTGTCCGAGCCCAGCGTCTGCAATGCTTGGGCCGGGCGCCCGCGGATCAGCGCGATCTCGGCCCGGACCGCAGCCAGCCCCTTGTCCGATCCCCCGGCCTGCTCCATCCGGTTGAGCGCGCCCTCGGCGCCATCGGGATCGCCCAGGCGCAAGTACGAGCGCGCCAGCAGGGCAAGCATCGCGGGGTTGTTCGGATCGTCCTTGAGCGCGGAGGCTACTTCGATGCGCGCGGTGTCGTATTCCTCCTGCGCGAAACTCTTCTGCGCCTTCGTGAACAACGTCTCGGGACTGTCCCCGCAGCCAGCGACAAGCGTAAGGACAAGCAGGGGAAACAGGATGCCAGCGGGGCGAACGGGGGAAAATCTCATGCACCCGGCTCCTAGCGGTAAGGGCTGAAGTTTTGGTTATGCGGATAAATCGGCTCTTGTCGACACACCCGGTGCCCGCTTGCCCCTTGCGCGTCTGGTCAAGCGCGCGATGCGGCGCTATGGGCAGCCAAATTTCTTTACCGGAGTAGATGATGGGTTTCCGTTGCGGAATCGTGGGCCTGCCCAATGTCGGCAAGTCAACCTTGTTCAATGCGCTCACCGAGACGCAGGCCGCGCAAGCCGCCAACTATCCCTTCTGCACGATCGAGCCGAACGTCGGCCAGGTCGGCGTGCCCGATCCGCGCCTCGACAAGCTGGCCGAAATCGCCGGCTCGGCCAAGATCATCCCGACCCAGCTTTCCTTCGTCGACATTGCCGGGCTCGTGCGCGGCGCCTCGAAGGGGGAAGGCCTGGGCAACCAGTTCCTGGGCAACATCCGTGAGGTCGACGCGGTCGTCCACGTCCTGCGCTGCTTCGAGAACGACGACATCCAGCACGTCGACAACAGGGTCGATCCGATCGCCGATGCCGAGACGGTCGAGACCGAGCTGCTGCTGTCCGACCTCGAAAGCCTCGAAAAGCGCGTTCCGGCAGCCCAGAAGAAGGCCGCACAGGGCGACAAGGAATCCAAGGTCATCGCCTCGGTGCTTGGTCAGGCGCTCGACCTGCTGCGCGACGGCAAGCCCGCCCGCCTGACCCAGCCCAGGGACGAAGACGAAGCCCGCGTCTTCGCGCAGGCCCAGCTGCTCACCGCCAAGCCCGTGCTTTACGTCTGCAACGTCGAGGAAGAAGCCGCGGCCGAAGGCAACGCCTTCTCGGCCCGCGTGTTCGAGAAAGCGGCCGCCGAAGGCGCCACCGCCGTCATCGTCTCGGCCGCGATCGAAGCCGAACTGGTCGGCATGGAGATGGAAGACCGCCTCGTCTTTCTCGAGGAAATGGGCCTTCACGAAGCGGGCCTCGCGCGGATCATCCGCGCAGGCTACGATCTGCTCGAACTGATCACCTTCTTCACCGTCGGTCCCAAGGAAGCGCGCGCCTGGACCATTCACAAGGGCGCCAAGGCGCCTGAGGCGGCGGGCACGATCCACTCGGACATGCAGCGCGGCTTCATCCGCGCCGAAACCATCGCCTACGACGATTTCGTCGGCCTTGGCGGCGAAACCGCGGCCAAGGATGCGGGCAAGCTGCGCCAGGAAGGCAAGGAATACGTGGTCCACGACGGCGACGTCATGCACTTCAAGTTCAACGTCTGAGCGCCCGCTCCGACCATGACTACCGGCAGCGCGGGCGTCACTCGTCCGCGCTGCAATCCATGATCCCATCGTTCATGAAGGCGACGCGCTCCTGCGAATCGTGCAGGATCAACCGCGCGGGCCAGTGCACCGCGGTGCCGTCGGCTCCCTCGTCCGGCAGGCGCACGATGTCGAGCCAGTTCTCCAGACCGATGTAGGTCGAATGCGCCTTGCCCGGCAGCTCAGCGCTGTCGGTCTTGGCCGCATAGCGATCCAGGTCGCGCCCGACATGCATGAAGCCCTCGTCCGGTCCCGCCACGAAGATCGGGTCCTTGCTCCCCTTGGGCGTGAACAGGCACCCGCGGTGCGCCAGGCCATAGCGGACCAGATCGACCTTGGTGATCGGCTTGGGCAGGATCGGCTTGAACGGCGCCTTGCTCATCCGTTCGACCATGGCCACGTCCCTGGCGGCATCCGATTTCTTCTCGGTGGGGGTTTTCGTCCCACACGCCGTGAGAAGCGCAACCAGCGTCAAGCCCAGCCATAATCGTCGCATCATTTTTACCCGAACTGTTTCGCGATGCCTGCGCGTGCAGGCTCAACGCGGGTAAAACAAACACGTGGAAGCGAGGTTCCGAAAGGCCCCCTCATAACGACCCTCCAGCCCTCCGGCTCGCAGAAGGGGCAGAAGGGTAGTCCGGTGGCGGCTTATAACGGGCCGCTCACTTGCGCCCGAACAGCTTCTCGATGTCGCCATGCGCAAGCTTCACCCAGGTCGGACGTCCGTGGTTGCACTGGCCCGAACGCGGGGTGCGCTCCATCTCGCGCAGCAGCGCGTTCATTTCGGCCACAGACAGCGATCGCCCGGCCCGCACCGAGCCGTGGCAGGCCATCGTCGCGAGCACGAGGTCGAGCTTTTCGCCGAGCAGCAGCGCGTCGCCGTTCTTGGCCAGATCGTCCGCCACGTCGCGCACCAGCGCCCCGGCGTTCGACTTGCCCAGCACCGAAGGCACCGCGCGCACCAGCATGGCGCCCGGGCCGAAGCGTTCGAGCACCAGCCCGAAGCGCGCCATATCCTCGATCTTGTCCTCGAGCGCATCGCACGCCGCTTCTTCGAGCTCGACGACTTCGGGCAGCAGCAGCGCCTGGCTGCGGGTCATCGCGTCGCCCGCCCCGGCCGCCTTCAGGCGTTCCAGCACGAGCCGCTCGTGCGCCGCGTGCTGGTCGACGATGACCAGCCCATCTTCGGCTTCGGCGATGATGTAGGTGTCCGAAACCTGCCCGCGCGCAACGCCCAGCGGATAGCGTAGCGCTTCCTGTTCGGCCGCATCGGCCTCCTCGGACAGCGGTTCGGCGCGCCCCTGCGGCTGCGCCATGACCTCGGCTTCATACGAACGCCAGGCCGCGGCGCTTTCCGAGACGGCGGGGCGGACCGGGGCGAACGAACTGCGCTGGGGTGCGTATTCGCGCGCGAAAAGCGAGCCGAGCGAAGGTGCGGGATCGGCCCGTGCGGGCGCCATCGGTTCGACCTGCCAGTTGCCCATGGCCTGCGCGGAGGGCGCCTGCGCGCTCTTCTGCCCGGCCCCTTCGAGCGCATGGCGCAGCGCCCCGACAAGAAAGCCGCGAATGAAGGTGGGATCGCGAAAGCGCACTTCGGTCTTGGCCGGGTGAACGTTGACGTCGACATCCTCGGGCGGGATCTCGAGGAACAGCGCAAGCACCGCGTGGCGATCGCGCGCCAACATGTCGGCGTAGGCCCCGCGCACCGCCCCTGTCAGCAGGCGGTCCTTCACGGGGCGTCCGTTGACGAACAGGTACTGGTGGTCAGCGACGCCACGGTTGTAGGTCGGCAGCCCCGCGACGCCGGTCAGATGCGCGCTGCCCCGTTCTGCGTCGATCAGCACCCCGTCCTCGGCCAGTTCGCGCGCGACGAGACGCGCGACGCGCGCCGCCAGTTCCTCGCGCGGCTGCACCGCGATGACCCGCCGTCCATCGTGTTCGAGCACGAAGCCGATGTCGGGCCGCGCCATCGCAAGGCGGCGCACGACGTCCTGGCAGGCCGCCCACTCGCTGCGCGCCGAGCGCAGGAACTTGCGCCGCGCCGGGACCTTGGCGAACAGATCCTCGACCCGGATGCGCGTGCCGGGCGGCAGCGCGGCCGGTCCGTTCGCGGTGACCACGCCATGGTCGGTGACGCGCTTCCAGCCTTCCTGGGCGCCGTGCGGACGGCTCTCGATGGTGAGCTGCGCGACCGAGCCGATCGAGGGCAGTGCCTCCCCCCGAAACCCGAGCGTTGCCACCAGTTCGATATGTTCGTCGGGCAGCTTGGAAGTCGCGTGACGTTCGAGCGCGAGCGCCATTTCGTCGGGCCTCATACCGCAGCCGTCGTCGGTCACTTCGATGAGGTCGAGCCCGCCTGCGGCAAGCCGCACGGTGATCTGGGTCGACCCTGCGTCGATCGCGTTCTCGACCAGCTCCTTGAGCGCCGAGGCTGGCCGCTCGACCACTTCGCCAGCGGCGATGCGGTTGACCAGATGTTCGGGCAGACGGCGAATCGTAGGCATTGAAAATCCTGAACAAACATGGTGTTGCGCGGGCCACCTGCGGCCCGTTCCAGGCCATCATGGGGGTCTGGACACCTTCGCCAGCGAGGCTAACGACGAAACGGCCCGATTTCGAGACGGATACCCGTTAAAACCCACCGAAATTCGACACAAATTTTTGGCGTTTCGCAATGCCATGGTTTAAGGGCATGTCTCCCACGCAAACCAGACTATCGCCCCCCCGCATGATTCTGCGGTAAAGCGATTGAAAAGCATACGGACAATTGATGGCTGGCCCCTTCTCGCGATTCTTCAAACTCGGCTCTCAGGACATGGCGATCGACCTTGGGACCGCCAATACCCTCGTCTATGTGCAGGATCGGGGCATCGTTCTGAACGAGCCTTCGGTCGTCGCCATCGAGACGATGAACGGCGTCAAGAAGGTCAAGGCCGTCGGGGACGACGCCAAGCTGATGATGGGCAAGACGCCCGACAACATCGAGGCAATCCGCCCGCTTCGCGACGGTGTCATCGCCGACATCGAAATCGCCGAAGAGATGATCAAGCACTTCATCCGCAAGGTTCACGGCAAGTCGAACCTGTTCCGCTATCCCAAGATCGTGATCTGCGTTCCCTCGGGCTCGACCTCGGTTGAACGCCGCGCGATCCGCGACGCGGCGAGCAACGCGGGCGCCCGCGAAGTGTTCCTGATCCTCGAGCCCATGGCCGCTGCGATCGGCGCCGACATGCCCGTGACCGAACCGGTCGGCTCGATGGTCGTCGACATCGGCGGGGGCACCACCGAAGTCGCGGTGCTTTCGCTGCGCGGCCTGGCCTACACCACGTCGGTGCGCGTGGGCGGCGACAAGATGGACGAGGCGATCGTTTCCTACGTGCGCCGCCACCATAACCTGCTGATCGGCGATGCCACCGCCGAACGCATCAAGAAGGACTACGGCATCGCCGTGATGCCGGCCGATGGTGCGGGTGAAACGATCTACATTAAGGGCCGCGACCTCGTCAACGGCGTGCCCAAGGAAATCTCGATCAGCCAGGCCAACGTCGCCGAGGCACTGGCCGAACCGATCGGCGCGATCATTGAAGGCGTGCGAATCGCGCTTGAAAACACCGCCCCCGAACTCGCCGCCGACATCGTCGACCAGGGCATCGTGCTTACCGGTGGCGGCGCGCTCATCCGCGGCCTTGACGATTACCTGCGCGAGGAAACCGGCCTGCCGGTGAGCGTGGCCGAAGATCCGCTTTCGTGCGTCGCGCTGGGAACCGGCCGCGCCATGGAAGATTCGGTATACCAGGGCGTACTGATGTCCGCCTGAACCATCGCCCCGCGGGGCGGGCCGTGATCGCTCGCCCCCGGAAGAAGGATGTAACGTTCGGCCGAGCCCTTCGCGGGCTGGCCGACGCCAGTTGGAGTGCAGGCGCATGGCGCCGCCGACAAACAAGCGCTCCGGATATTCCCGCAGGGCGCAACTTTCCTCGTTCCTGAGCCACACGGCCGGTGTCGTCAGCATGCTGATCGGCCTCGTGCTGATCGCGATTTCCGCGATCAACCCGAGCAGCTTCTCCAGCCTGCGCTCGCTTGCCGCCGACGCCACCGATCCTGCGGCCGAAGCCACCGCGAAGAGCCGCAACGTGGGCCAGCAGGTGCTCGCCAGCGTCACCGGTTTCTTCAAGATCGGGGGCGAAAACGCGCGCATGCAAAAGGAACTTGCGATCGCCAAGACCAAGCTGGTCGAAGCGCGCGCGATCAACGCCGAGAACCAGCGCCTCAAGAAGATCCTGGGCATCACTCAGCAGCGCGACGACGTTGTAGCGGTGACCACGCTGACCGCCTCGACCCCGTCGAGCACGCGGCGCTTCGCGACGATCGGTGCGGGCAGCAACAAGGGCATCCACAAGGGCATGCCGGTCCGTTCGGCCACCGGGCTGATCGGGCGGGTACTCGAGGTGGGCGCCACGAGTTCGCGCGTGCTGCTGATCACCGACACCGAAAGCCTCGTCCCGGTGCGCCGGGCGAGCGACGGCGTCGCCGGTTTCGCGCAAGGCCAGGGCGACGGAACCTTGCGCGTGCGGCTGGTCAATCTGGGGATCAACCCGCTCAGGAAGGGCGACGTAATCGTCAGTTCGGGTTCGGGCGGGCTCTACCGTCCGGGCACGCCGATGGCGGTGCTCACCGAAATCCTGCGCGATGGCGCGATCGCGCGCGTCATCGGCCATCCCAGCGACACCGACTTCGTGATGATCGAAAACGTCTGGGCCCCGCCGCCACCGCCGCCCTTGCCCGCGGCGACCGGAGCCAAGCCGTGATCGAAGGCTATTCCGGCCGACGCGACAAGGCGGCGGGCACGCGGATCAACCGTGCGCCCTCGCCTGTCATCGCGCGTGTCGTGCCCTGGCTGACGATCCTGTTCGCCTCGCTGGTGCCCGGCTGGCTGGTGATCGCCTCCGCACCGATGCTGCCGCCCTTCGGTTTCCTTACCTACATGGCCTGGAAGCAGATGCGGCCGGGGCTCCTGCCGCTCTGGGCGGGCTTGCCGCTCGGTCTGTTCGACGACCTGTTCTCGGGACAGCCGTTCGGTTCGGCGGTCCTGCTCTGGTCGTTCTCGGCGATCGCCATCGACTATTTCGAGGAGCGCTTTCCCTGGCGCAACTTCGCGATCGAATGGCTCGTCGCAACCAGCCTCATCATCCTTTATGTTCTCGCGTGTTACCTGCTGGCCAACCTGGTCGCAGCCCATGCCCCTGTCAGCGTTGTCGTGCCCCAGCTCGTGCTTTCCGTGTTCGCCTATCCGCTCATCGGCCGCCTCGTGGGCCATTTCGACCGCTGGCGCCTCATCGCATTCCGGGTCCTGCGATGAAATTCCGTTTCCGGCGCGCGCAAAAGCCGCAGCGGCACATTTCCTCAGGCATCCTGCGCAACAGCTTCGAGCGACGCGCCGTGGTGCTGGGCTCGGTCCAGGGCGGCGTGGCCTGTCTGCTCGCCGCGCGCATGGGCTATCTCGCGATCTTCGAGAACGAGAAGTACAAGCTCGAGGCCGAGAGCAACCGCGTCAACCTCTCGCTCATTCCGCCGCGCCGCGGCTGGATCCTCGATCGCAACGGCACCCCGCTCGCGTCCAATCGCGCGGATTTCCGCGTCGACATCATCCCTGAACGGTTGCAGGACAAGGACGCGACCATCACGCGGCTGAGCGAACTGCTCGACCTCGATCCGGTCAAGCGTCAGGACTTGCAGGACAGCCTCGATTCCTCGCGCGGGTTCGCCCCCGTCGAAGTGGCGAGCGGGCTTGACCTCGAACGCTTTTCGGCGGTCAGCGTACGCCTGCCCGATCTGCCCGGCGTGGTCACCCAGCGTGGCTATTCGCGCTATTATCCCGACAGCGTCAACGTTGGCCACCTGGTCGGCTACGTCGGCGCGGCTTCGGCCGAGGATTACGCGCGCGATCACGATCCGCTGCTGCTCACGCCCGGCTACAAGGTCGGCAAGGACGCGCTCGAGAAGGTGTTCGAGAAGCAACTGCGCGGCACGCCCGGCGCCCGGCGCACCGAAGTGACCGCCTCGGGCCGCGTCGTGCGCGACCTCGAGACGCGCGACGACATTCCGGGCGAGACGGTCAAGCTGACCATCGATGCAGGCCTGCAGAACTACTGCGCGCGGCGTCTGGGAACGCAATCAGGCTCGGTCGTGGTGATCGATGCGCAGAACGGCGATCTGCTGACGATGGCCTCGATGCCCAGCTTCGATCCCAACAGCTTTTCGGACGGCATCGGCCGGCTCGAATGGAAGATGCTGTCGGACGACGACCATGTGCCCTTGCGCAACAAGGTCCTGCGCGGGCTCTATCCGCCCGGATCGACGGTCAAGCCGATGGTCAGCCTGGCCTTCCGCGAAGCCGGGCTCGATCCTGAGGAAACCGTGTTCTGCGGCGGCGGCCTGCGCGTGGGCAACCGCGTCTTCCACTGCTGGAAGCGCAGCGGCCACGGCACGGTCAACATGGCCAAGGGCATCTACCAGAGCTGCGACGTCTATTTCTACGCCATGGTTCAGCGCATGGGCATGGACGTCATTTCGAAAATGGCCAAGAAGCTTGGCCTGGGGCAGGAATTCGACCTGCCGGTCACGGGCCAGTCCTACGGAACGGTGCCCAGCCCGGAATGGAAGCTGCGCAAGTACGGCAAGGAATGGCAGACCTTCGATTCGGTCAACGCCACGATCGGCCAGGGCTATTTCCTCGTCAATCCGCTCCAGCTCGCAGTCATGGCCTCGCGCATCGCCAGCGGGCGCCAGCTGATGCCGCGCCTGCTCTACACCGGAAAGCCGCAGGACGCCGAACCGCTCGGCATCCCACAGGACCATCTCGACTATGTCCACCAGGCCATGCGCGACATGGTCAACGGGCCGGGCACAGGGCACGCGGCCAGGCCCCCGATCGAGGGGCTCGAGATCGCGGGCAAGTCCGGTACGGCGCAAGTCGTCAGCCTCAACATCTCGAACGGCAAGTCAGGGCCGTTCAAGTACCGGGATCACGGCCACTTCATCTGCTACGCGCCGTGGGACAAGCCGCGCTACGCCTGCGCGATCTCGATCGAGCATGGCGGCGGGTCGGGCGCGGCAATCCCGCTTGCCCGCGACATCATGACCTACCTGTGGGACAAGGATAAGGGTCTGGAGCAGCTCGAGGCGCTGGAAAAGGGATGGGGCGGCACGCCGCAGGAACGCGCCGAGGCGCGCTACGCGACCTACGTGCGCGAATTCGGCGTCACCGCGCCCAAGGTCACCCCCGAGCAGGAAGCGCAGGCGGTCAGCGCGGCCGATGACACGCAAAACTCGCCCCAACCCATCATCAGCGACGCGCAGACCCCGCGACCCGATACGTCGTCCGCCGACGATGGCTCGGGCGGATCGGCGCAAACACCCGCTGCGCCCGCGACCACTCCCGCGCAGCGCTCCACGACCAGCACAGGACCCGAAAACCCATGAGCCGCCCAAGCGTGCCAGCGGCCCTCGCCCGCCAGCCCTGGATCGTCTTCATCCCGCTCTTCGCGCTGATGACGCTGGGCACGCTGGTGCTCTATTCGGTCTCGGGCGGCAGCTGGAAGCCCTATGCGCTGGCCCACCTGATCCAGTTCGCGGTGTTCCTGACGATGGCCTTCGTCATCTCCTCGTTCAGCCGCAACTTCTTCCGGGTCATGGCCTATCCGACTTACGCCGCCGTGCTGATCCTGCTGATCCTGGTCGAACTGGTCGGCGCCGTTGGCATTGGCGTGGGCGCGGGCAGCCAGCGCTGGCTGGACCTTGGTTTCATGACGCTGCAACCCTCCGAGTTGATGAAGCCTGCCATCGTGCTCGTCCTTGCGCGGTTCTACGAGACCCTGCCCGCCCCGCTCACGCGCAGCTGGCGCGGGCTGATCCCGGCGGCCATGCTGATCGGCGCACCCGCCCTGCTGGTGCTGATCCAGCCCGACCTTGGCACCGCGCTGGCGATCTGCTTTGGCGGCGTGGTCATCATGTATCTGGCCGGACTGCCGCTCAGCTGGTTCATCGGCGCGGTCGTCCCGCTGATCCCGATCGTGCCCGCCGCCTTCTTCTTTGTCCTCCACGACTACCAGAGGAAGCGCATCCTCACGCTGTTCGATCCCGAAGCGGACCCGCGCGGCGATGGCTACCACATCATCCAGTCAAAGATCGCGATCGGCTCGGGCGGCTTCTTCGGTAAGGGCTTCGGCAACGGCACGCAAAGCCACCTCCAGTACCTTCCCGAAGCGCATACCGACTTTGTCTTTGCCACCATGGCCGAAGAATGGGGCATGCTTGGCGGTCTCTTCGTGATCGGTGTCTTCGCGATCATCCTAGGCTGGGGCATCGGGGTCTCGCTCAAGGCGCAGGACCGCTTCTCGAGCCTGCTGGCGATCGGCATGAGCACGACGATCTTCTTCTATGTGGCGATCAACCTGATGATGGTCATGGGGCTCGCGCCGGTGGTCGGCATTCCCCTTCCCTTCATGAGTCACGGCGGCACCTCGATGATGACCAACATGATCTGCGTGGGCATTCTGCTGGGTGTAAACCGCTGGAACCGTGGCCCTTCCTCACTTTCGTAAAATAATTGAAAGTTTCCTCTTCCCATCCAGAATTGAGGCGTTATAGGAGCCTCTCCGCCGCCGAATCGGCGAAGTCAAACGGCTTCGAAGAGATGGCAGCACGGTGGAAAAGTGGACGCATAGCTCAGTTGGTAGAGCAGCTGACTCTTAATCAGCGGGTCCTTGGTTCGAGCCCAAGTGCGTCCACCAGTCACCACTTCATCCCTCGCGGATGATCCCAATCGTGGGGACGCATAGCTCAGTTGGGAGAGCAGCTGACTCTTAATCAGCGGGTCCTTGGTTCGAGCCCAAGTGCGTCCACCATTCACCACTTCATCCCTCGCGGATGATCCCATTCGTGGGGACGCATAGCTCAGTTGGTAGAGCAGCTGACTCTTAATCAGCGGGTCCTTGGTTCGAGCCCAAGTGCGTCCACCAC
>NZ_JALHLF010000008.1:0-22537 GCF_022832435.1 Novosphingobium organovorum | reverse complement strand
GGACGCATAGCTCAGTTGGTAGAGCAGCTGACTCTTAATCAGCGGGTCCTTGGTTCGAGCCCAAGTGCGTCCACCACCACCAAAACCCTCATCCCTGCGGATGAGCCCCTCGTGGGGACGCATAGCTCAGTTGGTAGAGCAGCTGACTCTTAATCAGCGGGTCCATGGTTCGAGCCCAAGTGCGTCCACCACCACCAAATCCCTCATCCCTGCGGATGAGCCCCACGAGGGGACGCATAGCTCAGTAGGGAGAGCAGCTGACTCTTAATCAGCGGGTCCTTGGTTCGAGCCCAAGTGCGTCCACCACCCTCCCTTCTTTCAAAGATCGCGATCACTTCACCGCTTCGATGGTGATGAGCCGCCGGATTGTCTCATCAAGACTGCAATCCGCGCGCGCCATGCGCTTGGTCGCCTCGCCGACGAGCGACTTGGCCTCCTCTTCGCACAACGTGCCGCGATCCTCCTTCCACTTCGACTGGCCCGCCCGCAGCGCCTCGACCTTGTCCGCAGGCGCCTTGGCCAGCGCCGCGTCGATCCGCGCCTCCTGGCGCGTCACTTCGTCGAGCGAGCACTGTGCGAGCGCGCTCTGGTCCCCCGACGCCGCCGCCGGCCCATCGAGGCACTTGGTGTAGGCCGGGGTATAGTGCTTTTCGATTTCCTGCCAGTCCTGCGCGTGAAGCGCCCCGCTGCCCATAAAACCAGCCAGACCGGCAGAGCCGACAAGGCCCATCGCTGCGACAATCAAACCCTTGGTCATCATGCGTCCATCTCCTGTCGTATCGGCCCTTTGCGGGCTCTCGATAGACACCAGACTACTACAGCGCGGGCGGCAAGGCGACCTTGACGAACGTCAATTGCATCCGAAACCCAACCACCCGGCCAAGGGCGCGCGTCACGCCGGATCGAGCCGGTAGCTCTCGTTGAGAACGCGGATCACGCGCTCGCTGAGCGCGCTCTTGAACTCGACGCCGACCACGCCTTCGCCGGTCCAGGTGACATAGCCCGTCAAGGGTTTGAGGTGCGCGATGCGCAGGCCCACTTCGGCCCCGATCGCAAACCGGTCGCGCACACCGATCAGGCTGCACCCGCCCGCGCTGATGTTGCCGATCTCGACATCGAATACCCGCCAGGGCGACGTTCGGCAGCGCGCGTGAAGGAACACGCTGTGGCGCCGCGCCAGACGATCGTCCCGAGGATATCCCCCAGCTTCTTCAAACCGGCCACTCGATCCGAACTGCCGCACCCCGCTTCCTTCCTCCATGCGCGCGTGCCCGCTGCACGCTGCCGGACACCGGCGATAAGGGGCATTGGTAAACGCCCGGTTGTCCGAGCGCCTTCAGCGTGCGCCCTGGACCGGCCGCGCTGCCGCACCGGCTGACGCAGCCGATGACGACGGCGTGGGCGCATCCGTCGGCTCGCCCGAGGGCGGCGCGGCGCTTATCTGGGCGTCGATCGCGCGCGCGCTGTCCTCGATCCGCTTGCTGGCGGCCTGATAGCGCTCGTCAAAGTCGGGCTTGCGCTGGCAGGCCCCGAGCCCCGCCACAAGTCCCAGCGCGACGATCAGCGCATAGTCGCGTCGGCGCATCAATAGTCCTTCTTGATGCGCACGCTCGCGCTGTTGACGCCCGAACCGCCCGCCTGGCTCAGCACCGAGAGCCACTTGGTCACGCTGATCTCGAGCTGGGTCGCGGTAAAGCCGCGCGCGTCGGTGATGATCTCGACGTAGATGTCGTCGGTCAGGTACTGGCCCGCAGCCAGCGCGGTGCCGCGCCCGGTCGTCTCATCCGCCCCCAGAATCCGCAACCGGTCGACGCCAGTGGCCGAACGCAGGGTGCCCAGCGGGTTGAGGCCGCCGCCGGTTCCGCGCAGCGAATTGAGCGAAGACGCCAGCTGCACGGCCTGGATCGCCGAGAGGTTGGCCACCGAACTGCCGAACAGGATGCGCGAGACGATCTCGTCGTCCGGCAGGCTGGGGGAGGAGCTGAAGTCGATTTCGGGGTTGTAGGCCTGCCCCGAGACGACCACGCTCACTTCGACATCATCGATCGTCTCGGTCGCGGTGAGGTCGATCGTGGGATCGATCGTGCGGCCGCCGTTGAAGGCGATCTTGCCCTCGCTCAGCTCGAACGAGCGCCCGGCAAAGCCAAGCGTGCCGCGCACCAGGTTGATGTTGCCGGACATGGTCGGCTCCGAACTGGTGCCCCCGACGGTAAAGTCCGCGCTCCATTCGGATTCCAGCCCCATGCCCGAGACGTAGAGCTTCTCCGGCGCCTTGACGTGCAGATCGAGACGGATGTTGCCAAAGGCCCCTGTCAGCGTCTCGGCTTCCTCGTCGCCGGTCACGCGCGCCGGACCACGGCGGGGCTTGAAACGCACGCCGGTGAGCGCAGGCACTTGCGCCGCGCCCTCGCGCACGATCTTGTAGCGCGTCTCCGGCAGGCGGATCGTGCCCGAGAGGAGCGGCGGCTCCTTGGCCTTCTTGGTGAAGTTGAGCGTGCCGGTCGCGCTGGCCGAGAGCGCGTTGCTCTTGGCGAGGCGCGCCTTGTCGAGCTTGACCGTGAAGTCCATCGGATACCCGTCCGCCGCGGCGAGACTGACCGATCCGCTGGCGCTGAGCGTACCATCGCCCGCGTTGGCGGTCAGCGAATCGAGCTTGAACTGGCTGCCGTCAAAACTGCCCGACAGCGCCATGTCCGAAAGCTTGGTGCCATAGGCCTGGTTCTCGTAAGTCAGATCCCGGCCCTTGACGATGCCCTTGAGGCACGGATCGGCGAGCTGGCACGAGAAGTCCGCCGCCATGCCCACCGAACCGGTGAGCGATTGTCCGGGCTGCCCCGCAAAGGAGAACAGCGTATCGGCCGGGCCGTTGTAGCGGATACCGCCGCTGAGCGGTGCCTGAAGCAGGCGCGTCATCCACGGACCATCGCCGGGCGGCAAGGGGCGCAGGCTCGTCACCATCCGTCCGACCACGCTACCCCGCTCACGGATCACCGCACGCGCCTCGCCGCCATCGGGCAGGAGCTTGCCGACGAAAGCGACATTGACCGGCTCGCTCACCGTGGTCGAACTGGTACGAGTGAAGTTGGTCAGCGTGAGGCGGGCATCGGCGCGCGGGAAGGCGCTGGGCGAGGCCTGCTCGAAATCGAAGCTGCCGTTGATCGTGCCGCCAAGGCCGAGCCCCGGCATGAACGAATTGGCCATCGCGAGGTCAAGCCCCTCGAGCCGGCTTTCCAGCTTGTAGCCATCGCCATAACGGCCCGAAACCCGCAAGGTGCCACCACCGATGGAGAGCGCGGTGGGCAGCAGTTCGTAGGTCCCGTCCTTGATCGTGATGCGCGCCGGGCTCAGCGTCTTCACGCTCTGCCCGCGCATGCGCCCGTTCAGCGCCACGCGCCACAGTTCGGGTTGCATCTCGGCGTTGATACCAAGGCGGAAGGGAATACCGCTCACGCCTTCGACCAGCGCCTTGGCCTTGCCCTTGCCGTCGCGGTAATCGATCAGCACCCGCGCGGCGGCGAGATCGTAGTCGCCAAAGTGCGTACCCGAAAGCTGGGCGTCGGCCTCGACCAGCGGCTGGTCGTAAAGCACCGTGCGCCCATCGATGATCGCCGAACCGATGGCCAGCTTGGCCGGGCCGTCGAACACCGTGTCCTTGGCGCGTAGATGGAAGGTCGCGGCCTGATACCGGTCCTGCGCGGCGAGATCGACCACGCCGCCGATGCCGTTGCCCTTGGCGGTCAATTGCCCTTCGAAGGGGCCCGCCTTGGTCTGCACCAGCCGTCCGGCGAAATCGACGCCCGACAGGTTCGCGCTGTTGATCTGCACCGCCATTGCCTTGCCCATCTCGAGCGTCACGTCGCCCTTGAGCGGGCCGTAATCGGTGTCGCTGGTGAGGTTGAGGCGGTAGCCATTCTTGGCGCCGGTCACCCGTGCGTCGAGATTGGCCAGACCGATGCCCAGTCCCGGATGCTCAGCCGTCAGATGCGCGTCGGGATTGGCGATCGAACCGCGCACGCGCACACCGATCGCGCCATACTGCTGCGAGGTTGCGTTGGCGTCGAAGGCGATCCGCCCGTCGGGCGACCACATCCCGCTGCCACCGCGCACGGTGAGATAGGGCGCGCTGAGCGCCAGCCCCGAGAACCGCGCGACGCCATCGCTGCCGTAATGCACGCGCGAGGAGACCGCAAAATTGCCGCCAAGGTAAGTGTTCAGGTTCTCGTTCAGCAACTTGGTCGAACGCGCCTTGACCGTGCCTTCAAGCGCGTAGGCGCCGCCCTTGCTCTTGAGATCCATGTCGGTGGCGATGGTGAACACGCCCACGCTGGCGATCTCGTACCGGTCGATCCGTCCGTCGATCGCGCCGGTGTAGAGCCCGGTGCTCATGTCCGCGACGACGAGGACCTTGGCGTCGATCCGGTCCGACTTGAGGCGAAGGTTGTCCGACAGGATGCGCGTGCCCTTGATCGCCAGATCACCGGCCAGCGTCACGTTGTCGAGCTTGCCGCCAGCCACGCTGTCGAGCCCGGTGATGCGCGCGACACGTGCCGAGACCGGGATGAGGATCTGGTCGGCATCGACCCGCGCCTCGCCCTGCGCGCGCAGGGCCTCAAGCCCCATGCCGTTCATCACCAGCCGACTGGCGCTGATCGCATAGGCCACCTTGGGCGTTGCGAACGCTCCGTCGAGCGTGACATGGGCATCGAGCCCCGACCCTTTCAGTTCGGGCGCCATGACCGCTGGCTTGAGCAGCGCGAAGTCGAGCTGCAAGTCCTCAAAAGTGTTATCAGAAAAATCAACCAAGCCCTTGGGAACAAGCCGAAAGGCATCACTGGAAACCTGCCCCGAAAGGGTCATCCGCCGCTCTGCCAGTGCCGCGGTCAGATCGACCTCGGTGATCGGGCCGAGCAAGGCCGCCGTGGGGCCGGACACCAGCCGGGCGACCTCGGTCGGCCCCTTGACGTGGAAGGTCCCGTCGCGCGCGGCGAGGGTGAGGTCGGCCAACGGCTTGGAACCGTAACTCCCCTTGAGCGCGCCGTTCCAGGTCTTCCAGTCGCCCTTGCCCGAAACCTTCAGCGCAAGCGGCTGTGTGAAGCCCGAGAGTGCGGCGATCACACCGCCGGTGGGAGCCTGGAGGTCGAGGTCGATCGCGAGGCGGTTCTTGTCGGGCACCGCGTCGAGCGTGACGTCGAACCGGTCACCGCCTTCCTTGCCCGCGATCGCCACCGTCGCCCCCTTGGCCTCAACCTCGGCGCGACCATTGGCGATATGCGTCTTGCCCGAGACGGTCATGATCCGCAGCTTGCCCGATACCGGGGCCTCGGCGACGAACTGGTCGATGCGCAGTTCACCGATGTCGATGTCGAGATCGGGCAAGAGCGGGCCTTCGCTCGGCGGCGTCGGCTTGAACACCGGAGAGCGGCGCAGGATCATCTTGGCCGCGGTCGCGCTGCGCACGTCGACGTGCTTCTCTAGATAGGCGAACGGGCGCCAGTCCACGTCGATCTCGGGCGCGAAGAGGAATTCGCCCTTGGTGTCGTAAACCGAAAGGTCGTGCAGGCTCATCTTCCCGTAGAGCGAACCCTCGATCCGACCCACCCGGATGCGCATGCCGTTTTCAAAGCTGAGCGCGGCGATCTGCTCGGCCACGAAACGGTGTCCGGGCCCGGTGTCGATGCCGAAGATCAGCGCCGCGCCCAGCACCACGATGCCCAGCACCGCTGCGACGATGGTCTTGAGCAGGCGCGAGCGCACCCGCTGCCCGATCGTGCGGGCGCGCGGTTCGACGCCCGCCGCGTTGTCGGTCCCGATCGCGCTCTCCTCGCCGCTCACGACGGCTACGCCCTCACCCTCACCCGGCTCGTGCATGGTATCGTCCGCCATCAGAAGGACTGCCCGATCGAGACATAGACGTTGATGAGCGCTTCTCCCGAGCGGCGGTTGATCGGCGTTGCGACATCAAGGCGCATCGGTCCGAAGTTGGTGTAGAAACGTCCGCCCAGGCCCACGCCGTAACGGATGTCGTTGAACTGCGGCATCGTCTGCGCATAGGCCTGCCCGGCATCGACGAAGGCGACGACCCCGTAGTTGCCAAAGCGGTAGCGCGCCTCGACCGAGGCTTCGTTGAGGCTGCGCCCACCCACCGGCTTGCCGTCGGGCGCCTGCTCTCCCAGCCCCTGATAGCTGTAGCCGCGCACCGAACCGCCCCCACCGGCGTAGAGCCGGCGCGACGGCGCGACGTCATGCAGATCGACACCCTGGATCGTGCCCAGCCGCACGCGGCCCGCCAGCACCAGCCCGTCGCTCACCGGATAGTAGGCCGATCCGTCGATGCGCGCGCGCAGATAGGGGTTGAAGCCCTTGTTGAGCGTGGCTTCCGGCTGGAGCAGCGTGGTCAGCTTGAAGCCACGGGTCGGATCGAGCAGGCTGTCCGAAGTATCTAAGCCAACCTGCCCGTTGAGCCCTGCAATGTAATACGTGTGGCGCACGCGCTTGGCTGCGGCGGTGTCGTAATCGGTCTCCGCCGTGCCGATCAGCTCGGCGCCATAGGCGTAAGTGATCCGCTTCTGCCACAAGGGCGTGGAATCGCGGCTCATCTTGACCGCCAGGCGTCCGGTATAGGCGCTGTAGGCGTCGTAATCGTTGTGGAAGGCCTCGGCCGTCAATTCGAAGGTGCGGTCGCGCTGACCCGCGTTCGAGCGGCGCAAGGTCGTGCCAAGCCCCTGCTCCTGCGTGCCAAGGACACCGTTGACGATCAGCGCGCCTTCGGGCGGGAACAGGTTGCGGTGGGTCCAGGTTGCCTCGGTCGTCACACCCTCGCCGGCCGCATAGCCCAGCGATCCTGAGATCGTGCGCGGTGGACCGGCTTCCTGCTTGACGTAAAGCTGGACGTATTCGGTGCCATCGCCCGCGCTCTGCCCCGTCTTTTCAGGCTCGACCGACACGGTCGAGAACAGGCTGGTGCCGATCAGTGCCTTGCGCAAGTCGTCGACCTTGCGGCTGTCGTAGAGATCGCCCTTCCTGAACCGGGCAAGGATTTGAATGTGGTCGGCATCGAACGCGGTCTTGCCGTCGGTGCGGATGCCATCGAAGCGTCCGCGCGGGCCAACCTCGACCGGCAGGGTGTAGAGCCCTTCGCCGGTGTCGCGATCGAGCAGGATGTCGCGCTGGCCGACTTTGGCGAACGGATAGCCGTTCTGCGGCAGCGCGACCGCCACCTGCGCTTCGGCGCCCTGGACCCGTGCGGCGATGATCGGTTCGCCCACCTTGAGCGCGATATTGTCGCGGATGAGGTTTTCCGGAACGGTCGGATCGGCGGTAATGACGATATCGGAGAACGCGTAGCGCTTGCCCGGATTGACCGAAATGCGCGCGGTGAGCGTGTTATCGTCCGCATCGCGCGAAGGCGCGAGGCGGGTGCGGATGCGCGGTGAATACCAGCCCTCGGAGGCGAGGATGGTCTGGAGCAGCTGCCCGTCTTCCTCGAGCCGGGCCGAAATCATCGCCGCATTGGCAGCCTTGCCCTTGCCCTGCTTGAGCGCGGAGGCATCGTTGAAGGTGTTCGTGATGTCCGCCGAGGTCTGTGCGTCGACCTCGGCAAGACCTTCGAGGTCGATGGTGTAGCGCACTTCGAGCGGCGCATCGGAGGCCTTGGCCTTTTCGGCGAATTCGACCGGGGTAACCTCGAAACTGTCAAGCGGGGGAAGATCGGCGGTCAGCTCCTTGTCGTCGACCGGGGCATCGCCGATCTGCTCGCTGGTCTGCCCATCGGCCAGAGCCGGATCGCCGAGCGGCGCCGCGCTGCCGCTTTCGGGCTTGGCGTCGGACTGGTCGGACGCAAGGCGCTTTTCGAAAGCCTCGATCGATTCGAGCGGCTTGTCGAGTTCGGCATCGTCGGCGGTGTCGAGCTTGGGCACCCGCGCGGCAAATTCCTTGTCGGTGATCACCGGGTCGACCGCCGGAAGCTCTGCATCGGCCGGAACCGGCGGCAGGTCGAGCGATCCGGGCTGAAGGCTCGCGGAGGCATCACCGCTCGCCCCGCCATCCTGGGACTTGCCATCCTTGGACTGGCCATCCTGGGACCGGCCATCCTCGGCCTTGGCGTCCTTGACCGCTCCATCCCGCGACGGGGCCGCGCTCGCACGCGCCGCCGCATCGTCCTGCGCCCAGGCGGGGCCGGTCTGCGCCAGGCAGATCGCGAGGGCCATGGTCGCGCATCCGGCCCGGACCCGCCGGTCACGCAAGCCCCCGGCCTCGATCAAGGGAACACGATCGGCGTTTCGGGTGTTAACAGACCACTTCATGTATTACGCCGACTCTGCCCCTGATCGCACCATGCCGCTCACGATGCCGATAACCTTTATCGCATTGCAACGACAATGGTTCCCAACCCGATTTTACCGTAAATGACTCACGAAACGCCCCTAGACGACCTGCCCGCCGGAGCGAATTCGACCTGGCCCCTCCGCCTGCCCCTGCGCGCCTGGCTGCGGATCGTGCGGCGCGTGTGGATCATGGCCGGATTTCACGAACTGGGCCTGATTGCCGGAGGGCTGGCGTTCTACTGCTTTCTCGCGCTGACCCCGCTGATCGCCGCGACGGTGATGATCTACGGCCTCATCGGTGATGCCGACACCGTGCGCGAACAGATGCAGAGCATCGTCGAGGTGGTTCCCCCCGAAGTCGCCCATCTGCTCGAACAACAGCTCATCCAGATCGTCTCGACCAGTTCCGACGTCACCGGGCTCGCGCTCGTCATCGCGCTGTTCTTCGCGATTTTCGGCGGCATGCGCGCGGCCAACGGGATGATCGCCGCGCTCAACATCGTCAACGAGGAGCACGAAACGCGCGGCTTCATCGCCGTATCGCTGCGCGCGGCGAGCCTGACGCTGGCCGCCATCCTCATCGCGATGACCGGGGTCTTGTCAGGGGGTGTTTTCGCCTGGCTCCAGGGCGAAGCGGCGCACTTCATCGGCCCTTCGACGGCAACGCTGTTCAAGTGGCTGACCTGGCTGGTGGCGCTGCTGCTGGGCAGCGCCGGATTTGCACTCATCATGCGCTATGGGCCCGACCGGCGCCCGGCGAAGTGGCGCTGGCTGGCGCCCGGCGCGTTCCTCGCCACTTTCCTGTGGATCGCGGTGTCGTTCGGCTTCTCGCTCTACGTTGCCTATATCAGCGACTACAACGCCACCTACGGCTCGCTTTCGGCCATCGTGGTGTTCCTGATGTGGCTTTACCTGTCGGGCTATGGGGTGCTGCTGGGCGCCCTGCTCAACGCGGAAATCGAGCGGCAGGTGTTCCTCGACACCACCGCCGGCCCCGCCCGGCCACCGGGAGAACGGGGCGCGGTGCTGGCCGATGTGCTCGACGACACCATCCCGACCTTGCGCGACCTGGAAGATCGCAAGGTCCAGCGCGCGCGCCAGGCACGGCGTCGTGCCAATTGGGGCCGCACGAACCGGGGCCGCTCCAAGCGGGATTGAGCACAAGCCACCCACTCCACGATGGGCGCGGGCACAACCAACTTGCATTTTAATGTGAATAAGGCCTATCGAGCCAACATCAAAATGTGAGTCTGTTATGCCCATGCCTGCCAATGTGATCGAACACGTCCGCAAACTGGTCAAGGACGGCGCGATGAGCCGCTCCGGCCTTGCCCGCGCCGCCGGTCTGCACGCCAACACCCTGCGCGACTGCACCGAGGACGCCTGGAACCCCACCGCCGAAACGCTCGCCAAGCTTGAACGCGCGCTGTTCTCGAACGAAGATACGCCCGTGCTCGTCCCCATCGAGGAGATCATCGACGAGGCGCGCAACGGGCGCATGTTCATCCTGGTCGACGACGAGGACCGCGAGAACGAAGGTGATCTCGTCATCCCTGCGCAGATGGCAACGCCCGCCGCGATCAACTTCATGGCGACGCACGGACGCGGCCTCATCTGCCTCTCGCTCACCGGCCAGCGGGTCGACGAACTCGGCCTCGGGCTGATGAGCCAGAACAACCGGACCCGCCACGAAACCGCCTTCACCACCTCGATCGAGGCGCGCCTGGGCGTAAGCACGGGGATTTCCGCCGGGGACCGCGCGCGCACCATCTCGGTCGCGGTCGACGGCACCAAGGGGCGCGACGACATCGTGACGCCGGGGCACGTCTTCCCGCTGCGTGCGCGCGACGGCGGCGTGCTGGTGCGCGCCGGGCACACCGAAGCCGCGGTCGACATCGCCCGGCTCGCCGGGCTTAATCCTTCGGGCGTGATCTGCGAGATCATGAAGGACGACGGGACGATGGCCCGGATGGACGACCTTGTCTCCTTCGCGCGGCTGCATGACCTCAAGATCGGCACCATCCGCGATCTCATCGCCTATCGCCGCAAGAACGACCGGATGGTCGAAAAGGTCAACGAAATCGGCTTCGACAGCCGCTACGGCGGACGCTGGAATGCCTGCACCTATTTCAACCGCGCCACGGGTGACGAAACCGTTGCGCTGGTCAAGGGGCGGATCGACCCGGCCAAGCCCACGCTGGTGCGCATGCACGCCCTTTCGCTGTTCAACGACGTGTTCGGCGAGCAGTCGGACGAACGCACCGACCTACTGCACCGTTCGATGGACATCATCGGCGAGGAAGGGTGCGGCGTGATCGTGGTTATCAACAATCCGGTGAAACAATCGCTCTCGCGCATGATGGACCTCAAGCGCCAGGTTCGCGATGGACAGGCTCCGAATCTGGAGGAGTTGCGCGACTACGGCGTGGGCGCGCAGATCCTCGCCGAACTCGGCATTCACGACATGGTCCTGCTGACCAACACCCGCCACTCGCTTGTCGCACTCGAAGGCTACGGCCTCAATATCGTGGGCGAACGCCCGATTTCGGCAAGCGCTGCCTGAGGAGCATTCGAAAATGGCCCGTTTCCTGATCGTAGAAGCGCGTTTCTATGACCATCTCAACGACATGCTGGTCGCCGGCGCGCGCCAGGCGCTTGAAAAGGCCGGCCACAAGGTCGACGTCATCACCGTTCCCGGTGCGCTCGAAATCCCCGGCGCCATCGCGCTTGCCGACGGTGCGGGCGAGTACGATGGCTATGTCGCCATCGGCGTGGTGATCCGCGGCGAGACCTACCACTTCGAGATCGTCGCGGGCGAAAGCGCGCGCGGGATCATGGCCATGACGATGGACGGTATTGCCATCGGCAACGGCGTGCTGACCGTCGAGAACGAGGCCCAGGCCATCGTGCGCGCGGATCCGGCACAGAAGGACAAGGGCGGTGAGGCGGCAAAGGCCGCAATGGCCCTGCTCAAGCTGCAGGACCGTTTCGGCCGCTGATCCGCCAGATCGGGCGGGCTCCCGATCAACCCGTTTCAACGAAGGCGTCGGTTGGCCTCGAGCCACCGGCGCCTTTCGCTTTCATGTCCGGCGCAGACTTTGCCCGCCTGCCCCCGCGACGCACGATCCCGGCCCGTCACGCCCCCGCCGCCGCTCCGCCGCAAATCCCGAGCGAAACGCACGGCGGCACGACGGGCGGCATGGCGCCGCGTGGGCGCTTGCGCGCGCATTCGGCCCTTATCGGATCAATAGGCAATTCCCCTAAGCGCTCGTTCGGGTAGAAATTAGCCATTAAGGCCTGAGTGCGAGCCAGTCTCAAATTCAGACGCCCGCCAAACCCCGATTGCTACCTTCCGACAGCCCATGCAAAGGACTGAAACGCGATTACTTCCCCCAGTTTGGACGTTACAAAATTTAAAGCGTCTGCCGGGTCGCATAGGAAGACGCCCGCAATCGGAACCAACGAGGTCGCACTCGATACCGTATAGCCGACTGGAGAAACGGCAGAATGAACAGCTCAATCGATCCGCAGTCCGTAATCCGGAATCTGCACGAGACCCTGGCCCAGCTCGACGCGCTGGGAGCCAACCTCGCAGCCGCACACCTCGATGCCGCCCTCTGCGAGTTGTCGCGCACGCTAGACGAACCGAGAAGTGCCACCGATTTGGAGGAACCTCGTAAAGACGCGAACTCGGAACTGCGCTTAAGGTATACATCGTTGTCTGGCGATCGGGGCAAAGTCTGTATAAAGACCGGATTGTAAGGGTTAACAGCTCCGACGTCGACGTAGCGCGCGGTTCGCGTCCAGACTGATCCAGTCTGGCCTGTCCGCCTTCAGCTTGTGCGACGGTGATCCAAATTGATGGAAAAGACAGACCAGGTGATGCGAAACCGAAAGCGGGCCATCCGGCTCATCGGCATCGCGAACGAATTGCTGGCCATGGCACGCCAACTCGAAATGGACGAGGATGCCGTGCCGGACGCTTCCGCGTTCGACTTCATTTCCGAACTGGCCTGCGACGGCACGCTGCCAACCAGCGCCCGTCCGACGCTGGCCACAGGCAGCCCCGGAAGGCGCGATCACCCGATCTGGGTCGAACTGGCCCGGCAAACGTACGAAGATCGCAGGAGACGCTCCAAGATCTTCCAATCGGACGATCTCTTTGGCGAACCCGCCTGGGACATCCTGCTCGACCTCTTCATCGCCGCGAAAGAACGCCGCAGCGTGTCGGTCACCAGCGCCTGCATCGGTTCGGCTGTTCCTTCGACCACCGCGCTGCGCTGGATAACCATTCTGGAAAAGCAGGGCCTTCTGGTCCGTGAGGCCGATCCGGGCGATGCACGGCGCGTCTATGTCAAGCTGAGCGCGCGCGGATACGCCGCCATGCTCGACTATTTCACCGCCTCATCCCGCTCGGTCGTCCTGCTCGACGACGGCGGGTCACCCCAGGCCGCCAAGGCGCGCTGACACGCACCCACTAGGCCTGGCCGCACGCCCACCGGACGCGCAACGCGATGCCGGTGCCAATACCCATGGCGCCTGTACGGGTTGCGGCCGGCTCAGGGGGACGCAGGCCGCAGCAGACTGGCCGCAAGCGCTCTGGACGCAGACCCCCGGCTGGCGCATGAAAGCGCCGCTCGACCGGGATGCCCTCGATGTCGAAATCGCTGAAAAGGCCTGCGCGTGTGCCCGCATATTCCGTGATTGCCCCTGTTGTCCTTGTGAGCGCTCTCCTCGTCTCAACCATGGCGTCGGGGGCGTCCCAAAAGTCGGCGCTGGCGGGCATCCCCAACGTCACCCTTTCCCCATACACCGTCCAAGGCCGCACCGCCACGCAAGTGCGCCACTCCATCGACGCAGCCAAACCCACCGACCCCAGCGATGGCCACCGCTACGACGGCGCAACGCAGGCCCGCTTCGCCTACACCTGGCACGAAAGCGATCACGGCGAATGCTTTGCGCGGGCAAGCGACATCACTTTCTACGCCACCATCCGCATCCCCTCTCTTGACGAAGACGGTGCTCCCCAAGATCTGCGTCAGCGTTTCGCCCGCTATCGCGCCTCGCTGCTCGACCATGAAAAGGGCCACGTCCTACTCGCCTGGAAACGTCGCGGCGACGTACTCAAGGCCATCAACACCAGCCCCTGCGACCAGATCCCGGCTGCCGTGCAAGCCGTATTCCGCAGCATAGAGGCGGAAAATCGCGCCTACGACCGCGAGACGAACCACGGTGCAACAACGATCGTTCCGCTTTAGGCGAAGGAGGCATCACGAACCTCCGAACGCCCCACAGTGAGCGGCACGATTTCAAAATTTAATCACTTAAAATCAATTGATTAAAGGCTAATCCTCGAAAATGACACAAAAAACGCCCCCGTGCACAAAACACGAGGGCGCCCTTTTTCAGTCGGGTACGCGGGCGCGGAAAGCCCGCGCCCGGTACGATCAGCCCAGCTTGACGTTGAACGCGCCGGCACCGGCGTAGTGCGCCGCGCCGCCCAGCTCTTCCTCGATCCGGATGAGCTGGTTGTACTTGGCAAGCCGGTCCGAACGGGCCAGCGAGCCGGTCTTGATCTGACCGCAGTTGGTCGCGACCGCGAGGTCCGCGATGGTCGAATCCTCGGTCTCGCCCGAACGGTGCGACATGACCGCGGTGTAGCCCGAACGGTTGGCGATCGAGACCGCTTCGAGCGTCTCGGTCAGCGTACCGATCTGGTTGACCTTGACCAGCAGCGAGTTGGCGAGGCCCTGTTCGATGCCCATCGTCAGACGCTTGGGATTGGTCACGAACAGGTCGTCACCGACCAGCTGGACCTTGTTGCCGATCGCGTCGGTCAGCGCCTTCCAGCCCTCGAAGTCATCCTCGGCCATGCCGTCCTCGACCGAGACGATCGGGTAGGCGCCGCACAGATCGGCGAGGTACGTCGCAAAAGCGGCGGGTTCGAGCGAGAGACCCTCACCGCTGATCTCGTACTTGCCGTTCTTGAAGAACTCGGTCGAGGCGCAGTCGAGCGCGAGCTGGATGTCGACGCCCGGCTTGAAGCCCGCCTTCTCGATCGAGGCCATGATGAAGTCGAGCGCGTCACGCGTGCTGGCAAGGTTGGGGGCAAAGCCGCCCTCATCGCCCACAGCCGTCGCCAGGCCCTTTTCCGACAGACCCTTCTTGAGTGTGTGGAACACTTCCGAACCCCAGCGCACGGCTTCGGCGATCGAATCCGCCCCCACCGGCATGATCATGAATTCCTGGAAATCGATCGGGTTGTCCGCGTGCTCGCCGCCGTTGATGATGTTCATCATCGGAACCGGGAGGACATGCGCCGAAACGCCGCCAATGTACGAATAGAGCGGCAGGCCGCGCGCGGCCGCGGCAGCCTTTGCGGCGGCAAGGCTGACGCCCAGGATCGCGTTGGCGCCCAGGCGCGACTTGTTCTCGGTCCCGTCAAGGTCAATCATCGCCAGGTCGAGATCGCGCTGATCCTCGGCATCAAGGCCCACGAGCGCCTCGGCGATTTCGGTGTTCACCGCTTCCACGGCCTTGAGCACGCCCTTGCCCAGGTAACGGCTCTTGTCGCCATCGCGCAGTTCGACAGCTTCGTGTGCACCGGTCGACGCACCGGAGGGCACGGCGGCGCGGCCGAAGCTGCCATCGTCGAGCAGGATGTCCACTTCGACCGTCGGATTGCCCCGGCTGTCCAGGATTTCACGGCCATGAATGTCGATGATCGCGGTCATAACGGATAACTCTCCTCGTGAGGGCACGCACGCTGTGCCGTTGTCCGGCGTCTTAGCAGCGGAACTTCGGGTGACAAGTTGCGTTGCAACTCTATCGAGAAACTTGTGTTACTCGGCCCCGATAACCTATCATGCCCCCGCCGTTACCGCGTTGCGGGAAAATGGATGTATACGCCTCAGGCTGGCCAAGGAAGGATTCAACGATGGTCGATTCCACCGAAACTACCGCAGATGACGTCAAGGCGCCGGGCGTGGACGCTGCCAAGAGCCACTTCACCAAGGCCATGGACGAGGCCAAGGCCGGCGCCCAGGCCCTGGCGGACCAGTGCCTTGAAAAATTCGCCCAGAAAAAGAGTGATCTGGGCGAAGAGGCCAAGGAGCGTAGCGGTGAGGCCCGCACCAAGGCCGAGGCCTTTGCCGCGGACGCCAAGGTCAAGGCCGGTGAACTCGCGCTCGAAGGCAAGGCACAGACCAGCAAGGCCATCGTGCGCCTGTCCAAGGTGATCGACGACAATGTCGCCTACATCGACGACAAGGCGGGGGCGAAGTACGGCGACTATGTGCGCACCGCCTCGAAATCGATGCAGGACGCCGCGGTGCGCCTCGACGAGAAGTCGTTCGAGGAACTGGGCGAGGATGCGCGCACCATGGTCCGCCAGAACCCGCTCGTCGCGGTTGGCATGGCGGTGGCGACCGGCTATCTTCTCGGACGCCTGTTTTCCAAGGGCAAATAATTCCAAAGGTTCGATTCTTACCCCATGGAGCAGGACACAGCGGCCATCGCGCGAACACCGCACGAGCCGGAAACGGCGGACCTCGAGAGCTTGACCCTTGCCGAGGATCTGCGCCTTCTCGCCGGTGAAGCGAAGGTGCTGGCGCGGGCCGAACTGGCCTACCAGAAATCGCGCGCCGGTTTCGTTGCGGGTAAGCTGCGCACGATCACGGGGCTTCTCGTCCTGTCGCTCGCGCTGCTGTTCTTTGCGGCGGTCGCCCTGGTTGTCGGGCTCGTCTTCGCCCTTGCCCCGATCCTGACGGCCTGGGGCGCGATGGCCGTGGTGACACTCGGCTTCGTCGTGCTGGCGGGCCTGTGCGCACTGGCCGCACGCCGCAGCCTTGCCGGCATCAGCGCCGTCATCGCCGAGCCTGCCCCCAGGGACCCTTTCGCATGAGCGCCTCGGGCCGGAAAGTCGAAGAATTGCGCGCCGCCCGCGATGCCGCGCGCGCCGCGTTCGACACACACTACAACGCGATCAAGGCCGACATGGAAGAGCGCGGTCTCGCCGGGCGGATCGTCGATGAAAGCCTGGAGAAAGTACGCGCGCCATTCGACGAAGCCGTCGCGGTGATCGAGAGCAATCCGGCGGTCGTCGCCGGAACCCTCGGTGCGCTCGTGCTTTGGTTCTTGAAAACACCCATCGTCGCCTGGTTCGAGACCCTGCTGAGCCCCGACAGCGACCAAGAAGAGGAAACCGACAATGGCTGACAGCGAATCCACCAAGCCGCAGACCTCCGCGACCGGCGCCAACGCCGGCAACATCGTTGCCCTGCCGAGCAAGGCCGCTCCGGCGCGCCCCTCCGACAAGGTTGTCTCCTTCGTCAAGCGCCATCCGGCCGTGACCGTCGCGGGCGGCCTGGTGGTGGGTGCCGCCGTCGCCGCACTGCTCCCGCGCCGGTTGACGCGCGGCCCGGCATCGAAGGCGCTGGGCCTGGCAAAGAGCGCGGGCGCGGCTAGCGTCCTGTTCGGCAAACGCGCCGGATCGCGCCTTGGGGCGCTGGGTCACACTGCCGAGAAGGAGGCCGAAGGCGCGCTGGCCCTGATCGAAGACAAGACCGGCGCGGTCAGCGAACTGGCCGCAAGCCGCCTTGAAAAGCTCGCCGGAGCCGCGCTGTCCGCAGCCAGCGCCTTTGGCAAAGCGAGCGGAAAGCAAGCCGTTCGCCTGGGTGATGCGGCGGCCGAAGGCGCGCACAAGGCCTCGGATCTCGCCGAGCATCTCAAGAAGTCGATCCGGCGCTAGCGGAGTGATCGGGACCGTTGAACGCAGCCTGTTCGATCGGGGCGTCAACGTCAGAATCGAAACACCATAGCGATCGATCCGGTTATTGGTTCGATCGCTATGGATTTCTAGTGAAACCCGCTTTCTGAGCTGGCGGGCCTATCCACGTGACTGAAAAACGCGTTAGACCTCGGTCTGGTGCGCGACAGACGCCCGCTTTTCCAAAAAGCATGAGGATAGCGCCCATCGTCGCGTTGGTCGGGCGCCAAACCCGCCACCTCTTACATTTTCCGGAACGCCGCGCGCTTTATCAAAAGTTGCGCGGCGTGTTGCGTTTCGGGCAAGAGAATAGGGCAAAACCGGCGGGTCACGGCGCTAGAGGCCTTCTTGCGAAGCGCCTTATCGCTAATACTTCGCAAGAGCAAATTTTGCATGAACCTCTGGAGACATACGGCCTTGCCAAGGCCATGCGAAAACTTATAGGGCCTTCCCACTCCCAACAGCAAAAAGTGGCGCAAAGGCATGACGCAGAAACTTCACCTCGTGATGGGCGGTCGGGTCAAGGATCCGACCGGGCTCGAATTCGTCGATCTCAACGACATGGACATCGTGGGCGTGTTCCCGGACATGGCCACGGCAAAGAACGCCTGGAAGTCGGCCGCGCAGCGCACCGTCGACGATGCCGAGATGAAGTACGTCATCGTGCACCTGCATCGCCTGCTCGACCCGGAAACCGCCGAGGCCTGAGCCGCCGCGCGCAAGCGTTGCAACGGCATGCAAAAAGGCCGGAAGAAGCGCCCGCTTCTTCCGGCCTTTTTACTGTCTGCGGGCACGGGCCGCGGGGCAGGCCCCTCACCCGTGATCCCGGTCAGATGAAGTCGATCTTCTCGACCATGTAGAACTTGTCGCCCGAGGGAACCGTCACTTCGACTTCCTCGTCAACCTTCTTGCCGATCAGCGCCTTGCCCAGCGGCGAGTTGTAGCTGATGCGGCCCGCCTTCGCGTCGGCCTCGTAAGGGCCAACGATCTGGTACTTGACCGGCTTGTCGTCGTCATCGAGCAGCGTCACCGTTGCACCGAAAATGATCTTGTCGCCCGAAAGCGTCGCGGGATCGATGATCTGCGCGCGGGTGATCTTGTCTTCCAGATCGGCGATGGTCGCCTCGATCTGACCCTGGCGTTCCTTTGCCGCGTGGTATTCGGCGTTTTCCGAAAGATCGCCGTGCGCACGCGCTTCCTCGATCGCATCGACCACACGAGGACGTTCTTCCCTCAGCGCCTTGATTTCCGCCGCAAGCCGTTCGTAGCCTTCGGCGAGCATCGGCAGCTTTTCAACACTTGCCATTCACGTCTTCCTCCTGTTGCCTCCCCGCCCCTTCACTGCATCGGCGCATGGCGACCAGTCGCCTGCCCGGTCCCCGAGGCTTAGCCAAACGGGGATCGGTCCGATCTGCAGCGATGTGGGGAGGCAAGATCGATTTCAGCTATAATAATCTTGCAAGGAACGGACTTCAAGCTGGCTGCCGCGAATCGTCGCGATTGCCTCGGCCGCCGCAACACTCGCCGCCGCCGTCGTGAAGATCGGAACCTTGCCCGACTGCGCCGAAGCGCGGATCGACTGCGAGTCCTTGAGGCTCTGCCAACCCTCGGTGGTGTTGAAGATCATCGCGATCTCGCCATCCTCGATCTTGTCGACGATGTGCGGGCGCCCTTCGGCCACCTTGTTCACCAGCACCACCGGAAGACCGGCTTCGGCAAGGTACTTCTGCGTGCCCGAGGTGGCGAGGATGGTGAAGCCTTCGGCCACCAGCTTCTGCACGGCGGGCAGGATGTGTGCCTTGTCGCTGTCCTTGACCGAGACGAACACCGTGCCTTCGGTCGGCAGGCGCACGCCCGCCCCCAGCTGCGCCTTGGCAAAGGCGCGCGGATAGTCGCGATCGATGCCCATGACTTCGCCGGTCGACTTCATCTCGGGGCTGAGCACCGGATCGGTGCCGGGGAAGCGCGCGAAGGGGAACACCGCTTCCTTGACCGCGGTGTAGGACAGCTCGCGCTTGATCGGCGGGAAGGTCGAGAGCTTCTCTCCGGCCATCACTCGCGCCGCGATCTTGGCGATCGACTGACCGATCGCCTTGGCGACGAAAGGCACCGTGCGGCTGGCGCGCGGGTTGACTTCGATGAGGTAGACCTCGCCGTTCTTGACCGCGAACTGCACGTTCATCAGGCCGCGCACGCCAAGCCCCAGCGCCAGCAGGTGCGCCTGGCGCTCCATCTCGGCGATGATGTCGGCAGGCAGCGAGTAGGCGGGGATGGTGCAGGCGCTGTCGCCCGAGTGCACGCCCGCTTCCTCGATGTGCTGCATCACGCCCGCGACGACCACGTCCTCGCCGTCGCACAGCACGTCGACGTCACATTCAACCGCGTCGCGCAGGTACTGGTCGATCAGCACCGGGCTGTCGCCCGAGACCTGCACCGCGGTCGCGATGTAGTCATCGAGCTGCTGTTCGCTGTCGACAATCTCCATCGCGCGCCCGCCCAGCACGTAGCTGGGACGCGTGAGCACCGGGTAGCCGATGCGGTTGGCGACCGCGACGGCCTCGTCGCGGCTGCGCGCGATACCGTTGGCGGGCTGCTTGAGCTTGAGCTTGTCGACCAGCGCGGCAAAGCGCTCGCGGTCCTCGGCAAGATCGATCGCGTCGGGCGAGGTGCCCAGGATCGGGATACCCGCCTTTTCCAGCGCGGCGGCCAGCTTGAGCGGGGTCTGCCCGCCGAACTGCACGATCACGCCCACAAGCTCGCCCTTCGACTGCTCGACGCGCAGGATTTCCAGCACGTCCTCGGCGGTCAGTGGCTCGAAATAGAGACGGTCCGAGGTGTCGTAGTCGGTCGAAACGGTTTCGGGGTTGCAGTTGACCATGATGGTCTCGAACCCGGCTTCCTCGAGCGCGAAGCAGGCGTGGACGCAGCAGTAGTCGAACTCGATGCCCTGGCCGATGCGGTTGGGACCGCCGCCCAGGATCACCACCTTGCGCCGTTCGGACGGCATCGCCTCGTCCTCGGGCTCACCGAAGGTGGGCGCCTCGTAGGTCGAGTACATGTAGGGGGTGATCGCCTCGAATTCAGCGGCGCAGCTGTCGATCCGCTTGAACACCGGATGGACGCCGAGCTTGGCGCGCAGCGCGCGCACTTCCTCTTCGCTGGTCGCGCCGGCCATGGCGCGCAGCGCGTCGTGGAGCAGGCCCGAACGCTTGGCCTGGGTCTCGCCCAGACCGCCCGCGACGTGGACCGAACGCACCGCCAGAGTGGCCAGGCGCTTGTCCGAGAAGCCCATCGACTTCAGGCGACGCAGACCGGCCGCGTCGATCGGAAGACCTTCGTTGGTGATCTTCTTTTCCTCCGCGATGATCTCCTCGATCTGGCGCAGGAACCACTTGTCGTAGGCGGTGATCGCGTGGATTTCCTCGACGCTGAAACCCTCGCGCATGGCCTGTGCGACGTTGAGCAGGCGCGTCGGGGTGGCCTTGGACAGCGCAGCGGTAATCGTGTCGCGGCTCGCGCCCTCAAGCTCGATCACGCGGTTGAAGCCGTCGAGCCCGGTTTCCAGGCCGCGCAGCGCCTTCTGCATCGATTCCTTGATGTTGCGTCCGATCGCCATGACCTCGCCGACCGACTTCATCGCGGTCGACAGTTCGGGCTTGGCGCCCTTGAACTTCTCGAAGGTGAAGCGCGGGATTTTGGTCACCACGTAGTCGATGGTCGGCTCGAACGAGGCGGGCGTGGCGCCGGTGATCTCGTTGGTGACTTCATCGAGGGTGTAGCCCACGGCCAGCTTCGCCGCGACGCGCGCGATCGGGAAGCCGGTGGCCTTGGAGGCCAGCGCCGAGGAGCGCGAGACGCGCGGGTTCATCTCGATGACGATAAGACGCCCGTCTGCGGGGTTGACCGCGAACTGGACGTTCGAACCGCCGGTCTCGACACCGATCTCGCGCAGCACGGCCAGCGAGGCCGAGCGCATGATCTGGTATTCCTTGTCGGTCAGCGTCAGCGCGGGGGCAACGGTGATCGAATCGCCGGTGTGCACGCCCATCGGGTCGACGTTCTCGATCGAGCAGATGATGATGCAGTTGTCGTTGCGGTCACGCACGACTTCCATCTCGTACTCTTTCCAGCCCAGCAGGGATTCCTCGATGAGGACCTCCGTGGTGGGGGACGCGTCGAGACCCGAGCGCACGATCGCTTCGAATTCGGCCTTGTTGTAGGCGACGCCGCCGCCGGTGCCGCCAAGCGTGAAGGAGGGACGAATGATCGAGGGCAGACCGGTGCGTTCCAGCACGGCGTAGGCTTCCTCGAGCGTGTGGGCGACGCCCGAACGCGCCGATTCGAGGCCGATCTTGTCCATCGCCTCACGGAAGCGCTGGCGATCCTCGGCCTTGTCGATCGCATCGGCGTCGGCGCCGATCATCTTGACGCCGTACTTCTCCAGCGTGCCGTCGTTGAACAGCGCGAGCGCGCAGTTGAGCGCGGTCTGGCCGCCCATCGTGGGCAGCACCGCATCGGGGCGCTCCTTCTCGATGATCTTGGCGACGACCTGCGGGGTGATCGGCTCGACATAGGTCGCATCGGCCATGTCCGGGTCGGTCATGATCGTGGCCGGGTTCGAGTTCACGAGGATGACCCGGTAGCCCTCTTCCTTGAGAGCCTTGATCGCCTGGGTGCCCGAATAGTCGAATTCGCAGGCCTGGCCGATGATGATAGGACCCGCGCCGATGACGAGGATCGAGGAGATGTCTGTACGCTTGGGCATGGTTCAATCCTGCCTTTGATCTTTTCGGGTCAATTGGGTCAACGCGACGACGCCGGATTGCTCGATCCGGCCGAAACAATGCGCGCGTCGGGGAGCGAGCGGCGCACTTCGCGCAAGGTGCATTCCAGCTGGGCGCGGGTCAGGTCGGAGCGCAGCGTCACCGTCGCGCTGTGCGACGTGCCCGCGAACATCGTCACGGGCACACTGCACAGCTGCGCGATTGCCTTCCCGTCGGTCGTCACGACCAGCGGCTTGGGCGCAGGTTGCCGGTCGCACCCCGCCAGCGCCGTGGCGGGCAACAAGAGGAGAAGAGCGCTCCATCGGCTCAACCCAGCATTCCCACGAACTTCTCGAACAGGTAGAAGCTGTCCTGCGGGCCGGGCGAGGCTTCGGGGTGATACTGCACGCCGAAGGCCTTCTTGCCCTTGATCGAAATCCCGCAGTTCGAACCGTCGAACAGCGAGACGTGGGTTTCCTCGATGGTTTCGGGCAGCGCGGTGTTGTCGACCGCAAAACCGTGGTTCATCGAGGTGATCTCGACCACGCCGTCCTCGTAGCGCTTGACCGGGTGGTTGGCGCCGCGGTGACCCTGGAACATCTTGGCGGTCTTGCCGCCCGCCGCGATCGCCAGCATCTGGTGGCCAAGGCAGATGCCGAAGATCGGCATGTCGGCCTCGAGCA
>NZ_JALHLF010000079.1 GCF_022832435.1 Novosphingobium organovorum | reverse complement strand
CTCATCCTGCAATCAGGCCCACGAGGCACGCCCTGAGTGCCTTTTTTCCCATCCATTAACCTCATCTTGAAAGGCATGGCCCATGGGACAGGGATGCTTGGGAGCTTGCGGCGATTCCTGTCTTGCGTGATGCTGGCGCTGGTCGGCCTCATCGCGATTCCCGCCGCCGCCGCCTCCTTCCCCGCCGATAGCCGCTGCCATCGCCTCGCGCCCGAAGGGGGCGATGTCGCCGCGCTCGCGCGCGACGCCGCTGGCTGGAACTGCCAGCCGCGCGACTGGGTGATCGACGGACGGCGCCAGAGCCTGGTGCGTATCGCCATCCCGGCCGGGAGCGAGGAACCGACCGCGGTGCTCACCACCCGGCTGACCCGGTTTCGCCATCTCTCGATCACCGCGATCGGTGCGCATGGCGCCGTGGCCACGCGCACGATCACCCCTGAAGATCTCACCTTTTCGACCACCCAGTGGAAGATGCGCATGCCCCTGCCCCACCTCGCAGGAGGGGCGCCGACCCAGGCCTACGTCCTGGCGGTCAGCGGTGCGCGCCACGCCGCCATGCTGTCCGACGCGATCATCGCCCCGCCGCCCGACGAGGCGAGGGTATCCGACCAACAGCTGATCCTCGCCGCGCTGTGCGGGCTGATGGCGATGCCGCTCGTCCTCAACTTCGCCTTCTTCCGCATCCTGCGCCAGCGCTTCATCCTGTGGCACAGCGCCAATGTCGCCGCGATGCTGGTCCAGACGCTGGTCTCGAGCGGGATCATCAACCGCTTCGCCCATCTCACGCTGGACCAGCTGTGCCTTGCCTCCTCGCTCAGCTGGGCCGGAATCATCGTGGCCACGGTGCGCTTCTTCATCGGCCTGATCGAGCCCGAAATGCTGACCCGCCGCCAGCGGCTGCTGCTCGAAGCGCTGATCCCCTGGTTCCTGTTCTGGTCAGCCTACTACCTGTTCGCCGATGGGGTGTTCCTGTCGAGCGTCGCCCCGCTTTATTACCTGGCCTTCCTTCCCGTGATCGTCCTGGTGGTCTTCGCCGTCGCCTCTGCGGCGATGCGCGGCAGCCGCACCGCGTGGTTCCAGATCGTGGCCTGGCTGCCGCTGACCGCGCTCGGCCTTTCGCGCATCGCATCGATCCTGGGGCTGACCGACGCGCCGCTCAGCCTCATGCTCGAACAGAACCTGGCGATCGCCTTCGAGGTCATCGTCACCTCACTGGGCGCCGCCGACCGCCTGCTCACCATCCGCCTCCAGCGCGACGACGCGCTGGCCAAGGCCCGCCTTCACGCCAGCCTGGCGCAGCGCGATCCGCTGACCGGCCTGCTCAACCGCCGCACGCTGGAGGACGAATTCGACACGCTGTACGAATCGGGTTTTCGCACCATGGCGATCCTCGATCTCGACCACTTCAAGCGGGTCAACGACACCCACGGCCACGCGGCGGGCGATGCCGTGCTCAAGGCGGTGGCCGATGCGCTGATGCCCGACGACGACACCATCGCGGTGCGCATGGGCGGTGAGGAATTCCTGCTCCTGCTGCGCGGCCCCGACACCGTCGAACGGGCCGAGCGTCGCCGTCAGGCCATCCCCAGTCGTGTCGCCAAGCGCTATCCGGGCCTCCACCGGCTGGTCACCGCCAGCATGGGGATCATCTCGGAGGCCTCGGCCAACCACATCGGCCACGACTTCGCGAGCCTCTACGCGGCGTGCGACCGCCTGCTCTACAAGTCCAAGGCCGACGGGCGCGACTGCTTCAGCGGCGATAGCGCCACCGCGCTCGCGCCGATCGCGCTGCCGATGGTCAGCCAGGCGGGCTAGACGGGCGCGCTCAGCCCGCCTGGCCCGCCCCGCGCTGGAAGGGCGCGGCGACCTCGGGCGGGATACGCACCAGTCGCCCGCTCGCCTGATCGATGATCGCCCAGGTCGTGCGCGCCCTGACGATCGCCTTGCCGTCCGCGTTGCGAAATTCGACGCAGCGATCGAACGTCGCCGCCTTGGGCGCATCGGGAATCCAGGTGTGCGCGGTCACGCTTTCGCCCGCGCGGATGTTGCCGCGATAATCGATCTCGTGCCGGGTCACGACCCAGACATAGGCCGCCTGGTGCTCGGCCGGGGCGACCGCTTCCCAGTGGGCAACGGAGATTTCCTCCATCCACTGCACCCACACCGCGTTGTTGACGTGCCCAAGCTGGTCAATGTGCGCGGGGCCTGCGGTGAAGGTGCGGGTGAACGGCTCGGTCATGCCACGTCCGCGATGCCCAGCTGCCACAGGATAAAGGCGAATTCCTCGGCGGTTTCCTTCAGGCTCTCGAACCGGCCCGACTTGCCGCCGTGGCCAGCGCCCATGTTGGTCTTGAGGATCAGTTCGTTGCCGTTGGTCTTCAGCTCGCGCAGGCGCGCCACCCACTTGGCCGGTTCCCAATAGGTCACGCGCGGGTCGTTGAGCCCGGCGGTGACCATCAGCGGGGGATAGGCCTGCGCGCGCACCTGATCGTAGGGGCTGTAGCTCGCGATCAGCTCGAACGCGGCCTTGTCGGTGATCGGGTTGCCCCATTCGGGCCATTCGCCCGGCGTCAGCGGCAGGCTTTCATCGAGCATGGTGCTCAGCACGTCGACGAAGGGGACATGCGCCACCACCGCGCCCCACAGCTCGGGATCGGAATTGATGACCGCGCCCATCAGCTCGCCGCCCGCCGATCCGCCCGAGATCGAGATTTGCCCGGCGCGGGTGAACCCGCGCGCGATCAGCCCCTTTGCGCAATCGACGAAGTCGTTGAAGGTGTTGGTGCGCTGCTCCAGCTTGCCCGCCTTGTACCAGGCGCGGCCCATGTCGTCGCCGCCGCGGATATGCGCGATGGCATAGGCAAAACCGCGATCGACGAGGCTGAGCCGCGCGGTCGAAAAACCCGGATCGATCGCGATGCCATAAGCGCCATAGCCATAGAGGTGCAGCGGCCCGGCGCCCTGGCGGTCCTTGCGGTAGACGATCGAGACCGGCACCAGCGTGCCGTCGCGCGCTTCGATTTCAAGCCGCTCGGTCGCGTAGAGGCTCTCGTCATAGCCCGAGGGGATTTCCTGGACCTTGAGCGTCTCGAGCGTGCGCGCGGCGACGTCGTAGTCCATCACCGAGGCGGGCTTGACCATCGATTCGTAGGACAGGCGCAGCGTATCGGTGTGCCATTCGGGGTTGCTCGACAGCCCTGCCGAGTAGCTCGCCTCGGGAAAGTCGATCGGCTCGATGCGCGCCGGATCGTCGTAGTAGCGCACCGAAATCCGGTCGAGCCCGCGCTCGCGCCCCTCGATCACGTAGAAATCGCGGAACAGGTCGATCCCGGTAAGGTAGAAGTCGTCCGAACCTTCGATCAGGCTGGTCCATGCGCCCGGTGTCGCAAGCGGGGCGGTGGCGACGCGGAAATTCTCGTGCGTGTCGTTGGTGTGGATATAAAGCACGCCCTCGCGCTCGTCGACGTCGTACTCGACACCCTTGGCGCGCGGCTTGACGAGAATCGGCTCGCCCAGCGGATCGTCCGCGCGCACCAGCCGCGCTTCGCTCGTCTCGTGATCGCTGGTGCCGATCACCAGCCACTTTTCGTTCGAGGACAGCGAGGAGCCGACGCGAAAGCCTTCGTCATCCTCGTGGTAGAGTTCGACGTCGTTTTCCAGCGGCTGGCCCAGCCAGTGCAGCCGCGCGTTGTCGGTGCGCCACTGCTCGTTGGCCAGCGAGTAGACCAGGCCGGTGTCGTTCTTGACCCACACCAGCGAGGACAGCGTGCCGGGGATCTCGTCCGGCAGATGCTCGCCGGTGGCAAGGTCCTTGATCCGCGCGGTGAAGCGTTCCGAACCGTTGTCGTCGATCGCGTAGGCGAGCAGGTGCCCGCCCGAGCTGACCGAAATCGCGCCGAGGCGAAAGTATTCCTTGCCCTCGGCCAGCGCCACTTCGTCGAGGATCAGCTCGTCCGCGCCCCCTGCGACGGGCCTGCGCCACCACTTCTTGTATTCCGCGCCTTCTTCGAACTCGATCCAGTAGAGATAGTCCCCATCCTTCTGCGGGACCGAGGTATCGGCTTCCTTGATACGCCCGCGCATTTCGGTGAACAGCGCGTCGATCCGGCCCTGGTGCGGCGCCATGCGCGCCTCGAACCAGCGGTTCTCCTCCTCCAGATGCGCCAGCACCTCGGCATCGGTCACCTCGGGATAGCCGGGGTCGCGCAGCCAAGCGTAATCGTCGGTCACGGTGATGCCGTGGTGCGTGAACGAATGCGGCTTCTTGACCGCGACAGGCGCCGTAACAAAGGACGATGCGGGCGCGGGTGCGGGGGTCTGGGTGGAATCTGCCATGCACTGCATCTATGTTCGCACCATGACTCCCGCAAGCCGGATGGAAAAAACATGCTGATGAATACCCACGAGGCCCGCCTCGATGCCCTGCGCAAGGAACTCAAGGCGCGCGGCCTCGACGGCTTCGTCGTGCCGATCTGCGATGAACACATGAGCGAATACGTCGGCGCCTATGCCCAGCGGCTCGAATGGCTGACCGGCTTTGCCGGATCGGCCGGCGCCGCCGTCGTGCTGACCGATGCCGCGCGCGAACCCGCCGCCGCGATGTTCACCGACGGGCGCTACACGATCCAGGTGCGCGAACAGGTCGATGCGTGCTTCTATGCTTACGAAAGCGTGCCGCAGACTTCACCCGCGCAGTGGCTGGGCGCACACGTCCCCACGGGCGCAGTGATCGGCTACGACGCCTGGCTGCACCCTGCGCACTGGGTCCGCGCGGCCGAAAGCGCGCTGGCCGCGAAGGGAGCCAGCCTCGTCGCGGTCGAGGGCAATCCGATCGACGCCGTCTGGCCGGACCAGCCCGCCCCCTCCCCCGCGCCCGCGCTCGTCCACCCCGACGCGCTGGCCGGCGAATCGAGCGAGGCGAAGCGCGCCGCGGTTGCCGAGGGCCTGAGCGCGCGCGGGCTCGACGCCTGCGTCATCACCGCGCTCGATTCGATCGCCTGGCTGCTCAATATCCGTGGCTCGGACGTTGTCCATACCCCGGTCGCGCTGTCCTACGTCATCGCCCGCGCCGATGGCACCGCCGACCTGTTCCTTGCCGAAGAGAAAGTGACCGCAGACCTGCGCCAGCATCTGGGCAACGCGGTCTCGATCCGGCCGCGCGGCGATTTCGTCGCCGGGCTCGAAGAGCTGGGCGGCCGCCGCGTGGCGCTCGATCCCAACAGCGCGGTGGCGGCCATCGCGCAGACGCTGTCGCGTGCGGGCGCGCAGGTGGTCGAAGAGCGCGATCCGGTCGTCCTGCCCAAGGCGATCAAGAACCCGGTCGAACAGCAGGGCCACCGCGACGCCCAGGAACGCGACGGCGCGGCGGTTTCCCGGTTCCTCCACTGGCTCGCCGTCGAAGGTCCCTCGGGCACGATCACCGAACTGTCCGCGGTCGACCGGCTGCTGGGCTTTCGCGAGGCCTGCGGCGACCTGCGCGACACCTCGTTCGACACGATCTCGGGCGCAGGGCCGCACGCCGCGCTGCCGCATTATCGCGTGACCCAGGACAGCAACCGCACGCTTGCGCCCAACTCGGTCTATCTGTGCGATTCGGGCGGGCAGTACCCCAACGGCACCACCGACATCACGCGCACCGTGTGGATCGGCCCCGACGCGCCCGGCGCCGAAGTCAAGGACCGCTTCACCCGCGTGCTCAAGGGCCACATCGCGCTCGACACCGCGCTGTTCCCCAGGGGCACCGCAGGCAGCCAGCTCGACGTGCTGGCGCGCCACGCGCTGTGGCAGGCCGGGCTCGACTACGCGCACGGCACCGGGCACGGCGTGGGCAGCTTCCTTGCCGTCCACGAAGGCCCCCAGCGCATCGCCAAGTCGACCGGCGGTCAGCCCGGCACCGAGCAGGTGCTGCTGCCGGGCATGATCCTGTCCAACGAACCGGGCTACTACGAGGCGGGCCAGTACGGCATCCGGATCGAGAACCTGGTGCTCGTGGTCGAACGCGCGGTGGCGAGCGGGGCGCAGGATTTCCTCGGCTTTGAAACGCTGACGTTCGTGCCGATCGAGCGCCGCCTGGTCGCCCGCGAACTGCTGACGCCGGGCGAGATCGCCTGGTGGAACGACTACCACGCCCGCGTCCGCACGCTCATCGCCCCCCAGCTCGAAGGCGAGGCCTTGGCCTGGCTGGAGGCCCAGTGCGCACCGCTGTGACGGCGCGCACGCCCTGAACCGCAAAGGAACCTGCCATGACCCGCCTCGTCCACGCCCTGGAAACCCACCCTGTCCACCTCGGGCGCGGCGGGGCGGCATCCGTCCAGCCCGAATTCACCGGCGGCATGGCCTGGTACGCGGACTATGTCGCGCGCACCGGCGGCGATGGATTCGAGGGGCGGCTGGTCTCGCTGTTCCACTTCACCGGGAACTGGGACGCCTGGGAAATGCACCCGCATGGCGATGAACTGGTGGTCTGCACCGCAGGCGAGATCACGCTGATCCAGGAGCACGACGACGGCGCGCTCCACAGCGAGACACTGCGCGCGGGCGAATGCCTCATCAACCCCGCCGGGGTCTGGCACACCGCCAACGTGCCCGCGGCGGCCAGTGCGCTGTTCGTCACCGCCGGGATCGGCACCCAGCACCGCGCGCGCGGCTGAGCAGCTGGACGGGACATGAGCACCAGGACGGGACATGGCCGCCGCGACGGGACATTCGCTTTCACCCGGCTGAACATCCCGCGCCCGATGAGACAATTGGGTACAAAATAGCCCCTGAACGGCAAACTTGCGCGACAAGCCCCCGCTAGAAGGGTCATCAGAAAGTCGCGAGGCCTCTTCCCCCTCCCTGGCCTGGCGACTTTCAAACCTTTCGAAAAATTGGCCATTCGACCTGGCCAGTCGCACTTGGGACGCTAGAGACAGGAACACTACCAATGAACAGCACGATGAGAAAGATCACGCTGGGCCTGACGGTCGCGGCCATTTCGCTGGGCGGCGTCGCCTATGCCCAGGGCGCCGCCAACGCGCCCAAGCGTCCGGGCATGGACGCTAATGGCGATGGCACCGTGACCCGCGCCGAAATGCAGGACGCGGTTTCCAGGATGTTCGACAAGCTCGACGTCAACAAGGACGGCAAGATCGACAAGGCCGATCGCGAAGCGCGCCGTACCGAAATGCGCACCAAGCTGTTCGAAGAGCTCGACACCAACAAGGACGGCACGATTTCCAAGGCCGAATTCCTTGCCGCCAAGGACCCGATGGACGGCAAGGGGCCGATGCGCGGCTGCGGCATGGGTGGTCCCGGCATGGATGGCCCCGGCATGGGTGGCCCCGGCATGGACGGTCCCGGCATGGATGGCCCTCCTCCCGGTGATGGTGGCCCCGGCATGGATGGGCCGCCCCCGCCGCCTCCGGGTGACGCGATGGACGCTCCGCCGCCCGCTGACGGCGGCCCCGACATGGCGGGCGGTCCCGATGGCCCCGATCATCCGCCGATGTGCGGGCCGTCCAGGGAAGGCCACGGCGGTCCGGGCATGGCTGGCAAGGATGGCCCCGGCAAGGATGGCCCCGGTCGCCACGGCGGTGGTGATCGTGGCCCCGGACATGGCGGCGATCGCGGCCCCGGTGGCCCCGGCATGATGCGCATGATGCTTTCCATGGCCGATGCCAACAAGGACGGCTCGGTGACCAAGGCCGAAGCCATGGCCGCGGCCATGAAGCGCTTCGACGCGATCGATGCCAACAAGGATGGACAGATCACGCCCGAAGAGCGCAAGGCGGCGCATGAGAAGATGAAAGCCGAGTTCGAGGCCAAGAAGGCCGAGCGCAAGGCCCCTGCCAACCGCCCGACCGCCAACTGACGGCCCGGCGCGGGGACAAAGGACTGCTATGAACGATACCGCGCCGATCCGCCTGCTTCTCGTCGACGACGAGGCGGCTCTTCGTGAACCCCTGGGCGATTACCTCTCGCGCCAGGGGTTTGCCGTCACGCAGGCCAGCAGCGCCGCCGAGGCGCGTTCGATCCTGCGCGACGAAAAGCCCGACCTCGTCCTGCTCGACATCATGATGCCGGGCGAAGACGGGCTCTCCTTCTGCCGCCATCTGGTCGAGGCGCAGGACGTGCCGGTGATCTTCCTCACCGCGCGCGGCGAGGCCACCGACCGCATCGTCGGGCTCGAGATCGGCGCGGACGACTATGTCGTCAAACCCTTCGAACCGCGCGAACTGGTCGCGCGCATCCGCTCGGTGCTGCGCCGCGCCAGCCGGGGCGCCCAGCCCGCGCCGGAAAACGAAGCCTTCGTCTTCGAAAGCTGGAAACTCGATCCGCTCAAGCGCCGCCTGACCGATGCCGAAGGCGCGGTAGTGGCGATCTCCTCCGTCGAATTCCGCCTGCTGATGGCCTTCCTCGAACACCCGCGCCAGGTGCTCGACCGCGACCGCCTGCTCGACATGGTGCAGGGCCGCGAGGCGCACCTGTTCGACCGCGCGGTCGACAATCAGGTCTCGCGCCTGCGCCGCAAGATCGAGGTCGACAGCCGCAATCCGCAGCTCATCCAGACGGTCTGGGGCGGGGGTTACATGCTCGCCGCCGACGTCAAGCGCGTGGTCCTGGACGACGAATGAAAGCGCTCCTCCCGCGCAGCCTGATGGGCCAGATGCTGCTGGCCGTCGCGGTTGCCCTCCTCCTCGTCCAGACGCTCAGCGCCTTTCTCATCTACAGCGCCCAGCGCGAAAGCTATGAGACCGGCATGCTCAACGCGGCCGCGTTCCGCCTGCTCGTCGAGACCCGCGGGCGCGAGGCGATGCGCCCGCGCGAAAAGCCCGAAGGCGCCCCCTTCGGCGGCCCGCCGATGCGCGGCTTCCCACTCGAACGCAGCGATGCCTCTCCGCTCGCCAAGGGCGAACCGCGCGACACCCACGCCGAGGAAAAGCTCGCCAAGATCCTTGCCGACCAGTCGCTCGACGTCGCGCAGATCGTGGTGGTCCACCGTGTCGTCAACCAGGACCGCCCCGCGCGCGAACGGATGATCGAGCACGGCCATGACCATGCCACGCCGCCCGAGGTGCTGCGCGAACAGCTGAGCGACCACCTGCTGGTGGTCGGTGTCCGGCTCGAGGGCAGCCAGCAGTGGCTGGTCTCGCGCGTGCGCACCCCGCGGGCGATGAACATCCTGCTGTTCCCGCTGATCGTGCAGACGCTGGTGATCTACGCCGTGCTGGTCGGAGCGGTGGCGGTGATCCTGCGCCGGATGAGCCGCCCGCTCGCCGCGCTGACCCAGCGCGTCGAGGAATTCTCGGTCACCCGCGACCTGGCCGGGCAGCTCGAGCCCACCGGGCCCGACGATGTGCGCCGCCTGATCCTGGCGCACAACGCCATGGAAACGCGCATCGCCGACCTGCTCGACGAAAAGGACGTGATGCTCGGCGCGATCGGGCACGACCTCAAGACCCCGCTGGCCGCGCTGCGCGTGCGCATCGAATCGGTCGAGGACGAGCACGAGCGCAAGCGCATGGCGATGACGATCGAGGACATCGTGCGCACGCTCGACGACATCCTCTCGCTCGCCCGCGTCGGCCGCCCCAGCGACCCGCTCGAACGCACCGAACTCTCCGCACTCGTGGTCTCGGTGGTCGAGGAATACGAGGACATGGGCGAGCCTGTGGAACTGGGCGAAACCCGCCGCATGGCGCTCGAACTTCGGCCGACCTGGCTGCGCCGCGCGCTGCGCAACCTCATCGGCAACGCGCTGCGCTACGGTGAACGCGCGCGAGTGTCGCTCGAACGCGTGGACGGATCGGCGGTGATCGTGATCGACGACGAAGGTCCGGGCATTCCCGAGGACGCCATCGAATCGATGATGAACCCCTTCACCCGCGGCGACCCCTCGCGCAATTCGGCAACCGGCGGCGCGGGGCTCGGCCTTGCCCTCGCCCGTGCCATCGCCGACCAGCACGGCGGCGCGCTCGTGCTGACCAACCGCCACGAAGCCGCGACCGGCGCGGTGGTGGGCCTGCGCGCGACGCTGACGATCCCTCTGGGCTGATCGGCCTCAAGGGGTTCCCCCCTTGGCCCCGCCCCTGTCCACCTGACCGGGCGCCGCTCCCGCAGCAGGCGAAAGGTACAGCGGACAGTTCAGCGAGCCCGAGGGCGGTAGCCCTCGGATTGCCCCCCCTTTCCTGCCTTTTTGCCTGAAAGGGAGCGCCCCCAGAGCATTTTCCAGTCAGCNGGCGCCGCTCCCGCAGCAGGCGAAAGGTACAGCGGACAGTTCAGCGAGCCCGAGGGCGGTAGCCCTCGGATTGCCCCCCCTTTCCTGCCTTTTTGCCTGAAAGGGAGCGCCCCCAGAGCATTTTCCAGTCAGCTGGAATCACCTGACGGTTCAGAAAATGCGTTAAAACAAAAGGCTAGGGCGGTCGATCCGATGCAATCCGATCGAAAACCGCTCTAGTGGATTGATTTTGACATTTGCATCCCCTGGCGGATGGGATGGGCCTGCAAATGTCAAAATCGTAAAATCCACTAGAATCAAATGAATGCTAGTGGTTCGAAGAGATTCTGACATTTGAGCGCGCCCTATCCGATAGGGTATCAAATGTCAGAATCGAACCACTAGCGCATCAACCCGCCGATCAGATTGCGCGCGAAGCGGCCGATCCCCGGAATCCCGATCGCCTTTTCGAGCGCGCTGCCAATCGTGCCCGCCGCCGCGCTCGCGGCCGAGGCGCCGGGATTGGCGCGGCTGGTCTTGCCCTGGATCTTCTGCGCCAGGATCGCCCCCGCGCTCGAGGCCGCCGCCCCCGCGGCTGCCTTGGCGACCTTGCCGCCCAGACCATCCCACAGGCTCGGGCTGCGCCTCTCGCGCTTGCGCACTTCGTCCTCGCCGTTCTGCGCCACTTCCTCAGCGGTCGCGGCGGCATCGGCGGCCTTGGCGGCGAGCACTTCCTCGGCGCTTTCGCGGTTCACCGCGGTATCGTACTTGCCGGTGAACGGGCTGATCGACTGAATCACCGCGCGCTCCTTGTCCGAGACCGGCCCCAGCCGCGAGCGTGGCGGCGCAACCAGCGTGCGCTGGACGATCGTGGGCGCGCCATCGGGATCGAGCGTGGAGACCAGCGCCTCGCCCACCTTGAGCTCGGTGATCGCCGCCTCGACGTCGAGATCGGGGTTGATGCGGAAGGTCTCGGCGGCCGCCTTGATCGCCTTCTTGTCGCGCACGGTGAAGGCGCGCAGTGCGTGCTGGACGCGGTTGCCCAGCTGCCCGGCGATCGCTTCGGGAATATCGACCGGGTTCTGCGTCACGAAGAAGACGCCCACCCCCTTCGAGCGGATCAGGCGCACCACCGTCTCGACCGTGTCGAGCAGCGCCTTGGGCGCATCGTCGAACAGCAGGTGCGCCTCGTCGAAGAAGAACACCAGTCGGGGCTTTTCGGGATCGCCGACTTCGGGAAGCGCCTCGAACAGTTCGGACAGCAGCCAGAGCAGGAAGGTGGCGTAGAGCTTGGGGCTGCGCATCAGGCGATCGGCGGCGAGGATGTTGACGAGGCCACGCCCGTTCTCGTCGCACTTGAGGAAATCCTCGATCTCGAGCGCGGGCTCGCCGAAGAAACGCGCCGCGCCCTGGCTCTCGAGCGTCAGCAGCTGGCGCTGGATCGCGCCCACGCTGGCCTTGGAGACATTGCCGTACTTGGCCGAAAGCTCCGAGGCGTTCTGCGCGGTGAAGGCCAGCATGGATTGCAGGTCGGCGAGATCGAGCAGCAGCAGGCCCTGTTCGTCGGCAAAGCGAAAGACGATGTTGAGCACGCCTTCCTGCGTCTCGTTGAGGTCCATCAGCCGCGCCAGCAGCAATGGCCCCATTTCCGAGATGGTGGTGCGGATCGGGTGGCCCTGCTCGCCGTAGATATCCCAGAACACCGCTGGATTGTCGGCGTAGGCGTAGTCCTCGATACCGATTTCCCTCGCCCGCGCCTCCAGCTTGTCGGCGTGCTTGTAGGTCGGGCTGCCGGCCATCGAAATGCCCGACAGATCGCCTTTGACGTCGGACAGAAACACCGGCACGCCCTGCGCGGAAAACTGCTCGGCCAGGGTCTGGAGCGTCACGGTCTTGCCCGTCCCTGTCGCCCCGGCGATCAGTCCGTGGCGGTTGGCCCGTCCCAGCAGCAGGTTCTGCCGTTCGCCGTCGGCGCCAAGGCCGATGTAGAGTGCGCTCATCGCGGTCGTGCTGTCCTTTTCGCTTGTCGGCTTGCACGATCACGTGCCCAATCGGTGATAGAGGGCTTGCGGGCGGGGGGCGAGAGTGTTTTTGCCAGCTGCGGGAGAGAACGCTAAGGGGCATGGCGATACACCGATGACCGAACCATTCATCCTTCTTGACGATGCCCGATCGCGCGATGCCGCCGACGCGCGTCTCTACCGCGATCCGGTGGAGATCGTGCGCGCGCGCGCCCCGCAGGACATCCCCGCCGCCCTGGCCCGGATCGAGGCGCTGAGCCGCGAAGGGCTCCACCTTGCCGGCTACCTCGCCTATGAGGCCGGCCTCGCGCTCGAACCCCGGCTGGCCCCCCTGCTCGGCGACGAGGCTCCTGGGCCGCTGTTGTGGTTCGGCGCCTTTACCCGCTACGAGACGATCGCGGCCGAAGCGGTTCCCCTGTGGCTCTCACGCCATGCCAGCGCGCCAACGCCGCCCTCGATCGGGCCGCTCACCCCGCAGATCAGCCTTGGCCAATACACCCGCGCCTTCGATCGGCTGCACGCCGCGATCCACGCCGGCGACATCTACCAGGCCAATCTCACGATGCCGCTCGCCGGGCCCTGGCAGGGTGATCCGCTCGCGCTCTACGCCGCGCTGCGCCCCGCCGCGCGAGCCGGTCATGGCGGCGTGGTGTTCGACGGTGCGCACTGGCACCTCAGCTTCTCGCCCGAGCTGTTCTTCGCGATCGAGCGGGGAACCGTCCACGCCCGCCCGATGAAGGGCACCCGCCCGCGCGGGCGCGACGCGGCCGAGGATGCAGCGCTGCGCACCGAGCTTTCCGCCTCGATCAAGGACCGGGCTGAAAACCTGATGATCCTCGATCTCATGCGCAACGACCTCTCGCGCGTGGCCGAGCCGGGCAGCGTGCAGGTCGCGCACCCCTTCGCGATCGAAAGCTACCCCACCGTCCACCAGATGGTCTCCTCGATCGAGGCGCTGCTCGCCAAAGGCAGGACCGCGGTCGACCTGCTGCGCGCGCTGTTTCCCTGCGGCTCGATCACCGGCGCGCCCAAGATCCGTGCGATGGAACTGATCGAGGAGGTCGAAGCGGCGCCGCGCGGGCTCTATTGCGGGTCGATCGGATACATCGAACCCACTGGCGATAGCGTGTTTAATGTGGCAATCCGCACCCTGCGGCTGGTTCCCGAGGATGGTGGCGCCGGCGCGCACTGCGGACGGGCGACGCTGGGCGTCGGCTCGGCGGTGGTCGCGGATTCGCAAGCGCTTCCCGAATGGCGGGAATGTCTGGTCAAAGGGGGTTTCGTGCGAGGTTCGGGTACGCAGACAGCGCAGCAGGCAGCATCGCCCGCGCGCTTCGATCTGATCGAGACGATGCGCTTTACGCCCGACGACGGCATTCCCCTGCTCGAACTCCACCTCGAACGCATCAAGGCCAGCGCGGCCGAGCTGGGCTTCAGCTTTGATCGCCACGCGGTGCGCAACGCCATCCAGGCGCTGTGCTTCGATGCCGATGCCCCCGCCAAGCTGCGCCTGGTCGTCGCGCGCAGCGGGGCTTACGCGCTCGAACTCGCACCGTTGCCCGAGGCGATCGCGGGGCCGCTGACGCTCGCTGCGATGCCTCTACCGGTCGACAGTTCGGACTGGCGCCTCGCCCACAAGACGAGCGATCGCGGCTTCTACGAGGCGGGCCTCGCGCTCGCCCGCTCGGCCGGTGCGCACGAGGCGCTGTTCCTGCGCGACGATGGGCTGGTCACCGAAGGCAGCTTCACCAATCTCTTCGTCGAGCGCGACGGCGCGCTGCTCACCCCCGCCGCCGGGCTCGGCCTGCTGCCGGGCGTCCTGCGCCGCTCGCTGATCGAGGCCGGACAGGCCCGTGAAGCCGAGCTCACCCTTGCCGATCTCGCCGACGGGTTCCTTGTCGGCAACGCCGTTCGCGGCCTCCTTCCTGCAAAGCTCCTGACCACGTGACACCGCATCTTTCCGCCGCGCTGGCGCGCATCGCGCCTTCGCAGACCACCGCCATGACCGACCGCGCAATCCAGCTGCGCGAAGAAGGGCGCGACATCATCTCGCTCTCGGTCGGCGAGCCCGATTTCGCAACGCCCGCGCACGTCATCGCCGCCGCCAAGGCCGCGCTCGACGCGGGCCAGACGCGCTACACCCCGGTCGGCGGCACCTCGCAGCTCAAGCGCGCGGCCGCGCTCCACTTCGCGCGCGACCTCAGGATCACCGTGCCCCCCTCGCAGGTCACCGTCAGCGCCGGGGGCAAGCAGGCGATCTTCCACGCCATGCTCGCCACCGTGAGCGAGGGCGACGAGGTCATCATCCCCTCGCCCTGGTGGGTCAGCTACCCTGAGATCGTGCGCTTCGCGGGCGGCAAGGTGGTCCCGCTGACGACCTACGCCAAGGACAACTTCCGCTTTTCGCCCGCAGACCTGGAGGCGCAGATCGGCCCGCGCACGCAGTGGGTCATGCTCAATTCGCCCGGCAACCCGACCGGCGCCTGCTACCCCGAAGCCACGCTGCGCGGCATCGGCGAGGTGCTGCGCCGCCATCCGCGCGTGCTCGTGCTCTCGGACGATATCTACGCCCCGATCAACTACACGGGCGCGCCCCATGTTACGCTCGCCGCGCTGTGCCCCGATCTCGCCGACCGTATCCTGACCGTCTCGGGCGTGTCGAAAAGCCACGCGATGACCGGGTTTCGCATCGGCCTCGCGGCGGGGCCCGAATGGCTCATCCGCGCGATGGAACGGCTCCAGTCGCATTCCTCGGGCAACCCCTGCTCGATCAGCCAGGCCGCTGCGGTGGCCGCGCTCGAGGGGCCGCAGGACTTTCTCGTCGACTGGTGCACGCGCTTTCGCGCCCGGCGCGACCAGGTGGTGCGCGCGATCAACGCGATCCCCGGCCTGTCGACCCCGGTGCCCGACGGCGCGTTCTACTGCATGATCGGTGCAAGCCCGCTGATGGACCGCTTCGGCGACGACACCGCGCTTGCCCTTCACCTTCTCGAACATGGCGTCGCCATCGTTCCAGCTTCGGCCTTTGGCGGGCGAAACGGTTTCCGGATCAGTTTCGCCGCCGATGAGGCCCAGCTCGACGAGGCGCTTCGCCGCATTGCAAAGGCCCTTGCCGGATGAATATCCCGATCCTCTTTGAAGACGCCGAAGCGCTCGTCATCGACAAGCCCGGCGGCTTGCCGATCGACCGCCCGCGCGCGGGCGGTGCCTGCCTCGAAGACTACCTTGTCGACCTCAAGCTCGGCTTCCAGCGCGAGCCCTGGCCCGTCCACCGGCTCGACCAGGATACCTCGGGCTGCCTGCTGCTGGCGCGCAACCCCAAGGCGCTCAAGCGCTTTTCACACGCTTTCGAGGAACACGTGGTCGAAAAGCGGTACCTGGGCATCGTCGATGGCGTGCCCGCCGAAACCGAAGGGACGATCGCGCTCTCGCTCTCCAAGGTCAGCACCGCCAAGACCGGCTGGCGCATGATCCCGGCGCGCAAGGGCAAGCCCTCGGTCACCCACTGGCGCACGCTGGCCACCATCGATGGGCGCGCGCTCGTCGAGTTCCGCCCCGAGACCGGGCGCACCCACCAGATCCGCGTCCACGCCGCTTCCGGGCTCGGCTTCGCCCTGCTCGGCGATCCGATTTACGGCAGCAAGAAGGGCGCGCCGCGCACGATGCTCCACGCCGCTGGCCTCACCGTCCCGCGCGGCGAGAAGGAGCCGATCCTTGCGGTGAGCCCGCTGCCTGCGGATTTCCGCGCGCTCGGCTTCACCGAACTCGAATGAGCGCCCAATGAGCGAGGCGGACCGGGCCATCGAGCGCGCGCAGGCCGCCTGCAGCGAAAGCTTCATCGCCGCCTCGGGGCCCGGCGGCCAGAACGTCAACAAGGTGGCAACTGCGGTCCAGCTGCGCCTCAACGTCTATGCCCTGCGGCTTGCGCCGGCGGTGTTCCAGCGCTTCAGGGAACTCGCCGGAACGCGGCTGACCGCCAGCGGCGAACTGGTCCTCACCGCGCGCCAGTTCCGCACTCAGGAGGCCAACCGCGCCGATGCGCGCGAACGCATGGCCCAGCTCATCGCCAAGGCGCACGATTTGCCTGAAAAGCGCGCCAAGAGCCGGCTCAACCGGGTCGGCAAGGTGCAGCGGCTCAAGGGCAAGAAAATCCGCAGCGCGGTCAAGGCCGGGCGCGGCAGGATCAGCCCGAACGACTGAAAGTTCCCCCAAGGCAGCGCGCCTTGGAGCGGTTTTCGATCCGATTGCATCGGATAGACCGCTCTAGACCTTTGTTTTAACGCACTTTCTCAATCGTCAGGTGATTCCACCTGACTGGAAAATGCTCTAGCGCACGGTCGGGCTGCGTACCGCCGCCGCCGTTGCCTCAGGCGCAGACGCATCCTGTGGCGCGAGCCGCTGCCCCGACGGTTCCAGCGCCGCTGCCGGAGGGCGCCGCGCATCGAGCATGGCCGCAGCCCTGTCGAGCGCGCGCGCCTCGCCCATCGTCACCCCGCCCGGCCCCGGATCGCTGTCCGCCTTGCCGCACCCCGCCAGAAGCAGGGCCAGCGCCGCAAGCGGAAGCACACCGGCCCACGCCCGATACCGCCGCGAACCGTTCACCCTTCGATGATCCGGGTGTGCGGGTGGTGCTTGTCGAGATGCTTGCGGATGATCGTTAGGTTGCGGCTGTTCGAGCGGTAGAGGAAATCGAACAGGTCGCCCGCCACCGGCACCGCGCCGAGCAGCGTGTCGAACCCGACGTTCGCGCTCATGCGCGCCAGTTGCCACTTGGGCATACCCAGATTGCGCGCCTCCCACACGATATAGAGGCCCATCGCGGCCGAGATCAGATCGCCCGCCACCGGAACCAGCCCGAGGATCGCGTCGAGCCCGACCTTGCGCTTGATCCCCGGCAGGCTGACGGCGCGTTCGAGCACGAATTCGAGAGCCTCGATCCGGCGGCGAATCGCCATCGGGTCGTTGCCGGTGGGAAAATCCCTCTCGGTACGCCGGGCAAAGCCCTGTCCTGTCGCCACGTCCATTTCGCCTTTCGCGTCCGGGCGCACCGCCGCCCGCCCCCTTTTACTTGGGCAGCCAGGACAGCGGCATCAAGGGGTGCCAGCCCCAGCTGTTGGTGGCAAAGCCATCGACACTGCCGCGCACGAGCGACCAGCGGATGGGCGAGCCGAAGGGAATAAACACGTTTGCGGCGGTGAGTTCCGCCTCGGCTTCGGACAGCAATGCGGCGCGCTCCTGCGCGGTGGGCGCGCTGGCGGCTTCGGCGACGCGGGCATCGGCCTCCGCCGAACACAGCCCCTGCTTCGCCGCGCACGACAACCGGTTGAGGAACCACCCCGCACGCGGGTAGCGGGCCACCTCGTCCATCAGCACGAGGTCGGCGTCGGCGCGGTCTGTCGCGCGCTGGAGGCGGATGCTGACCGCGGCAAAATCGGCCGAGAGCCGCGCGAAGAGGATGTTCGCGCCATCGCCCGAAGGCAGCCAGAGGGTGAGTTCGGGCGCGTTGTCGAGCGGGCGCGGCGGGGCGCCCTTTCCGGCACCGCCCGTGCCTTTGTCGCCACGCCCCGGCGCGGCCTTG
>NZ_JALHLF010000078.1 GCF_022832435.1 Novosphingobium organovorum | reverse complement strand
CGCCGGATGGCGAGCATGAAGGCGGCCTGGGCCGGGCGGGCGGCATCGAGGCGGCGTTCGAGCTGGGCAAGCGGCATGGCGTCTGGCCAGTCGATGCGCAAGGCCCGCGCGACGGCGCGCAGTTCGCGCCGGGCCTGTGCGTCGGGCGGCGCCATGGTTCGGAACAGCCCGCATCCGGCTTCGAGCATGGCCTGGGCGACGGCGAGGTTGGCGGCAAGCGAGAGCGCCGCATTGCCCGCTTCAACAGCGCTGGAGGGACGAAAGCCGAGCCGAAAGGTGCCGTCGCCAGCGGCCTCGAGCTGCTGTTCGGGCGGGTCGACGCGCGCGGCACCGCGGCGGTCCTCGGCCCGGCGCAGGCGCGCGCCGATTTCGGCAAAGCCGGTGGGCAGGTCGTCGCCACGTGCCGTCTCGTAGGCAAGCTTGGCGCGGCTGCGGATGAGCGCCTGCTCGACCGCGTCGAGCCGCGCCGTGCCGTCGGGCGCGATGCGCACGGTGAGGATGATCGCAGGACGATCGCCATCGGGCAGGAGGCTGGCTGCGGCCTCGCTCAGGATCGGGGGGTAAAGGCTGGCCTTGCCGTCGGGCAGATAGCAGGTCGTGCCGCGTCGCCAGGCCTCTTCGTCCAGCGGGTCGTGCGCGTGCACGAACCAGCCGACGTCGGCGATGGCGTAGTGGAGCAGCCAGTCGGCGCCGGCCGCCTCGATCGCGAAGGCCTGGTCGAGGTCGGTCGAGGCGGCGGGATCGAGCGTGACGAATGGCCGTGCGGTGCGATCGACGTGCCCATCGGGGCGCCGTTGGGCGGCGCGATGCGCGGCGTCGACGACGGGGCCGGGGAAGTGGGCGGGGACCTTGAACTGCTCGCGGATCGCGTTCAGCCCGCAGTGAAGCCAGCCGGCGGGATCGTGCAGGGCCTTCATGGCGGCAAGTCTGGGCGCTTCCTCGTGCCGGGACAACCCCTTGTACATTGCACGGCGATGCCGAGCGGCGGGACGGAGCGGGCTTGCGGCGAAGGGACGGGCGGGGCATCGTGTGCGTTTAAAGGGCGCCTTCAGCGGGCGTCAGGGCCATGATCGGAGCAAGCGGTATGATACTAGGTGCGGTCCTGGCCGGTGGGCAGTCGCGGCGGTTTGGCAGCGACAAGGCGCTGGCGCAGTTTGACGGGCAAAGCCTCCTGGTGCGCGCGGTCGACCAGCTTTCGGGCTGGTGCGAGGCGGTGATCGTGGTTGGCCGCGAGGACGCGCCAGCGCCTACGATACCCGACTGGCCCCACGCCGATATGGGGCCTCTGGCCGGGCTCGCGGCGGCGCTGCGGCACGCGCAGGACGCCGACTTCGCGACGGTGCTGAGCGTTCCGGTCGATTGCCCGCTGCTGCCCGCCTCGCTGCCCGAGTTGCTCGGAGAAGCGCCCGCCTATCTGGCTGCGCAGCCGGTGATCGGACACTGGCCGGTCGGCGCGACCGGGGCGGCCGAGGCTATCCTGCGCGGGGTGGAGCGCCATTCAATGCGGGCTCTGGCCGAGCGGATCGGGGCGCGGGCCATCACGCTCGATGCGGCGTTGCCCAATGTCAACACGCCGCAGGATCTGGGCGCGCTCCGGGGCTAGGGCAATTTTCAGTCAGGTGCCATTGCCTGAGGGTCCAGGAAATGCGTCAAAACAATGAGGCGAGGGCGGATGATCCGATGCAATCCGATCGACAACCGCTCGCGTGGTTCACGTGGACTTTACGATTTTGGCATTGGCAGGCCCATGCCATCCGACAGGAGATGCCAATGCCAAAATCGATCGCGTGGGGCCTAGCCGCATAAACAGCCCCATCGCGGTTTGAACCAAGTGCGCTTGGNCGTGGACTTTACGATTTTGGCATTGGCAGGCCCATGCCATCCGACAGGAGATGCCAATGCCAAAATCGATCGCGTGGGGCCTAGCCGCATAAACAGCCCCATCGCGGTTTGAACCAAGTGCGCTTGGAGCTAGTGGTTCGATTCTGACATTTGATACCCTATCGGATAGGGCGCGCTCAAATGTCAGAATCTTTTCGAACCACTAGCATTTATCTGATTCTAGTGGATTTTACGATTTTGACATTTGCAGACCCATCCCAGCCGCCAGGGGATGCAAATGTCAAAATCAATCCACTAGGCGGCAGGGCGCCGGCCACGCACAAGAGCCGAGGCATACGGACGGCGCAGGCCGAACGGGCTGGCCCGGATTTCCCTGTCCGGATACCCCCTGTCCGGGGCTGCCCGCCGATGCCGCGGGTCAGTGCGCTTCGACGAAGGTGCCGCTCTCACTCGGGCGTGGAGCGCTGGTGCGCGCGATTGCGAGGCCGTTTCCCCAGTTCGGGGTCTTGGCCATCTTGCCTTTGGCCAGGGCGTCGGGTGAACGCAGTGCGTAGCCGCCCGAGGGGATCGTCTCGATGATGCCCTTGATGCCCACGAAGGCAAGCTTCCGGCGCAGGCGCGACATGTGGACGGCAATGCTGTTGGTTTCGGGAATGAAGCCCATGTGCCACACGTCGTGGATCAGCGTCTGCTTGGAGACCGGCTGGTTGATGTTGTGTGCCAGCCGCCAGATCAGCGCGAATTCGCGTGGGTTGAGATTGAGCGGTGTTGCGCCGCGAAACGCTTCGCGGGTGAGCAGATCGAGTCGCAGTTCGCCGATTTCGCGAAAACGCGGCAGGCTCTGCGCCAGTTCGGCGACCCGCAGCGCGCGCATGGTCAGTTCGTCGATGCCGATGTCGCCCGGCACGGCGTCCCCGAAGCCGTTGCTCAGAATCGCGGCGCGATCGCTGCTGCACGCCACCCCCGTGACGATGAAGCTTTTGCGCTCGCAGCGGCTGTGGCAGCTGAGCACGCCCGCCCAGCTGTCGCGCGCTGCCCCCGCAGCGTCGATCAGCCGGACCGGCGGGTGCGACAGCCCGCTGCTTTCATCGCGCGCGACGAGTGTCCAGTCGCGCTTTCGCAAGTCCAGTTCGGCTGGCAGCGCGCGCGCTGCCAGCCATTGAAATGTCGTTGCACTGATCCCTGCGTCGTTTTCCTTGACCATTCCCGCCCCTCGATTTTCTGACGATGTATTTGTCCTCTCGAGAGCAAAAATGATCGGAAAAAGCGCGGGGCGACAACTCCTAAAATCTTACAGGTATATGTACAGGGAAGTTGGAAAAGCTCAGGACTTGGCCGAATTTGCGCCGGTGTTGACACCTTTGGCGGCCAGGAAGCGCTTGATGTTGCGCGCGGCCTGGCGAAGGCGCTGTTCGTTCTCGACCATGGCGATGCGTACGAAACCCTCGCCGTCCTCGCCGTAGCCCACGCCCGGCGCAACCGCGACTTCGGCTTCGGTCAGGAGCTGCTTGGAGAATTCGAGGCTGCCCATGTCCTTGAGCGCGGGCGGGAGCGGTGCCCAGGCAAACATCGAGGCCTTGGGGCTGGGAATGTCCCACCCGGCACGGCCGAACGCCTCGACCATCACGTCGCGGCGCTTCTGGTAGAGCTGGCGGTTGCGCTCGACGATGTCCTGCGGGCCGTTGAGCGCGGCGCAGGCCGCCGCCTGGATCGGCGTGAAGGCGCCGTAGTCGAGGTAGGACTTCACGCGGGTCATCGCCGCGATCAGCTTGCGGTTGCCCACCGCAAAGCCCATGCGCCAGCCGGCCATCGAGTAGGTCTTGCTCATCGAGGTGAATTCGACCGCGACATCCTTGGCGCCGGGCACCTCGAGAATCGAGCGGGTGGGATTACCGTCGTAATAGAGTTCGGAATAGGCAAGATCGGACAGGATCCAGACCTTGTTCTCCTTGGCCCAGGCGACGAGGCGCTCGTAGAAGGCGAGGTCCACCGTCTCGGCGGTCGGGTTCGAGGGGTAGTTGACCACCAGGATCGAGGGGCGCGGCACGGTGAAGGCCATCGCCCGGTCGAGCGATTCCCAGTAGTGTTCGTCGGGCGTGGTGGGAACCGAGCGGATCGTCGCCCCGGCGATGATGAAGCCGAAGGTGTGGATCGGGTAGCTCGGATTGGGCGCCAGCACGACGTCGCCCGGCGCGGTGATCGCCGTGGCGAGGCTGGCGAGGCCCTCCTTCGAGCCCATCGTCACGACGACCTCGGTCTCGGGATCGAGGTCGACGCCGAAGCGGTTGCCATAGTAGTTGGCCTGTGCGCGGCGCAGGCCGGGGATGCCCTTGGACTGCGAATAGCCGTGCGCGTCGGGCTTGCGGGCTACTTCGCACAGCTTGTCGATGACGTGCTGGGGCGGTGGCAGGTCGGGATTGCCCATGCCAAGGTCGATAATGTCCTTGCCCGCTCGCCGGGCCGCGTGACGCATCGCGTTGACTTCAGCGATGACGTAGGGCGGCAGGCGCTTGATGCGGTAGAACTCGTCTTCCATGACCTTGGTAATTCCATGAACTTGTTGCGGCGGGAATGCCTGTGGCCCCTCTAGGGGATAACGAAGCTCACGCAAATGGGTGTTGTTCGCAAATTTTGTTGCGGCAAGCGGCAGCGCGCTATTCGCCGCGTGGTTGGGCAAAGCTCTCGACAGCGCGCGCCGCATGGGCCAGACAAGGATCTCGGGAGCCCGCCACCGGCACACTGCAACACCAGGAAGGAGTTGTCCGCATGGCGCAAGACGCCGCTGATTTTGTGACCGAAATCCTGCGCAACCAGACCCAGGGAATGAACGATCTGTTTGGCCGGTTGACCCCGCAGGAAGGCTCGCCGGAGGCCGAGGCGGCGGTGCACTGGGCCGAAATCGCAGGGCGCATGCATACGATCTGGACCAATTATCAGGTCGAGCAGCTGTCCCGCGCACACGATGGCAAGCCGGCGCATTTCAGCGATCCGGTCAAATGGATCGGCACGCTGGAATCGGTGCTGCGCCTGCTCCCGCTGTCGCGCCCCGAGGTCCAGCAGCAGCTCTGGTCGCAGGGGCTAGAACTGGCCGAGAAGGTCCTTTCGCAATTCGGTGTCGGAGCCATGGGGGACGGGCCGGGAAGTGCGGCGGGGGAGGAGGCGCAGCGCACAGCCCAGGCGCCCGTGCTGCCGCTGGCCGATGCGCGTTTTCGGGCCGAGGAATGGCGCACGACGCCCTTCTTCGCGTTGCTTCACCAGCTTTACCTGATGCTGCGCGGGGAACTGTGCGCGATGGCCGAGGGGGTCGAAGGGATGGAACCTGCGCGCAAGGCGCAGCTCGTCTTTGCCACGCGCGCGCTGCTCGATGCGCTCAGCCCGGCGAACTTCCCGCTGACCAATCCCGTCGCGCTGACCGAGGCGAATCGCACCGGCGGCGAGAGCCTGGTGCGCGGTTTTCAGAATTTCGTCGAGGATTTGCGCAAGGGCCAGCTAACCCACACCGCGCCGGGGGCCTTCGTGCTGGGCGAGAACATCGCGGTGACGCCGGGCAAGGTGGTCTACGAGGCGCCGCTGTTCCAGATCATCCAGTACACCCCGACCACCGACACCGTGCTCAAGACCCCGCTGGTGATCTTCCCGCCGTGGATCAACCGCTTCTACATCCTCGATCTCAACGCGCGAAAAAGCTTCGTGCGCTGGGCGGTGGAGCAGGGCATCAGCGTGTTCATGGTGTCTTGGAAATCGGCCGATGCGTCGATGGTGGATGTCCTGTGGGACGATTACATCGCCGCGCAGGTCGAAGCGATCGACTTCGTGCGCGACCGGCTCAAGGTGCCGTCGGTGCACACCATCGGCTATTGCGTCGCGGGCACGACGCTGGCCGCCACGCTGGCCGTGCTGGCGCGCAAGGGTGAGGGGGAAAAGGTCGCCAGCGCGACGTTCTTCACCGCGCAGGTCGACTTCGAGGATGCAGGCGATCTCAAGAATTTCGTCGACAGCCAGCAGATCGACAATCTGGCCATGCTCTCGCCCGAAGGCTATGTCGACGGGCGCTATCTGGCGGCCTCGTTCAATCTGCTGCGCGGCAACGACCTGATCTGGAACTACGTCGAGAGGAACTACCTCAAGGGTGAGGAGCACCCCGCCTTCGACCTGCTCCACTGGAACGGCGACGTGACCAACCTGCCCACGCGCTGGCATCAATCCTACTTGCGCGATCTCTACCGCGACAACCGGCTGGTGGTGTCCGATTCGCTGCGCGCCTGCGGGGTGCCGATCGACCTGCACCGCATAACCACCCCCTGCTACATCCAGGCCGGGCGTGAGGATCATATCGCGCCGCCTGAAAGTGTGTGGAAACTGACCCGCTACCTGGCCGGAGAGTGGACTTTCGTGCTGGCCGGATCGGGACACATCGCAGGCGTGGTCAATCCCCCCTCGGCGAACAAGTACCAGTACTGGGCCAATGATGCGCCGGTCGCCGATCTTGCGGCTTTCGTGGCCGGGGCGAGCGAGACCAAGGGGAGCTGGTGGCCGCACTGGGAGCAGTGGCTGCGCGCGCGCGATCCCGGAACCGTCTCGGCGCGCGGCAAGCGCCGGCCGGGCGGGCGTGGCGACGCGGTGATCGAGGATGCGCCGGGGCGCTACGTGATGACGCGCTAGGGCGCGACAGAGGCGTCCGGGCGTGGTGCGATGTCGGCGCCGTCCGACAGGTGGGGCGGCCTTGACGCGATTAAGATGACGAAGCGGGGTGGGCGGGGGAGACCGCTAACCCCGCTTCGTTGCTTTTTGGGGCATTTCAAGTGCGTGCTGCGCTGCGATGAAACATTCGCAATCCGAGCGTGTTATCCTTGACTGTGAGCCGCTCGATCTCTATTGTGCACTGCAACAAAGGTTCGCCCGGACCTACTTTTTCAAGCAGGGCACTGAAATGCTTGATCAAGTTCCCGGATGAGGATGCTGCACACCAAGGTGGATTCGTGGGATGGCTGAAAACGAAACTCCGAAGACCGATGCTCCAAAGACCGTTGCTTCCAAGGCAGCGCCCAAGCCGGCGGTAAAGGCCGCTGTCGCGAAGGCTCCCGTAAAGGTTGCCGCCAAGGCGAAGGTGGCCAAACCGGCCGCCGCGAAGCCGACTCCGGCCAAGGCCGCCGCCAAGCCTGTGGCGCGCCCGGCGCCGGCTCCGAAAACCGCGGCCAGCTCTGCTGCCGGGGCCAAGACGGTGACTCCGGCCGAACCGGCCAAGCCCGTCGAACCGGCCGAAGTGCCTGCTGCGGCGATCGCGCCCAGCCCGGCGCCCGCGCCGACCATCGCAACCGGGGGGGATGAGAAGCCGGTCAAGGCCGGAGCGAGCCCCAAGGTGGCAAAACCAAAGGCGGCGCCCAAGACCGCTCCTGAATCGATGGCCCCTGCATTTGCCGGGCTACTCAACAACTTCATGCTCGAGGATACGACTATGGACATGAGCGCTAATTTCTCCAGCTTCCAGGACGCAATGGCCGAAGCGCAGACCAAGGCCAAAGAAGCATTCGAAAAGGGTACGACCATGATGGGTGAGGCTTCCGATTTCACGAAGGGCAACGTCGAGGCGATGATGGAATCGGGCAAGATTCTCGCCGAAGGCATGCAGAGCTTCGGCTCGGAACTGGTCAGCGAAGGCCGTTCGGCGTTCGAGGCGATGTCGGGCGACATCAAGGAACTCGCCGCCGCCAAGTCGCCGACCGACTTCTTCAAGCTGCAGAGCGACATGGTCCGCAAGAACTTCGACAGCGCCGTGGCGACCAGCTCGAAGAACAGCGAAGCCATGCTCAAGCTGATGAGCGACGCGATGGCTCCGCTGTCGGGCCGCGTCAGCATGGCCATGGAAAAGGCCCGCTCGGTCACGTCGCTCTGATGGCCGGCGCCGCTCGGGTGACGGGAGCGGGAAGGTCTCTTCCCGGCCGATCGCCAGGGCGGCTCGCCTGCTAATCGAAGGACCGGCAAGGGAGCGTCTTGTGAAAAGGGGCTCCCTTGCGATATTCTGGCGCCATGGCTTACCCGCAAGACGATTCCGATTTGTTCTCCCCTCTCTCCATCCTTGTGGCTGGGGCCGAAGGGGATGATCCTGGAAACGGGGATACGGGCAACGGCGATGGCGGCCACGATGATGGTCAGGTGGGGATCGCCACCAAGACCCGCGCCAAGCCCAAGAAACCGAGCCAGTTCAAGGTTCTGATGCTCAACGACGATTACACGCCGATGGAATTCGTCGTCATGGTGCTCAAGCGCTTCTTCCACATGGATCTCGAGCAGGCCACGCGGGTCATGCTCCACGTTCACCAGAAGGGCGTCGGCGTATGTGGGATTTTCCCTTACGAAATCGCCGAAACCAAGGTGAACCAGGTGATGGATTTCGCCCGGCAGAACCAGCATCCGCTCCAGTGCACGCTCGAAAAGGCCTGACCGCAGCGCGCGCGGCGCACGAGCGCGCTTGCCGGGGGCTGTTTCCTGGCTTGGGGCTTTCCTGCGACAATTCGCTTTGCCCCGGCGCGCCAAGCCGTTAAGGCCCGTCTCACAAACCGGTTCGGTGATGACGACTACGTGAAATTTCTTAACGCCATAGACCGCTACATCTTCCGCCTCGTGCTCATGCCGATGCTGGGCATCTTCGTGCTTGCAGCCTCGTTGCTCGTGCTCGACAAGATGTTGCGACTGTTCGATTTCGTGGCAACCGAAGGCGGCCCTGTGGGGGTCGTCTTCAAGCTGCTCGCCAACATGCTGCCCGAATACGCGAGCCTGGCGATCCCGCTCGGCCTGATGCTCGGTATCCTGCTTGCCTTCCGCAAGCTGGCCACCTCGAGCGAGCTCGACGTGATGCGCGCGGTGGGGCTGAGCTACACCCGCATGTTGCGCGTGCCCTATCTCATCACGATCGTGCTGGTCGGGCTCAATTTCGCGATCGTGGGTTACCTCCAGCCGCTTTCGCGCTACTACTATGAGCAGCTCAACTACGAGCTCAAGTCGGGCGCGCTGGGGGCCTCGATCAAGGTCGGCGAATTCACCAGCCTCAAGGACCGCATCGCGCTGCGTATCGACGAGAGCCAGGACGAAGGCCGCCGCCTGATCGGCATCTTCGCGCGCGTCGCAAACGACAAGGGGCAGGTGCTCTCGATCTCCGCACGCGAAGGGCGTTTCCTGGCGCTCAAGGGCTCGCCCGACACGATCATCCTGCGTCTCGAGCAGGGGCAGATCATCCAGGACATGCCCGGCGACACCCCGCGCGTGCTTTCCTTCACCCGCCACGACCTGCCGATCGAGCTGCCGCAGATCGAGAAATTCCGCCAGCGTGGCGGGCAGAGCCGCGAATACCTGCTGCCCGAATTGCTCAAGCTGGGCTGGAGCAAGTCGAGCCAGCCCGAGGAAGAGCGTGTCTCGAGCCAGGCCAACTTCAACTACCGCATGGTCGAAGTGGTGATGATGCTGCTGCTGCCGCTGCTCGCGGTGGCGCTGGCGATCCCGCCCAAGCGCTCGACGTCCTCGCTCGGCCTGTTCGTCTCGATCGTGATGATCGTGGCCTATCATAAGGTCAACCAGTACGCGAACGACGTCGCCTCGCTGGGCCGTATCGATCCGGTGCTGGGCTTGTGGGGGCCGTTTGCGGTGCTCGCCGTGATTATCCTGTGGATGTATTACCGCGTCGCCTACGTGCCCGGCGGCCAGGCCATCGGCTGGCTCGAGAAGGGCTTTGAAATGCTGAGCAAGCGGCTCAAGTCGCTGCTGCGCCGCCGGCGCCGCAGCCATGGGCCTGTCCTGCCCGAGCCGCAGGACATGACCTGATATGCAGTTCGAATTCTTCCCGTCGCGCACCCTGACCTGGTATCTTGCGCGGCTCTTCGTCACCCGCATCATCGCCATGCTGATCATGCTCGTGCTGGTTCTCCAGGTCCTCGACCTGCTGGGCGAGAGCGGCGACATCCTGGCCTATGCCCGCAATGGCGAGCCGCAGCTGTTCTACTACGTGTCGCTGCGCGCGCCGCAGTTGGTGGCGCGCTTCCTGCCCTATTCGGTGCTGCTGGCGACGATCGTGACGCTGGCGACGCTCAACCAGAACAGCGAAGTCATCTCGATGAAGGCGGCCGGGCTGTCCGCACACCAGATCCTTGCACCGCTGCTGCTGAGCGCGACGATGATCGCGGGGCTCAGCTTTGCCTTCAACGAACGCGTGGTGACCCGCGCGACCGCGACGCTCGATGCCTGGCAGGCGGCGCACTATGGCCCGGTGCCCGAGGATTCGGGGGTGCGCAGCAACCTGTATCTCGCCGATGGGCGCGACCTTTTGCTGGCCCGGCTGATGACCGGGCAGGGCAACGCGATCGTGCTCAAGGAGGTGACCTTCTACCAGCGTGACGCGCAAGGGATGATCGTGCGCCAGATCCGGGCAGGTCAGGCGACTTTCGCCAATCCGGGCTGGACGCTGCACGATGCGGTCTCCTTCGACGTGACCAAGACGCAGACCACCCGGCTGGCGAGCGTGGTGGTGGCCAAGGGGATCACGCCCGAAAAGATCATGCTCTCCAACGTCGATGCCGATTCGCAGGACATCTTCACGCTGGGCAAGTCGATCGACGCGCTCAAGCTTGCCGGGCGGCGCACCAGCGCGCTCGAAGCGGCTTGGTGGCACAAGATTTCAGGGCCCATGGCCTCGATCCTGATGCCGCTGCTGGGGGCGGTGGCGGCCTTTGGCCTGGCGCGTTCGGGGCAGCTGCTGATCCGCTCGATCCTGGGTATGGCGCTGGGCTTTGCCTACTTCGTGCTCGACAACGCGGCGCTCGCGATGGGCAATTTCGGCGGCTACCCTCCACTGATCGCGGCCTGGGCGCCGTTCGTGCTGTTCGCCTTCATCGGCGAGGCCGTGCTGATCCGCACCGAGGAATAGGCCGGGTGGGGCTTGCAAAAAAAAAGGGCCTGCCAAACGAAAAGGACCGGGAAAGCCGTTGCGCTTTCCCGGTCCTTTTCGTTCGTCTTCGGCGGACCGCTCAAGGGGGGGGGCGCTCAGCGCGGCTTCATCGTCCCTTCGACCAGTCGGCGCAGCAGGGGCAGCAGGCCGGGGTAGTTGGCCTTGTTGTAGGTCGTCTCCAGTCCCAGGTGCGCGATCAGGCGGCGGTGGCATTCCCCCAGCGAGTGGTAGGGCATTGAGGGCAGCAGATGGTGCAGCGCGTGGAAGCGCAGGCCGACGGGCGCCCACAGCGGGGACAGGAACGCCGGCGGCGGCACGTTGACCGAATCGAGGTACTGCGCGGTCAGCGTCATCTCCGCGCCGTCGTTCTCCCACAGGTGCGCCACGAGCGTGCGCACCTGGTTGAGGAAGGCGGTCAACGAGACCACGCACAGCGCGATGACCAGCGGACGCCAGCCGTAGGCCCAGCTCGCGGCAAGCACCGCGATGGCCCACAGCGAGCAGCCCAGTTCCTGCCAGAAGACCATGCGCGCAAAGGCGCCCTTGGGCTTGTCGCGGCGGTAGGCGGGGTTGATCGACAGCGAAGAGGCGCGCTCCCACACCAGCGTGCGCAGCGGCGGCACGATCACGCCGAGCGGCACCAGCACCGCCGAGCGGATCAGCAGCGCGGGCGGTAGCAGGATCGCGGTCAGCGCGAAAACCGGCAGGCTCCACGGCTTCATCAGCGCGAGGGGGAGGTATTCAGGATCGGTGAGCGTGCCGTAGCGCGTGCGCGAGTGGTGCTGGGCGTGGACCCCTTCGTACATGAAGGAGGGGATCAGCAGCGGCACGCCAACCAGCAGGTTCCACGCGAAGCGGAAGCCGGGCAGGGCATCGCGGTGCATGTGCGTGAGTTCGTGGATGAACAGCAGCGCGCGGTAAAGCACCAGCGAGGCCAGGACCCCGCAGGCGAAGGCCGCGATCGGGTTGTCGATCAGGATCGCGCCGGCGAGCAGGGCGTAGCCGGCCAGCGTCGAGGCCAGCATGTCGGGCCAGTAGATCTCGGGCCGCGCGCGCGCGATGTCGCGGGTGAGCGAGGCTGCGGCGCGCAGCATTTCGCGATCCTCGGGGATCTGCGCGTGCCACGAAACCGCCTCCACCGCGCGCAGCGGGGCACCGTCCGAAGCGGGCCGGTTCGAGGTGGGCCGGTTCGAGGTGGGCCGGTTCGAGGTGGGGCTGTCCGACCCGTCCGCAGCGGGGTGCGACGGCGTCTGGGCCGCAGCCTTATCGATAGCTTCCTGAGCAATCATGCATTCAATTCCAATTCGGACCTATGCGCGGGGCGAGCCTGGCGGGGGATCTTTCCCGCACAATGACAGCCCGGCACAGGTCTGCGTGTTCAAGCGGCTTGACAAGATGCCTGTACCGGCCGCAGTTCGCCTCCATTCGCACTGTTCCCTAGATACAAACAAAGGCAGGATCGTGGCCAACGTCGAACTAGTCATCACACCGGTCTCGAGCAAGGCTGACCGCGCTGCCTTTGTCGATTGCAGTTATCGGCTCAATGCGTCAGATCAAAATTGGGTGCCGAATTACCGCGCCGAAGAGATCGCCAAGTTTACCCCCGGCAAGAACCCGTTCTTCGAACACGCCCGCGTCCAGCTGTTCCTGGCGCGCCGCGATGGCCGTATCGTAGGGCGTATTTCGGCGCATATCGATGAACTTGCGCTGAAGCAGCCGCTCGAACAGGGCATGGGGCCGGGCACTGGCAACTGGGGCGCGATCGAGGCCGAGGACGCCGAGACCGCAAAGGCGCTGATCGCGGCGGCCGAAAGCTGGCTGCGCGAGCAGGGCATGACGCGCGTTCTGGCGCCGATGAACCTGTCGGTCTGGGAGGAACCGGGCCTGCTCACCAAGGGGCATGACCACGCACCGATGGTCATGATGGGCCATCACAACCCCGCGTACCAGGGCTGGATCGAGGGGGCCGGTTATGCCACCGTCAAGGCGCTCTACACGTATGACCTGGACGTGACCAAGGGCTTCCCCCCGCTGGTCCAGCGCATTGTCGCTTCGGGCGAGAAGAACGCCAAGATCCGCATTCGCAACGCGGACCTCTCGCAGTTCGATCGCGACGCCGCGATCATCTGTGACATTCTCAACGATGCCTGGTCCGACAACTGGGGCTTCGTACCCTTCACCGATGAGGAGATCGCGCATACCGGCAAGGCGCTCAAGCCGCTGGTCCACCCCGAACTCATCCGCATCGCCGAATACGAAGGCGAGCCGGTGGCGTTCATGATGACCCTGCCCGATCTTAACGGCATCCAGAAGCGGGTCAACGGCGCTAAGGGCAAGCCCTCGGTGTTCGGGCTGCTGCGCCTGCTGTTCTGGCTCAAGCGTCCGCGCCAGGCCGACATGCGCGTGCCGCTGATGGGCGTGCGCAAGAAGCTTCAGGCCTCGCGTCTCGCCAGCCAGCTGGCCTTCATGATGATCGAATACATCCGCCGCGCTGCGGTCGCCAAGTTTGGCGCCAGGCGCGCCGAGATCGGCTGGATCCTCGAAGACAACCAGGGCATGGTCGCGATTGCCGATGCGATCGACAGTTCGGTGAACCGCGAATACCGGATATACGAAAAGGCGCTTTGATTTCTCTGCGCAGCAGTGCTGCCGGCGTATTTCACGGCGGCGGTACTTGGCTTGCGGTGAAGCGCTATTGCAGACTTTGTTAACGCCGCACGAGTATCACTTGTCCTGGTGGAAGCGCATAGGTGTGCTTTCAGAATGCGACAAGAGGTGTGCGGCCCATGAAGTCGAGATCATGGCTGATCGTACCGGGGAACAGCGACAAACGGCTTGGTCTCGCGATCGGGACCGGGGCGGACATCGTCGTCGTCGACCTCGAGGATACGGTCCCGGTATCGGAGAAACCGCGCGCGCGGCATCTGGCGGCCGAGTGGCTTGCGGCGCATCGCCAGCAGGTTCTCGAGCAGCCAAGGCTCGGGCGCTGGGTGCGCATCAACGCGCTCGAGGCGGGGCTCTCGCGCGAGGATCTGGCGGCCGTCATGCCGCTCGCGCCCGACGGACTGATCCTGCCCAAGTCCTGCGGACCCGATTCGGTCCGCCAGTTGGCGAGCGAAGTCTACGAGTGCGAGCAGGCCTACGGCATCGCGCCCAATTCGACGCGGATCGTCCCGGTGGTCGGCGAAAACCCCCGCGCGGCGCTGCGCATCGCCGATTACGCCCAAAGCGCACACCAGCGGCTGAGCGCGCTGACCTGGAATGCGGCCGGACTGTGCGCGGCGATGGGCCGGTCGGGCAATCGCACGGCGGACGGTGGCTGGCCCGACGCGGCGCGCTACGTGCGCGCGCAGGCGCTGCTCAGCGCGCACGCGGGCGACGTCATGGCGATCGATGCCCCGCACGAGGATTTCGAGGACGAGGAGGGGGTGCGCCGCGCCGCACAAGCCGCGTGCGCCGATGGCTTTGCCGGGATGATGGCGATCCATCCAGGGCAGGTCGCCGCGATCAACGCCGCCTTCACGCCATCACCCGACGAACTGCACTGGGCGCGCGCGGTGGTCGAGGTCTTCGAGGCCAATCCCAATATGGGTTCGCTGCCGCTGAACGGGCGGATGGTCGATCGCTCGCACTTCACCGTGGCGCGGCGCACCATCGGCATGTTCGAGCGCGAAGGGCGGGCGAGCGAGGACCCGCGCCGCCAGCCTATCCTGCGCCCGGCGTAGTCTCGACCATCGGCGCGGGCTCCTCGGGCTCGCCCTGGGGCAGGTCGGCGCCATCGTCGGGGCCATCGTCGTCGACGTCGGGGGTGACCGCGGCCGATCCGGCGTGCGCGGCAGGCGCGCTCGGCTCGACCAGCGGGGCCTTGGAGCGCACGGTGTCGTAAGCGGGCATGGCGTCGGTGACCGAACGCGGCAGCAGCTCGGCGCCTTGCGCGGCATCGGCCGAGACCGGGTCCTTCTTCTTGTCGTGGCAGCCGCCGAGCAGGGCGCCTGCGGCCAGTAGGGCAGCAAGCGCGGCGACGGGCGCGAGCGAGGCGCGCGGGCGCTGTGCGGCGCGGCTCATGATGCGGTCTCGCGCGGGCAGCGCGTTTCGAGCGTCGCGAGGAAGTGATCGGCGCGCGCCAGCAGCGCACGGTCCCAGCTTGCGTAGTCGGCATCCTTGCCGAGCCTGGCCAGGCTGGTCACGCCGAACTCCTCGATCCCGCAGGGCACGATCCCGGTGAAATGCGTCAGGTCGGGGTGAATGTTGACCGAAAAGCCGTGCATCGTCACCCACTTGCGGATGCGCACGCCGATCGCGCCGATCTTTGCCTCGCGCCCGTCGACGTCCCTGGTCCAGATGCCGATGCGGCCTTCGCTGCGGAAACCCTCGACCCCGAAATCGGCCAGCGTGTCGATCACCCAGCCTTCGAGCGCGTGGACGAAGCCGCGCGCATCGCGTGCCCGCTTCTTGAGGTCGAGCAGCACGTAGACCACGCGCTGGCCGGGGCCGTGATAGGTGTAACGCCCGCCACGTCCGGCCTCGACTACGTCGAAGCGCGGGTCGAGCAGTTCGTGGCGATCGGCGCTGGTGCCGGCGGTGTAGACGGGCGGGTGTTCGAGAAACCAGATGAGCTCACGCGCCTCGCCCGCGGCGATCGCGGTATTGCGTTCGGTCATCTCGGCCAGCGCCTCGCGGTAGGGGACGCTCGTCTGGCTGATGCGCAGTTCGATGTCCCCGGGCAGTGTCTGGACTAGAGTCATGATGGGGCTGGTCGTGGCCCTTTCGCGCGCGCTTATCAAGTGGATTCGCAAGCCATCTGCGCCTAAGACCCCGATTTCGAAACGCCACGACGCCGGTGTCGGGGGACAGGAGAGACGAATGCGATTTGACAGCAATCAGGCCTGGAGCGAGACCGTCGCGGTGGTGCGGCGCAATCTCGAGGTGCTGATGGCCGTGGGGGGCGTGTTCTTCCTTTTGCCCGCGCTTCTTTCCACCGTATTTCTCAGCGACATCCAGCTCCAGATCATGGCGGCGGCCAAGGACGAGACCGCGCTTGAGGCGCTGCTCGGCCAGCACATCGGGGTGATCCTGGCCTTCGCCATCGGCGGGTCGGCGGTGCAGTTCGTGGGCTATCTGGCGTGCACCGTGCTGCTCACCAACCGTGCGCGCCCGACGGTGGGGCAGGCCCTGGCGACGGCGCTGGCGCGCTTGCCCGCGCTGTTCGTGGCGACGATCCTGTGCGGCATGGGCATCGCGCTGGTGGTCAGCGTGGTGAGCGTGGTGATGATGGGCCTTGGCGGCGCGCTGGGCGGCGGGGCGCAGGCGCTGGGCGCGCTGGTCTCGTTCGTGGCGATGCTTTCGGCGATGCTCTACACGTTCGTGCGCTTCTCGCTGCTGATCCCGGTGATGATCCGCGACGGGCTGACCAATCCGCTCGCCGCGCTGATGCGCTCCTGGCAGCTGACCGCCGGCAACACGTTGCGGCTGCTGGGTTTCTACACGCTGCTGATGATCGCCTATCTGGCGATCAACATCCTGCTCTCGCTGTTCATCATGACCCCGGTGCAGTTCGTGCTGGGCGCGGGGCAGGCCGCGACCTTCGTGGCCGGCGTGGTGACCGGGGCCATCGCGGCGGTGTGGGGCGTGCTGCTGACAGGGGTGCTCACGCGCATCCACGCCCAGCTCACCAGCGGCACTGCCGAGGGGCAGGCCGACATGTTCCGCTAGGGTCAAATCGGGCGCGCGCTTCCTGTGAGCGCGTTTCGTGCGACCATCAAAAAACCCGCCGTCCCAAGCTGGGCGGCGGGTTTTTTGATGGCGCGGCGCGGGTGAGGCGCCGTCGTTCGTTTCAGGCGATCAGTCCTCGTCCTTCCAGCCCCAGTACATGAAGCAGGGCGGGACGTTGATCATTTCCATCTTGTGGTCGATGCGCAGGAAGTGGCGGGCCATGAAGTGGCGCGCGCGCGGCGTGAACTGGTAGACCAGGAACGCGCCGCCCTTGCGGATCACGCGGTAGGTCGCCGCGGCGATTGCCGGGCCGACACCGTCGGGCAGGGTCGAGAAAGGCAGGCCCGAGAGCACGTAGTCGGCCTTTTCATGGCCGTGGCTGCGCACGATGTCCTCGACGTCCGCCGCCGAGCCGAGCACCGCGGTGAAACGGCTGTCGGTGAACTGGTGGCGCAGGTAGTCGATGAAATCGGGATTGGTGTCGATCACGATCAGCGCGCCGTCGCGCGGCAGGCGGTCGAGCACCGGCTGGCAGAAGGTGCCGACGCCAGGACCATATTCGACGAAGAGCTTGCAGTTTTCCCAGTCGACGGGAGCCAGCATCTTGCGAATGGTGAAGCGCGAGGAGGGAACGATCGAGCCGACCATGACAGGATGGCGGATGAACCCTTCCAGAAAAACGCCCCAGGGCCCCAGGGCCCGCTTGACTTTACGCTTGATCCTTTGGGGCAGGGCCTCCCGGGCAAGCTCAGTGCTAGACATGCTTTCGCGTAACCTCGCGGTTCTTATCGTGTCATGGAAGCGCCATGCGGTGGCAGATTAAAAGCACCATTGCAAGGCGGGGCTGTATCCGGGGCCCGGCAAAACCGGGCGCGGGTTCAAAGAATGTCGTGGACGGTCTCTTGGGGGCGGCACAGGCGCACGCCCTTGTCGGTCTCGACCAGGGGGCGTTCGATGAGGATCGGCTCGGCGACCATCGCGGCGAGCACGGTGGCATCGTCGGCTTCTGGCAGGCCGCGCTCGGCCGCATCGGTGCCGCGAAGGCGCAAGCCCGCCTGCGGGGTCATCCCGGCATCGGTGTAGAGCTGGGCGAGCTTTTCGGCGCTCGGCGGGGTCTTGAGATACTCGATCACCGTAAGCTCGACGCCGGGCGTTTCTTCCAGAATGGCGAGCGTCTTGCGCGAGGTGCCGCACTTGGGGTTGTGCCAGATGGTGGCCTTCATCTCGGGTCGGTCTCCGTTGGAATGTGGGCAGGCGTGCCGGACGCCGCCGCGGGCGGGGCATCAGGGGCGGGAGGGGCCATCGCGGGCACCGTGCGCGCGGCGG
>NZ_JALHLF010000077.1 GCF_022832435.1 Novosphingobium organovorum | reverse complement strand
GTCAATGCGTCAATTTGTACTTGCAACGCGGGAGCCATCCACAGACGACGGTCGCTGTGAAAGCGATCCATGCCGCGACATCGGACCCGCCTTGCGCAAGCCCCCGCCAACACGTCACCGCCCGAAGGTTTCGGCGCGCGACCTGCCTGCCTTCTATGCCCGACTCAACGGTGATGATGGTGCCAGATTGAGCCACCTGGCCCTTCGCTGGACGATCCTGACGATGGTGCGCACGCAAGAGACCGATTCGCCCAATGGGCTGAGTTCGAGGATCTTGATGGCCCTGAGCCGCTATGGCGTATCGGTGCCGATCGCATGAAAATGCGCAGCGAGCACCTCATCCCCCTGCCCCGGCAAGCTATTGCGCTCCTGGAAGAAATCCACGAGCTCAACATCTTTCGAAAGGCGGGAAATCCACGGCAGGGTCGCTTCCTGTTCCCGGTTGCAGGGACGCGCAGCATGGTGATCAGCGAGAACCGCATGCTCGATATCATGTACAGGATTGGCCTGCGTGGCAAAGCGACGGTCCACGGCTTTTCGGGGCCTTGCCAGCACCGTTCTCAACGAGAGCGGCCGATTTCAGCCCGACTGGATCGAAATGCAGCTCGCCCATCAGCCGCGCGGGGTGCGCGCAGCCTATAACGCCGCGCAATATCTCACCCATCGCCGTCAGATGATGCAGTGGTGGGCCGACTATCTCGACAAGGCCGAAGCACGAGGAATGTCTGAGCGCGAGCACGTATCCAGCTCTTTTGGCTCGACCGCGCTCGAGACCTTTCCCCCGCTCAGGACGCGCAGGCGAGCCTGATCTCGCAGGTCGCCTCAAGCATCGTCGCGGAGAGAATTCGCAAAGCCGAAGGGGTCGCGCATCCAGGCCTCGACCTCGGATTCACGCCAGGCCGAGCAACGCGCAGAGATTTTGACCTGAGCCGGGAAGGCGCCAGCCTGGATCCTCCTGTAAAGCGTTGCTCGCGCACCCGGCAGCTCTTCGGTGAGACGGCGTCCGATCTGGTTCAGAACGAGCCGGACGAGTGGCTTCATGCGGCTGATGTCAGAGGGCGGCACGACGAGGTAGAGCGAAACCGGGTAGCGCGCCTCGACCAGGTCGGCGATGCGTCAGTCCGAGGCAGACGTCATCGCCGAGACGATGGGGTCGCGGTAGAGCCCCAGGAAGGACATCGCGGTCGAAAGCACGCCCGACTGTTCGTTCACCGACTTGTTGAGGACCTCGCGCGCGGCCGAGGCCACCACCGGATGAACGCGCGGCTTCTTCTCGCTACCGAGATGGTTCGTCGCCATCATCGCGTGCAACGTCGCGACGAAGCTGCGCGAAGGATCGGACAGGAACATTGCAACGCCCGAGAGCGTCTTGTCCGCTTCCGCATAAAGAACATGAAGGATCGCCCCGACCAGCAAGGAGTGGCTGGTCTTTTCCCAATGCCCGCGCCGCTCCAGCGCCCCTTCGGGATCGACGAGAATGTCAGCGATGTTTTGGACGTCGCGCACTTCGAAGAGGCCGCGCCGCACCTCCAGCAACGGATTGTAGCGCGCTGAGTGGGGGTCGGTCGGGTTAAAGAGCAGGCAATGCGAGAAGCGCGAGCGCCATCCTGCCGTCAATTGCCAATTCTCACCCTTGATATCGTGGATGACGGCCGAGCCGGTCCAGCTCAGCAGCGTAGGAATGACAAGACCCACGCCCTTGCCAGACCGGGTGGGCGCAAAGGCCATGACATGTTCAGCGCCGTCACGGCGCAGATAGCCCCGGTCTAGGCGACCGAGGAAGACACCGCGGTCGGCCAGTACACCGGCCGCACGAATGTCCCGGCGCGTAGCCCAGCGCGCCGAACCATAGGTGGTAACATGGCGACGTTGGCGAGCTCGCCAGACCGACCCCGCGACAGCCGCCGCACAAGCCAACAGCCCGCTTGCAGCCGCCATTGCGCCAGCCGTTTCGAAAACTTCCGGCGCGTACGCTTCAAATTGGAACCACCAGACGAACAGAGACCAGGGCCTATAAACACGCAAACCGGCAAGATGGACCACCGGGGATCCCAACTCGGACTGGTATGCGAACTGAGCCGCAGCCCATTGGGTTGCGGCTCAGACACCACAAAGAATGACGAGAAAAACGATGGCCATCTGGCCGATCAGCAGCTTTGTCGGGGTCATGCCTGTCTCCAGAGTTCACGTACGGGTCGTGAATCTGAAACAGTTTCCCTCGAAACCCTTGGACCAGGCAGCCCTGCTGTGGGGACAGACCATACCTTTGCGGTGACGATCAACCTGCGACGAACGAGCGCAAGGCCCTGGCGCGGCAGAACACGCAATTCACTGGGCTCGGTCGCTGCGCCGCTCGATGCCGACATCAGGGATGACTGTGCAAAATATGGCCCTCCCAAGAGCTATTTGATCGTGGCCTTTTGGCATCGCAGCGCGATCAAAAAGAGCCTCACACCAAACTTTGCACGACAACCAAGTCAGCAAAAGCGCCGTTTTCCTAAAGGGTGCCAACCAGGTCCTGGTACGGACGCTATGCAAGGAGAATCCACAGGCCCATGATCACCATCATCACATTTTCGGTCAACGAGACAAAGCCCAACGGAACGTTCGAATTGCCACCGACACAAGCACACTTAAGTTCACGTTTTTGGATGTAGACCGCGTAGAATACCGAGATTGCGCCGATGGTCCCGATGGGTTTTGATGATGTGACCGCCCCCCGACGGCATTGATGTGCGAAGGTGGGTCTGGAACGATCCACACAGGAGAGCGGTCACATCACCGAAGCCTCCTCAAGCATCTTGTATTCGAAGCCCGGGATAGCATCGGCGGCACGCGAATAGTCGAGCATGTCCTCGGGATAGCCGATTTTCACTCCTGCTGACACGCGGTATGGCTTCGCCGCGAATACCCGCGAAACCGCCTATGCCGGGTTCATGGAGGATCGCGTCGGGGCTATTACGCGGAATTGGCGATCTTCGACCGCAACCTGCTAACAACCGATGCCAAACGTAAAGGCCCTGCACACGTTCGTGGGCGGCAAGCAGCGCTTAACCGTGGCCTGACACGCAAGGACTCCTACGGGGGCAATTGGTCCTGCACGTGCCGGTTCTTGGTGATTGTGAAGGCGAAAACGAACCGCGATGGATAAATTGCGAAAGGACCTCGGACAGCGAACCGACGACGACGGGGGTACGATGCGCGAACCAACTTCTGGCAAAACCGGAAACGGTGTCAACGCGGCCAGGCCGTAGCAGCGTCTGGTTATTCGCGCACCGGTGCCGCCTTGTTCGAGAGCTTCGGCGACAGTGATTCTCTGGACCTCATCGCGCAATATTCGCTGGCCTGAGCCAGCCCCCGGCATGGCGATGCGCACAAGCCAAGCCTGCTGCCGCTGTTCCCGCGAACCGATGGTGAGGGCCGCCCGATCGCCCATGTCGGACACATGGGCCGTCGCAATCCACTCTCCGCCGCGCTTCGGACCGATCCCGGCCTGGTCCAGTGGATGCGCCGCGCCAATCGCGCGCGCCTCCCCGGCTAAGGTCAGGGCAACAGCGCGACCGCCTCGATCTCCACCAGCGCGCCGGACAGCGCCAGGCCGCTGATCACCGTCGAACGGGTGGGATAGGGATCGGCGAAGCGCGCCGCATAGGCTTCGTTGAACGCGGAGAAGTCTTCCGTCCGTGTCAGCCAGACCCCGGTCCGGACGACATCCCCGAGCCCCAGACCGTATGGTTCGAGGTGCCGGGCAATCGCATTGATGGCAAGGTCGGTCTGAACCGCGACATCGCCATCGGCAAGCTTGCCCTCAATAATGGCGAGCTGGCCGGAGACGAACACGAAAGGGCCCGCCTTGCGCGTCACCGAAAGCGGCAGGCTGGACGGAACTGTCATACCGTATTTCCTTCTTTTTCTGTAACATCGGGCCAATGCGCCCGGATAACCGGTCGGTCTATCGCAAAGGCCGAATTGCCGACGATAAGGCGCAGGCGCCGATAGGGCATCTGCGCCAGATCGACATTGAGCGAGCCCGGCGCATTGCAATAGATCGTGCGGCGCGCCAGCGGATCGAAGCGCGCGCGAAAGTGCTGGCTGGACTTGACGACGACGATGTCCTTGCTCGCCGGATCGATCCCCATCTGCGTAAAGCACTCGGGCGAGAAGACCTGCTGGCGGATCGAATTGACGACGATCTCGATCCCGCCCACGCGCAGCGCCACGGCCAGGCCCAGCGGCGCGCTGGGAACATCGGAGAAGAAGCACTGACAGGCATCCTCGCGCACGCACAGTACCTGCGCCTCAAGATCAACCGGCGGGCCGGACAGTGGCCCGACCTTGCCACCGATGCGCAGCATGAGCCGAGCGCCGACACCGGCATCGGCGGCGAGGCGGGCCGCCTGAGGATCCCAGATCATGCCCAGCGCGGCATTGCGACAATCGCGCGCGACCAGTTCGTGCAACAGGTAGGTGCTGTCGCAAGCCGCGCCGCCGCCCGGATTGTCCGAACTGTCCGCAATAACGACCGGCCCGTTTCCCGGCGCGCTCGCCAGTGCATCGCCGACAGCCTCGACGACGACCAGACGCTCGACCGGCGCGCCGGTTACGATGGCGCGGAAGCGCGCGGCGATGTCATCCGCGACGGCATCGGCCTCGGCGGGGGACAGGTCCTGCGAAACAACGATTACGCTGCCTCCCGTCGCTTCCCAATCGGCCCAGGGAAAGCCATGCATCAGGGTAACGGAGCGAATACCTGAGCCCTGCGCCTGCTCAAGCGACTGCAGGTAGGCCACGAGTTCGCGCATCGGCGCCTCGGTCGTCCCTTGCAGGCTGAGCGAGGGGATCGTGCGCAAGGTACTGGCGAAAGACACGTCGCCAGGCGCCGCTTCGCAAAGCAGAGCGTGAAGTTCGACCGCCCGTTCACGGTAATCGGTATGCGGATATTCCTTTACCCCGACCAGCACCGCGCCGCTTTCGATCATCGCCAGCGAAACGTTGCCGTGCAGGTCCAGCAGGGCACCGACCGGCACGTCCGGCCCGACCACACTGCGCACCTGGGCCAGCACATCGGCTTCCGGATCGTCCGTCCCTTGCGCCAGCATCGCGCCATGCAGGTTCAGGATAACCAAGTCGACCGGTCCCGCCAATCGCAGGCTCTCCAGGATGGCATCGCGCAATTCGGCATAGACCGGCGCCGATACCGGGCCGGACGGCTGCGTCCAGAAGCATGGACCTTCCACCACCTCGTCGCCCGCCTGCCGCGCCACGGCCAGCGCGTCGCCATATCCCGGAAATTCGAGCGCCGCCGCCCGCCCCTTTTCCAGAGGCGGGCGATAGCACACGTCATCTTCGAAATTGCGCATGCTGGTCGGCAAGGGCGAGAAACTGTTGGTCTCGTGCGCCAGCCCGGCAACGAAAACACGCAAAGGCCGGTCAATACCCATCAGGCTGCGTCCAAACCCAGCGGATCGGCGACACGGGGGTGGAAGTCCAGATCGCGCTTGTTGCGATAGGGCAGGCCCACGAAGTCCATCTGGATCGCGCCGGGCGTCGCCACCGGGATGACGTGATCGGCGATGGGCCCGAAATCTGCCCGGTAGTGCTCGCTGGACTTGACCGCGACGATCCGCTTGTCTTCCAGCGTGATGCCAAGCCCCGTAAAAGCATCCCGGCCATATACCTGCGAACGCACGGACACGAGCACCACGTCGATCCGGCCGATCCGCACCCAGGCTGAAGGTCCGAATGACGACACACTGCCGGAAAAGCTCTGCTGGTGGTCTTGAACCACCTTCACCACCTCGACTTCGACGTCGAGCGGGTCTCCGGAGGTCATGCCCAGCTTGCCACCAACGCGCAGCCACACCCTTGCGCCTTCGCCCGCTTCCATGCAGACACGGACCGCGCCCGGATCGTAGATCGCACCGAACACGGCCGGCCCGATGTCCGCTTCCAGCAGCCCCTGCAGCAAGTGGGTGGTATCGCCCGGTGCGCCACCGCCGGTATTATCGGCCGTATCGGCCATGACCACTAGGCCTTCCAGCCGCCCGGCCTTGGCGATGGCATCAGGGATGGAGGCCAGTTTCGGCAGCAGGGTATCGCGCAGGGCATAGATCGTGTGCCCCAGACGCTCAGCCGTCCGCGCCGCCAGCGCCTCGTCGCCATCCGTGATTACAAGGACGCGCGTGCCCATGTCCGGGTGATCGCCCCAGGGGAAACCATGCGCTAGGCTGACCGAGAGCACGCCGGCTTCCCGCTCCGCCGCCTTGAGCGCGCGGACCACACCGGCCATCGGCTCCATCGTCGTGGGATAGAAGCCCACCATCCGGCAATCGAACATGGCCGAGACCGGCCTCGCGTCGCCCGCAGCCGCGGCAGAGCAGATCGCGTAGAGTTCGCGTGCCCTGTCGTCCCAGTCGGTGTGAGGATACTCCTTCATGATGACCACCGCATCCGCAGCGGAAACCATGCGTTGCGTCAGGTGACAATGGGGATCCAGTTCCACGCCGATCGGTACGTCCGGGCCGACGATCTCGCGCACGGCGGCGATGATGTCTCCTTCGCAATCGTCGCACCCTTCGGCGATCATCGCGCCGTGCAGGCCAAGCAGCACCATGCCGACCGGCCCAGCCGCGCGCAGATCCTCCAGGATATGGCCACGCAGCATGGCATAGACCGGCGCCACGGTCGGCCCGGCGGGCTGCGCGAACGCGGCGATGCTTTCGATCACCGCGCGTCCGTCGGCCTCGGCCAGTTCGCGAAAGAGACGCGCGGTTGAGCCCATTCCCTGCGGATCAGTAAGGCTGGCATCACGCCGGGTCCAATGGGTTTCCTCAAACGAGGCCAGCCCGGTTGGGATAGGCGCGAAGGTATTGGTTTCGGTCACCAGCGTGGCCAGGAAGGCGGGAAGCGGCGGCTGTGTGATGAGAGGCTGTGTCATTGCTGATCCTCCGGCGTATCAGACGCGTGTGAAGCGCAAGTGCCGCATGCGCGTGAAGGTTATCTCGAAGGATTTGGCGTCCGGCGCGAACGTTACCGCGCCGGCCAGCATGGAAAAGGCACCCATCGCCGTTGCACGCCAGATCGACCCGTTCAGCGGGGCAAGCGTATAACACGCCTTGCCATGACGCCCTTCGACGAACAGGCGTGGCCCCTCCTCGCCCTCAGTGATCGTTGCCCGTGCGCCGATACCTTCGGCGCGATAGACGCCGGTGCGCTCGCCCAAAGCAGCGCCCGGATCCGGTTCGACGCGCTCCATTATATCGCTCTTGCCGAATTCATGGAACGTGCCCGCGCCGTCACCCGGCGCGAAACTCGTCTGCATGAAGCGCATCGCCGGGGGAACCTGCAATACGCCCTCTTCGTCAGGCTGGACCGGGAGGCCCGGTGCGCCATCGTAGGAGAACAGTTGCATCCCGTCATTGGCGACAAGTTCGACCACCCGCCCGCTGGTGGGAGAAACGTATAGCCCTTCGACCGGCTCCGCCTCGCTTTTCTCCGGTTCCGGCGTGAGTCCCTCCACCATCAGATCGATGATCTGGTTGGATAGGTCCGCGGCACTGGCATCGGCGCGGTTGACGGCAACGGAAATGTCGAGCCCCGCTGACGGCACCTTGATCATCTGGGAATTGCCGCCAATCACGCCGCCGCCATGCTGCACCGTCGTGACCCCGCGATAGGGCACGGTCATCAGGCCGAACCCGTAACCGGTGATGGTTCCGTTGGTCAGGGTCTGCGGCTCGCGCATCAGCTTCCACGTCTCGGCGGTGCCGACGAAGGGCGCGTCCATGTGTTTGAGCCACAGCAGCATGTCATCCATCGTCGAGGCCATGCCGCCCGCGCCGGTGATCTCCATGCCCATGTGATCGCGCGTGAAGCCGCCCTTGCCATCGATCATGTGCAGCATGGCGCTGTTACCGACGAAATCGGTATCCCACCGCCGCAGCAGCGTATCGTTCATGCCGATCGGCAGGAAGATCCGATCGCGCAGCACGGTTTCCAGCGGCTGTTCGCTCAAGCGCTCGATTGCCGCGGTCAGCAGCATGTAGGCGCCGTTGTTGTAGCTCCAGTCCGTTTGCGGTGCGAAATCGACATCATCGATGGTGCGGTAGTATTCCACCATCTGCGCATCGCTCACCGGCGCGCCGGTGCCGTTGCTGAACATCGTCACGGACAGCATGTCGCGCAGACCGCTAGTATGGCCCATGAGCTGGCGCATGGTGACGCCGTGGGCCACAGGGTGGACTTCGGGAACGTACTTTTCCACCGGATCTTCGATCGAGGCGAGACCGTCCTCGCACAGCAGCATGAAGGCCAGGCACGCGAAATGCTTCGTGGTCGAGCCGATGCGCATGCGCATGGTCGGGCTCAGCAGGACCGGCAGTTCCATGCTCGCAAGGCCGAAACCCTTGCGGTAGACCGGCGTCCCGCCGATGGCCACGGCCACAGCCGCGCCCGGCTTGCTGCCCTGGTCCAGCGCGGCGAAGATTGCATCGATAGCGGCTTCGTCGAACCGGCTGTGCGTGGTTTCAAAGGTCATGTCAGATCCTCTCGTGGTATCAGTCCAGAGTTGGGGCGACTATCGGCGTCGGCCGGGGAAACGGACGATCGCGATGCGAACCAGAAGCAGAGCGCGGCGGCCAGGGCGAAGGGGACGCCAACGCCTGCCATCGCGCGGCCCAGCATGTGCTCGCCGCCCAGCCACTGGCTGACCTGCGCGACGAGCGGTGCGGAAATCGCGGTCGCCACCGCCACGCACACGACGTTGAGGCCAAACGCGAGCCCACGCAATTCATTGGGAATGCGGAAATTGATGGCGATCACCGGCACCATCATCGCCGGTGCATAGGCCAGGCAATAGATGGTCAGCAACGTCGCGAAGCCGAACACGCTCGGCGCCAATGCCATGCATGCGGCCGGCGCGCACAGCAGCGCTCCGATCGCGGCGGGCAGCATCATCCCGCTTTGACCGCCCCTGCGCCGAGCCAGTTCCGCCAGCTTGCCCGACATCAGGACGCCGATCACGCCGGTGGCGAACTGGATCGTCCCGTACCAGCCGGCAAAGTCGCCGGGCTGCAGGTCGTAAAGGCGGATCAGCGCCGGCGTCGTCCAGGTCGTGATCTCGGTGGACAGGCCGACCAGGCAGGCGAGGCCTGCATAAAGGGGCAGCAGAAAGGCGCGGTAGGACCACAGCTCCTTCAATGTGCCGCCGCCGGCCTGCTGCACTTCCTTGCGGCTGGGCTCGCGCAGCGACGCCAGTGCCGGGATCAGCAGCGTGGCCCCCAGCGCGAAGAGCACGAAGACCATGCGCCATGGCGACAGTCCGAAAAGAGCGGAAGGATCGCGCGCTGCCCATCGGCCCAGCCAGGAAAAGCCGTACCCGCCCAGGAATATGGCGGCCGCCGTCCCAAGCAATTGCCCGAAGGCATATGTCGAGGTCGCCATTGCGCGGCGTTCGGGCACGAAATAGTCCGAAAGCATCGAAAGTGCCGTCGGCAGGGCGATGGCACTGGCCGTCCCCATCAGCAGTTTGCCACAGACAAGTAACGCCATGCCCTGCGCGAAAGCGATCAGCAGCAGCGCGGCGACCCACATCAGCACGGCGCAAACCAGCAGGCGCTTGCGCACGATGCGGTCCGCCAGCATGCCAGAGGGCGCACTGGCGAGACCAGTTGCGATGGCAAAGACCGTGGTATTGGCCAAGCCGACCTGAACATCGCTGAGATCGAGTTCAAGTCGGATCGGCTCGATCAGCATCGGCACGAGGGCCAGGTCGATCGCGCCGACCAGCCCCACCGCGCCGAGCACGACTTGCGCGAAGCGTGCCCGGCCGCGACTGGGATAGTCCAGGGAGATGTCCGCAGCGGTCATCGTCGGTGTTCCTGCCGATGCCGTCACGTTCAAAAACGCGTCGTGGCGCTGATGCCGATCGTGCGCGGCTGGAGCAACGAGATCCGTGCCGGACCACCGTAGGCGGCCGACGAGGTGTTGGCACTCAATTGCCCCCGCACATCGAACAGATTGTGGACGTAGAGCTGCGTTTCCACCGGCCCTAGGGTAAAGCCCGCACGCAGGTCGACCACCACATAGTCCGGCAGGTTGTACTGCGGAAATCCGGTGTTGAGATCGAAGCTGGCATTACGCTTGCCGACATAACGCAGGGTACCGCCCAGCGATGGTTTCAGATCGCTGGCATTGTACGTCCAGTCCGCGTTGATGGTGCTGGTGAAGTGTGCGGAATTGGGAAGCCGGTCCCCTGACACCGCCCCCAGCGCCTCCACATCCTCGGTCAGGTAGGCATCGTTGTAAGCGAAGGCGCCGGTTACCATCAGGTTGCCGTCCGGGCGTCCGGTCAGGGTCAGTTCCGCGCCCTTGATATGGGCGGCCCCGCCATTGGCGATCACCGAAATACCGCTTACGGCCGTCGCGATCTGGATGTTCTTCCAGTCGATGAAATAGACCGAAGCATCGATGCCGAAGGTGTGATCGGGCGTTTCCGCCTTGATCCCGGCTTCGTAGCTCTTGAGCGAATCGGACTCGTAGCTTTCCTTGGCCAGATTGTTACCGGTCACCGGGTCAACCGCCTGGTAGTTCGGTCCGCCAGGGCGATACCCCGTCGCGAACCGGACATAGGCATTGACGTTGGGGCTGATCGCGTAGCGGCCGTTGGCCAGATAGGTTACGACGCTTTCGCTGGACTTGCGCTTGGCTGCCGAGCCGAGCAGCAGACCGGTGGCGATCTGTTCGAAGGTCTGGTTGTTGTGCGCATAGCGCAGGCCACCGGTTACGGCCAGGGCCGAGGTCAGATGGATGGTCACGTCCCCGAATGCGGCATATTCCTCGTAAGTGCTGGGAATATACGCGTCGGCGAGGTTGAGCGAGGTGATCGGGAGGAAGTCCGCGTCATAGGCATAGAGAACCTGATGCGATTCGCTGGTCTCGTGCGTGTAGAACCCGCCCACGAGCCACTCGATGGGCTTTTCGGACGCCGAGGCGAGACGGACCTCCTGCGTAAACTTGTCCGTGCGTTCGGTATCCGGAAAGCTGACGCCATAAGCGTCGAGCCCGATCGATTGCAGGATCGGGGCATAGAGAGACGAATAATCCGTCTGGATCGCGTTACGCACCCATTGGTAGCTGGTTACCGAAACGAGCGTCGCCACATCGAAATCATAGGAAACAGTGCCGCTTACCATCCGGAACTTTGAGTTGAACCCTTCGTCCAGCGGATGATCCTGATCCAGCGCCCCGTTCACCGCATCGCCATCGAGCGTATATTCGCCGTAGAGCATGCCATCGCGGCTGATGTTCTGGCCGAAGCCGGTCAGGCGGATGGACAGATCGTCCACGGGTTGCAGTAGCACGTCGACACGCCCGCCGTAGATTTCCGAACGATCGACATTCTTCTGGCCAGAATAGAGATTGTCGATGAAACCGCCGGTACGCGAATAGAAGCCGGTGGCCCGCACCGCGACCTTGTCCGTCACGATCGGCGAGTTCACCGTAGCGGCGACATTATAGTCCGTGGCGCCGTCATGGATCGTCCCCACGCCCACTTGCGCCGATCCGCCGAACTCGGTCAACGACGGCAGGTTGGTCACGTACTTGAGCACGCCGCCCATGGACGCGGAACCATAGAGCGTGCCTTGCGGCCCGCGCAGCACCTCGACCCGCTGCAAATCGTAGAGCCCCGCATCCAGCGCCAGCGTCGGCGCCTTGGCGAAGGACGAGCTGGAACCGTAAGGCACATCGTCGACATAGATGCCCACGGTCGCGCCGATGTCCGCACCCGCCGTCACGCCGCGCATCGTGATCGAGGTCGATCCCGGCCCTTGCGTGGTGAACTGCAGGCCCGGCACGGTATTTGCGAAGTCGGAAAACTTCGTCGCGTTGAGCTTGCTCAGATCCTGGGCGGTCACCGCGGTGACGGACTGCGGCGCATCGATCAGGCGTTCGCTGCGACGGGTCGCGGTGACCACGATCTCGGCGGCGGTTCCATCCGCCTCCTTGGCCTGGGCGCACAGTGGCACGGTCAGGGCGGCGAGCCCTGCTCCGGCGAGAAAGAAAACGGATGACTTCATTCGAAACGGAGCAGGCATGGATTGAACTCCCTGTTCAGCGTGACGCTTGACCGTTGATCGGTTCGTATGATGTTTCGGGTTGCGACGATGCGCCGCCGGGCGCCTGGAAGCGCGCCGGAGCCAGTTCGGCTTGGGTGACGCCCGCAGCGGCCAGAGCATCGGGAATGCCCCGACGGCGGACCAGCGATGCGGCAAGTTCGGACAGGGCAGGCGCGGTCTGGATGCCGTAGCCGCCTTGCCCGGTCAGCCAGAAGAAGCCGGGAACGCGCGAATCGTAGCCGACTACTGGCGTCTTGTCGGGCGCGAAAGTCCTCAGGCCAGCCCAGCTGTGCTCGACCCGGCGCACCGCAATATCGGCTACCTGCTGCACCCGGTCCACGGCAATGGCGACATCGAGTTCGTCAGGATAAGCGTCGTGCGGATCGACTGGTGTCTCGTCGGCGGGAGACATCAGGATCTTTCCGGCCTCGGGCTTGAAGTAGAACTTTTCGCCGATGTGGATCACCGCTGGCCACTTGGCCGAGTCAACACCCTGCGGCGGATCGACGATCACCGCGGTGCGCCGCTTCGGCTGCAGTCCCACCGGCTGCGCGCCGGCCATCTTCGCAAGGACATCGCCCCAGGCACCCGCGGCGTTGATCACGATCGGGGCGCGCAGAACGCGATCACCCGCGTGGACCGTCCAGGCCCTACCGTCGTGCATGCAACGGGTAACGGGCGAGGAACAGTGCAGCACGCCGCCATTGCCGCGCATCTGCCGCAGGAAATGCTGATGGATGGCATCGACGTCGAGATCGTAGGAATGGTTTTCCGACAGGGCGGCAACGACCACACCGGGGAATAAAACGGGCACCAGCGCGCGGACCTCGTCACCGTTGAGGGCGGTCACGAAAGGTGCGACTGAAGGCTCGGACGCGAGGGCCTCGATACCCGCCAGTTCGTCCTGTCGCGCGATATGGATGCAACCGCGCGGTGTCACAAATGCGGGTTCTTCGTCGCGATCCAGAAAGAACCCGCGGCTGGCCTGCGAAAGCGCACGAATACAGGCGTTACCGTAGATTTCGGAAAACAGCGCGGCCGACCGCCCGGTAGCGTGCATCGCCGGCTGCGGTTCCTGTTCCAGCAGCACGACGCGGTGATCGCGGGAAAGATCCGCCGCGACGCCGGCACCGGCGATTCCGGCCCCTACCACCACAACATCGTACTGCGCTTGCATCGTAGCATCCTGATTCGCTTCGCCTGCAACAGACATGTCACAAAAAATCCTGATTAGAAATTATTTTTCCATTTAGGATCGCGAAACATGCCCTTTGGACAGAATTTGCTGGACTTACAAATTCCGGCAGCCACTCCGAATTAGGCGATAAAATCAAACTAAAACAGCGCTTTATGCTAGGCGCAGAGCCCGCGTTGCACGATGTGGTGCATTGATGCTAAAGGCGGTCTTGTCTGATGAGAAAATTTCGTCCTGATCGGCAATATCGCCACAAAGGACGCGGAAAGGCTGAACATGGCGGGGCAGAGGCGGAGCCTGGGGTCCGTGATCACGGATATTCGAACGCGCAACGGCTGGACGCTCAAGGAGATGAGCCAGCACTGCGGCATACCGGTGTCCACGCTTTCGAAAGTCGAACACGACCGTCTGTCGCTGACCTACGACAAGCTCCAGCAGCTGGGCGAACGTCTCAACATGTCCATGGCCGATCTCTTCGCGGACGACACCAGCCCCTCCGCGCCTTCCCCCGTCCTGGGACGGCGCAGCATCGGCACGCTGGACAACGCGGTGCGCGTCAACACGCCCAATTACGATTACTATTACGTCTGCACCGAATTGAGGAACAAACGGATGGTCCCGGTGATCACCCGTCTCCACGCGAAATCGATCGACGAATTCGGCGAGCTTGTCCGCCATTCAGGCGAGGAGTTCATCTATGTCGTAGAAGGCGTGCTTGTGGTGCACACCGAATTCTACGATCCGATCACGCTGCAGGCGGGCGAATCTATCTACATCGATTCGGGCATGGGCCATGGCTACGTGTGCGGCGAAGGCTGCGACGAAGTGTTGACCATCGGGGTAATGTCCAGCGCGGAGGAGGACCTGTCAGCCCTAGCGCTAGGACACCATGCCGGAAAGGTTACCAGACCATCGGAGCCATCCGGGACCTGATCGGGCACGCCCAGTCGGATTCGGGCCGCCCAGCGTCGGGACACCGAATTCAGAACCTCAAAGTCAGGCCGCAGGCGATGCCCATATGGCGAGAATCAGGATTGGCCGATCCGTCATCGCCGGCGAAATCGTAGTGTGCCATGGGCGAGAAGATTCCGCCGAAATCAACCCGTCCATCGCCCAGAGAGCGGAACTGGCCCAGCGTTCGACCCAGCCCCGGTAGCCACCGTAAACGCCCGAACGCGCCGAGAGACGCCGCTCCGCGTCCTTCACGTGGGAGCACTTGATCCGCTCGTGATAGATATCGATGAAGCCCAGGCAATCCATGCGCAGCAGGGCGAAGTTACCTTGCCGGTCGCTCAATGATCAAAATTCGCGCTCCGAATGCGGATGGACCGCTATGTTGGCAAAGGCATCGGTCAATAAACGCCGCTATGCTGAGGGCGTACCTAGCGCTAAGTCTCGCCCATAGGGTTCAGCCATGTTTAAATTTCAGGCGATCAGGCCGGTTATTGGTCGCTGCGAGATGCTGGCGAATATGCGTCGACCGGCTAGTTCGGGATCCAGTGCCAGACTTTCAGCCGCAGCACCGGCAATCATCGCATCGAGAGCATTGGTGGGTCTGAGATCGCGTGCATCCAGAAGGCTCGCGGTAGCCAAGCCCGGCCAGTCCGCGACAACACGCCCCCCTCGTACCGCGCCACCGAGAAGCATCGCCACCGAACCGGTGCCATGGTCGGTACCGCCCGTGCCATTCGCCGCGGCCGTGCGACCGAACTCGGTGGCGACAAGTACGGTGGTCTTGCTCCAGTCCGCCCCCATCCCGGTACGCAGCGCCGCGACCAGCGCATCGAGCGACTTGAGCTGTGCTGCCAACCGCCCCTCCTGCGCATTGTGAGTGTCCCACCCTGCGGTCTCCACCATGGCGATGCGCGGACCTTCAGGCTTGGTCAGGAACGCCGCGGTCAGGGAACCGAGCGCCGCCGCTCCCTTTTCTTTGGTCACGCCTTCGCCGATCGTCCGGGCATCAAGCGCTGCCGACCATAGCGGATGGAGTTGCTCATCCGCATCATAGAGTTGGCCCACGCGCGCGATCAGATCGTCAGAGGGTTCATGGAAATTTGAGGGCGCGTATGAAGTCACCGGTGTGCTGCCGCGTAACGCCATCGGAATTGTCGGTGCCAGCGCGATAGCCGCTTCGTGTGGTCCTGCCACCAAACTAGCCAGCCGGTTGAGCCAGCCGTCCTTTATTGCGTAGGGCTTGCTGCCGCCGGTCTCGAGCACGTTCTGCCCGTCAAAATGTGAACGGTCGCGATAGGGGGAGGCCACGGCGTGGACGAATAGCGCCTGGTTCTCTCCGTACATTCCGCCAATCGTGGACATCGCGGGATGCAACGCAAAAGTGCCGTCGAGCTTGGTTGCCTCCGTGGGATCGATGGACAGAGCGCCGCGCAGCGCACGATAAGCCGGATCGGCATAAGGCACGACGATATTCAGCCCATCGGCCGCACCGCGTTGGATGATGAAGATGAAGCGGCGGTCCGTCGGTACGATCGCGAAGGCGATCCGCGGTACGAACGCAACACCGGCAATCAGTGCGGCCCGGCCGATGAAGCCGCGTCGATCGAGGGATCTGATCATGCTATCTCCTCAACATGTCAGGCGAAACCAACAGTAGCGCCAAAGCGGTGACGGGGCTTTCGGCCCGCGCGACCTGATCGGCCGTAGCGGCGCTCAACGATCCGGGCAGGAGCTGAGGCCCTGCCGTTCGGGCATCGATCCGATCCCCGGACCGGGCAGCCAGGCGCTGGGCGAACTCGACACGGCGAAGCAGCGCGTCGGGACCTGCCCAGCTGGCGGCAAGGTCGTCCCAACCGGCGGGTGATCCAGGCTTCCACATCGGCTGACCAAGCTGCTTGAGGATATTGACCGCCTGGTTCTGCGCCAGCGCGTCCGGCCCGAGCAAGCGCAACGAGGCGACGGTCCATTCCCAGGGAGTACGAAATTTCACAGCTTCGGGAACCCAAGCCTCGGGACTTTCGATCAGGGCGTGGTAAAGTGTGGGCAGGTCGCCCTTGCTATGCGTGAAGGTGGTGGTGAGCCTGTCAACTAGCGGTTGTGGCGGAATGTCGCCGGCGAAGTGACGGGCAAGCTTGGTCGCGATGTGGACAGCTGTTTGCGGGGCCGCGGAGAAGTCGGCCAGCGCAGCCCCCCCCTGACTGGTGCCGGACTGGTCATAAGTTCGATCCAGGATTTTGCGCTGTCCGGGCTCATGCTGGGATGGGCGAAACCGGAAGACCATCGGATCGCCGGACATGTCGCCATCGACGCCCGATGCGGTCCAGCCGGTCAGCGCGCGTGCGAATTCCGTAACGTCGGCCTGGGTATATCCCGATCGTACGCCAAGGGTGTGCAACTCCATTATCTCGCGTGCCAGATTTTCGTTGAGCCCGCGGTTGCGATTCGGGTTGCGCTTGGCGGCCTTCTCAGCCGCCGGGCTGTTGGGGCCGACTGACTGCGCCTGGTTCAGGTAGAGCAGCATGGCCGGGTGCTGTTCCACCGCCAGCAGCATGTCCTCGAATCTGCCCAGAACATGCGGCCGGATCGCATCGCGCTCGAACTCTCCGACCAGAGCCTGCATTTGGGGATTGTCGGCCGAAACACAGAAATGGTTTGACCAAAAGTGGACCATGCGTTCGACCATGGGCGCCGAAGTCGCCACCGCGCTGGCCATCCGCGCTTGGGCGGCCTGCCGATACAGCGCCAGCGCTTCCTGCATATAGTCGCGCCGCAGCGCGACTTGATCGTCGCTAGGCGGCGATTTGCTGGAAGTATTGCCAGATCGGCGGGTGGAGCTCATTGCTTGGCGCATATCGCGCCGATCGGCGAAGTACTGCGTCACCAGCCTGCCGCCGTCGGGCAAATGGGCAAAGCCTGCCGGTGCCACATCGAACCGGTCGAACTGATCGAGCAGGTAGCGCCTCGGATCGCCACGCACGGCATCGCCTTCCCCTGCTCCGAGCCCGAAGCGGTTGAGCGCAATGGTGGCAAGGCTGAGGGTCGGGCGACTCATGATGCCAGCATAGTTCCCGAGCAGACGTGGCTGATTCCTGTACGATGGGTGTGGGCTCGCCTTATTCAGGTCACCTGAGCGAATTACGCGATGCGCCGAGCTCAAGCTGTTGTCATATTAGACGCTGGGCCTTGAAGCAGCCGCTCGTATGACTGCAGAGTTGGTGTTGTCGTAAAGGGGCCAGCCAGCTAAAATCGCATCATTATTGCCAATCCATTCCGACCCATTCTAGACATTCAACGGATCCACAAGCGAACTCAAAAGCGGCCGTTCGCCAAGAACCACGGAGAGCAGTTTAAGCGCAGCTCGCGCGGCTCGCCTTTTCGATAACGAGATAGGAAGTCTCGGAGATGCGCGCGCGCGGGTGTGGGAGTGATCGAGTGGATACAGGCTCGGGCGCGATGACCACACTATTTTGGCTCCTATCGCCTCTATGAACCAACGCCACGCTTTGAAAGCGCGAGAAAATCCCAATCGAAACGGCGCAAGGCCTTGAAAAGCAAGGTTAGCGTTTTCTAATCGTAAGCGTCCGGCCTCGGTCGCGTTGCGAGGTGAGAGCGTGAAGG
>NZ_JALHLF010000076.1 GCF_022832435.1 Novosphingobium organovorum | reverse complement strand
GGACGGGCCAGGTCGTCGCCGTCTCGCCGCGGATCGAGACGCCGCCGCTCGGCCCCTCGCGCCGGCGGTACGTCAACGCCGTGGCGCTCGTCGAAAGCGGCCTTGAGCCGCCCGCGATGCTGGCCCGGCTCGCCGCGATCGAAAACGAATTCGGCCGTCGTCGCCGCGGGCAGGCCTGGCAGTCGCGCGTACTCGACCTCGATATCGTGCTGTGGAACGGAGGCAGCTTTGCCCAGGATGACGACGAAACCTGCCTCGTCCTCCCGCACCCGGCCTTCCGCGAACGTGCCTTCGTGCTGGCCCCGGCCAGCCGCATTGCGGGCCGCTGGCGCGATCCACTCACAGGTTTGACGCTAAACCAGCTACACGCGCGCTTGACCAAGCCCCGTCATGCCCTTAGGTGACCCTCCACCAAAACCGCACAGCGGCTTCGGGGGCCCTTAGCTCAGTCGGTAGAGCAACTGACTTTTAATCAGTAGGTCGCTGGTTCGAACCCAGCAGGGCTCACCACAACATTCAATATGTGGTGCATTTTCAAGAACCTCCGGGTTGGTTAGACAAAACTACGCGGTCAGGTTAGCCAAATCAAGCGCTCCGATTCCGGTTTCGGCCATGCGTGCCTGCCGCGCACCAGCAGTATAGCGGGCGACTTCTGCATCGCTAGAGTGGCCGGTGATCGATTTAATTATCTGGTTTGAAAGGCCAACTTCAGCCAAGCGCCGGGCTGCAGATTTTCGTAAGCCGTGCATGGATTTACCCTTGATGCCAGCTTCGAGGCATCGTCGCTTGAACCACATCCCAAAGCTATCGATAGTGTAAGGCTGACCCTTGTTGTTCTGAATGAAAGTTTCCTGGCTGCCGGGAATTTTCATAAGTGAGGCTGCAAGGCACGGATGCAAGGGAATTAGGAGTTCCTTCTCTGTCTTCTCCTGTCTGACCTTGATTTTGCCACGTACGATATCTGAAGGCCCCATCAAGCGGATGTCAGCCTTCCGCTGAGCTGTGAAAAGCGCAAGGTCGAACGCCACTCGCGCTTTGCTACCGATTTCGTGTGTGGCTTCGAAACGCGCAATGTCCTCTTCGCTCCAATCCGGAAAGCCAGCACTTCGCACCTTCAGTGCGCGTGTCGCAAGAACCGGATTATCCGTACGAAATTCCTCGCTGATCGCAAAATTCATAAGCTGTTTTAAGCGTTTGCGTAGATTGTTTGCGGCAACAGGAGTTTCGATCATGCCATCGAGAATTATCTGGATATGCCGAGTACGGACTGTCGCGACCGGGCGATGCCCATGCTGCTTCCGAAAACGGTCCAACTGGCCACGGTACTGTTCTCGGGTGGAGGCTCTGATCTCTTTCCAGTTGCGGCTTTCGTAGAACCTGACAATGAGGTCGTCGAACGACCCAGGGATGATGCCGGCTTGGGCCATGGATATTTTGCCTCGATCCTGCCAGGTCCTGTATTCTTGGGTAAATTCGACTGTACCAGGCTCGTGCTGAGCGTATTTTGGCGCCCACCCGGTTCGCCTGAAGCGGAATCGGCTTCGTCCATGGCGGTCAACGAATTGGCTGACGTATTGCGGAAGCAATAGGTTCAGCTTCGGTCTTCCACGTCTTCCCATCCTGAGGGCTTTCCTTCGGTTTCTGTGACTGTCGAGTAGATGGCGATGTTGCCGTCTCTATCGACAGTCACTTTGGCGATGGGCAGTCCAGCAGCTGCGACAGCAGTGACTGCTCGCTTGATATCCGATTGGCTTGCGCGGGCTGCCTGGCTCATCCTTTAGCAGCCTTCTTCGACAAGTCTGCGCAGACTTTCGGCAAGCACAATAGTGCGCCGACCGAGTTTGCGGGTCTCGATCTTACCCTCGGCAATGAGCTGGTATATCCGAGGCCGGCTCAGGCTCGTGACGATTGCTGCGTCACGAACGGAATAAGCGAGGGGAACCGGATTTTCGTTTCTGCGCATGGAACCGTCCTTCGAAAAAGTTGAACGGCTATGTCTATTAGCGTCAAATTCTGGTGATGCATCAAGAGATGCTGACCATAATTCTGGCGCAAATCTGATTATTTGTGGTCATTGAATCCCTGTGCTGCATTTGCGTGGGCTTCAAGCTTGGCCCAAAATTTATCTTGCAACTCAAGCGCTCGCCGGACTGCCTGCGGTAGGTTCGCGGGAGCTTCCCAGTCGAGAGCCTCAAGCGCAATGGCCAAGGTTCTGCATACGACTGAGTTCGGGGCCGCAGGTTTGTAGCTTGCCGGCAATTTTCCTGAATCGCTCCGGGGGAGTAAGCTTTCACATGCAAGGACTACTTGGCAAATCAGCTCATGTAACAGGGAAGGGGGGCGGCCTTGCTCCATATCAAAGTAGGTGAGCCACTTACTGGCTGCCTTGGCGAGGTGTTCCAGTCCATGGTCGATGGCGTTGAATGCGCTAGTGCCCGTCTCAATGTAAGAAAGCCATTCGGCATCGCTCTGCATGCAAATATCCTGTTCCCGCCTGGTCCAGCCAGTCAAGGCGAGGCTTCCGATAATATTAGACCTGAGGTCGCCAGGGTCGAGGATCGCAAATGTTGGCTCTCCTGCTTGGCGCATTAATTTCTGCAGCTCTTCGGCGAGCTTCTGAATTTTCTGCGCACATGCCCTTTGTTGAATTTTCGAACTGGCAGCGGCATTCGGAAGGGGCTTCGGTTCCTCAATCGCCTCCTGTTGCGATGCAATGAAATAGCGGAGTTGCGCGGCTATCCGTTCGGCAGGGGCCTGCTGTTCGAATTTCTGGAAAATGACCTCTATTTCAGCCGCTTGCTTTCTGGAAAAACCGAGGAAAGCGGGAGGGATTAGTCGCGTCTGTTCATTCCCCTTGTGACTGGAATTATGGGACATGTTTCATCGCTCCGGTCGCGGTGGTTCGACTGGATTATCTGAATTCTAAGTTCAGTCGCAAGGTGCTTCCGGTGCGGAAGTTAGTTGTGCCCGCGCAAGGGGGCGCATGACTTGAAGGTTGAGTGGGTAACCCTGAATTCCGAAGCCGTCAGGCATAATGGTTCGCCTCATTCTTGACGTTCAGCCGTCAAAATTCGAAGCCCAAGTGCGGATCGGCAGCTATCCCGGCAGGTGTCGACCAAATCAAGTCATTGACTTAGAGTTAGATCTAAAAATTGTTTAGCAATACCAGTATGTTATGATTCACGCTGTCCTTGCGAGAGATAGCGCACCTTCGCCTGGCCGGGACGGTGTTGGCGCCTCGCAAAGGACTGGGAAGCTCTAACCGCTTTGGGCCNTGTCCTTGCGAGAGATAGCGCACCTTCGCCTGGCCGGGACGGTGTTGGCGCCTCGCAAAGGACTGGGAAGCTCTAACCGCTTTGGGCCATGATCGCTTCTATCCGCATGCTCATCCGCAGAACCGCAAGGTATTTCTAAGCCTGAGGAACTTTTGAATCGGGCTCGTAATAGTGAGAGCGTCACTTGATCTCCTTTTTACGAACCGTCAATAATCCGGCAAAATATGGGCGAATTTTAAGCGAAAGCTCATCTTTTGTGTTCGAAAAATCGCACCAAGGCCGTTCTTCATGTCTCCATCCCTTTCCAACGTCCTTCGGTATTGGCGGACATCCCTTGCAGATGGCGCCATCGGCAAGGGGACTTTTCGGGAGGCGGATCGAAAGCGCTTTTTGGAACTGCCGAACGAGGCACTCAAGACGGGACGCCTGCCAGCACAACTTGTGCAGACGCTGTTCCGTGGCGTGGATGGCGCTGGCACTGTTTCGGTTCGCTTCTGGCCCCTGGTGACGGCAAGGAGGGGCTCGCACGCTGCCTCGCGCGCGGATGGCATGCCGGAGATTGTCGCTCCGGTGGTTACAGTGGGCTTTGTCGATCGGGCGGGCCGGCTCGTGCCGATGCGCAATGCCATTGCGCGCGATCTCCTTACCCCCTTGCCTCGCGGGGCCTTTGCCCTTGGATCGGTGGAGGCCCTTGACGCATTCCTGACGACGAACCCCATGCCGGAAATGACGACTGCCGACGCCTGGCAGGACTATCGCCGGCATTGCCGCCAGATGGTGGATGCCTTGTCGCCGGGCTGGCCCTCGGACGAAACCGAATATCTGCCGAACCGTAGCGGCTTCATCGAAGTGTCGGAAGGCGCCGATGCAACGGTGCGAGGTATGTTGGATCTCTACGACAGCCTGCTGGCTGAGCAGCCCGATACGCCGCTTCTGCGCCAGATCGCCTGCCCCGTCATCTCCGAAAGGACGCCGGATACCTCCATCGAGCGGGCATTCGTCCGGCGTCTTGGGCATTCGAATCCGAAATTCCCGCTGGCCGAACATCAGCGGCAAGTCTTGGCATGGCTCGATGCCGCGCAGCCCGGCGAGGTGATCGCGGTGAACGGGCCGCCTGGGACCGGCAAGACGACCATGCTGCTGTCGGCCGTGGCAGGGCTATGGGTGAAAGCCGCGCTCGACGGAGGCGATCCGCCGCTGATCGTGGCGGCGTCCTCCAACAATCAGGCGGTCACCAACATCATCGACGCCTTCGGCAAGGATTTCGCGGTGGGCGAAGGTGTGTTCGCCGGACGCTGGTTGCCGGATATCCAGAGCTTCGGGATGTACCTGCCGTCGCATTCCCGGCGCATGGAAGCCGCGCAGCGTTACCAGACGGAGGCTTTTCAGGCGGAATGCGAGTCTCTTGCTTACGTTGACCGCGCCAGAGTCGCTTGGCTGGAAGCCGCGGGCAAGGCCTTTCCGGGGGCCGTAAGGACGGATGTCGCCGGGTTTGTCGAAAGGCTCAGGCAGGGAATTGCCGAGGAGGTCGCGAAGCTCCGAAACCTTGATACGGCGCTGGACCGCCGCAAATCTTGCGCTGCCGCACTTCTGGCAGAGCTTGGGGGTGACCCGGATGCGGAGCAAGCGCGCCGAGCAAATACAGTCGCAGTAAAGCGCAAAGAGGTCGATCAACTGACGGCGTTGCAGATGGCCCTTACTCAATATCTCGCCTCGGAACCGTGGCTTGTCGGCCTTTTCGGGTCCTTGCCCTCGGTCAGACGCAAGCGCGTGTGGCGGGCGCGGCAGGCCATCGGTGAGGATTTGGACCTGGTGCAGGACGTGGTCCGCGTCGAGGATATGGAAACGCGCATCATGGATGCCCTGAGAGACCGCAAGAAGGCCCTGTCCACCGCCGAGCAGAGCCTGTCGCGTGCCGAACGTCTGAGGCAGCAGGCCGTGGCCGGCGAAATCGCATGGCGCGACGCCAAAGAGAGCTTCGCAGGGTCGGAGGACCTGGATGAATTGGAAACGCAGGCGGACATCGGGACGCGTTTCGACCTCTTCCTGCTCGCAACCCATTACTGGGAAGGGCGCTGGCTCATGGCGATGGAGGCAGATCTCGGCACGATCACCACGTCGCATGAAAAGACCGGACGCAAGGCGGTCGAGGCGCGCTGGAAGCGCAGGATGATGCTGACTCCGTGTGCCGTGACCACCTTCGCCAGCCTGCCTGGGAAATTGTCCTGCAGCCGGTACCAGGGCGGCAAATTCGCGAAGGACAGCCTGCACAACTTCATTGACCTCCTGATCGTCGACGAGGCCGGGCAGGTCCTGCCCGAGGTTGCCGGCTCATCTTTTGCCCTGGCCAAACGGGCGCTGGTCATCGGCGACACTCAGCAGATCGAGCCGATCTCGGCCGTGCCCGGACCGGTTGATATCGGCAATCTGAAAGACAGCGGATTGACCGATGGTGAGGAGGTGCCGGGCGCGCTCACTCTCAGCGGTATCCGGTCGACAAGCGGCAGCGCCATGCGCCTCGCACAACAGGCGTGCAAGATCTCCCCGTGGCCTCAATTGGACCGTGGGCTCTACCTTTTCGAGCATCGCCGTTGCCATGACGAAATCATCGAATTCAGTAACGCCTTGTGCTATAAGGGCAAACTGCGCCCGATGCGTGGCCCGGTACCGGCGGACGCGCCGCTTCCTGCGCTTGGCTATCTGCATGTCGAAGGTCGTGCCTTCACACGTGCTGGAAGCCGCGCTAACCCTGTCGAGGCCCGCACCATCGCCGCCTGGCTCGAGGATAGCCGCGCCTTGCTCGAAGGTCGCTACGGTCGTCCGTTGGAGCAGGTTGTCGGGGTTGTCACGCCGTTTGGTCAGCAAGTGCGTGCCATTCGCGACGCCTGTACCGCGCATGGCATCACCGTCTCGGGACGCGATGGGATGACCATCGGCACCGTTCACGCGCTGCAAGGGGCTGAAAGGCCCGTCGTGATCTTCTCGCCCGCTTATTCAAAACACGCCGATGGAGGGTTCATCGACGTTTCGCCCAGCATGCTGAACGTGACGGTCTCGCGCGCCAAGGACAGTTGCCTAGTCTTTGGCGACATGGATGTTCTTGCCACGGCCCGTAGCGGTTCGCCGCGTGCTTTGCTGTCGGAATTCCTGGCAGCGAAAGGCAAGACGCTGGATTTTGCCATGGAACCCCGTGAAGACCTGACACGGGGGAAGGCAAGTATCGAGATGCTGCAGCAGGCCGCCGAGCACGACGCCTTCTTGCTGGACGCCTTGAAAGGCGAAGGTCGCAGATACATGATCGTCAGCCCCTGGGTCATCGCGGGAACCATCGAGAGGAGCGGACTGCTGGATGCCATGGCGACAGCACGCCAGCGCGGCGCCGAAATCGAAGTCTTTTCCGACCCTTTGCTAAACACCGGCCCCGCGGCGGGCGGGCTCAGCCAGATGGAAGCGGTCGAACACAGACTTGCGGAAATCGGGGTCGCGATGCACAGGGTTCCAAAGCTGCACAGCAAGATCGTGACGGTTGACAAGAACCTCCTGTGCGCCGGATCGTTCAATTGGTTGAGTGCGGATCGGAAAGGAAAATACACCCGGCACGAAACTTCATTCGTCTACCGCGGCAACCACCTTGAGAACGAGATCCAGACCGTCCGAAACGGCCTCAATCAGCGCGCGGAGTAATTCGACCCTTGTCAGTCGCTCAGCCCCTAAATTTTGCCTCCCCGGTGCGGACGGGCAGCTTTCCCATCCTTGATTTGCAAGACGGGTCGAAAGCCGGCGATCCGCTTTGGATGCATGGTGAGCGAAAGCTGACGAACGGTAAGCGCCCATGCTGGCGGGCTAGCGACTCCTCCTGGTTAGGTCGATTCCGATCACCTTGACGTCGTCCACGCCTGCGAGATTGTCCGAGATAGTCAGCCAATGATGGTGCAGGGCATCCACGAGACCGTTGAAGTCGACACTGTCGCGGCCTGGCACCTCCCACGTAGATTTTTGCCCACGGTACACGAGCACAAACATGCCGCGATTCGATCGGTCATCCCGCAGGTAGTCGCCGCATAACTGCGTCTCGAGCCGTTCAAAAAGCTTCGGTCCTGTCCAGTTATCAGCGAGCTTGAGTTCGAGGGGCACCGGCGCATCAAAGCCGGCACCATGGAACCGCAGGTCCGAGCGTTTCGCGTCGGCGAACTCCTCCTCCTGAGGAATCGAGTAACGGCCGTGCGAGCTGTCGCGCAGCCAATCGCCGATATATTTGCGCATCTGTATTTCTTCGCTGACGGTTTTCAGAATGTCTGCGACGCTGCTGTCACCATCCTCGAGCTTGGCCTTGAGGTCGAGCATGCGCAGGACGCCAAGCTCCCAAAGCTCGCGGTGATTGCGCGGCGTCCTCTCCAGCCGCTCATTGAAATCATTGACTTGCGCGACGGTCCAAGGGCTCAGGTCTGCTTCCGTTTCCGCCTTGCTCTTGGCGTGGTGGGCCATCCAAGGTCGCGTACTTTCGACCGGGTGACGCCGCGACAAGTCCTGAATGGCCAGGAACGCTTCCTTTCCGGGAATCTCCTTGAGCAAGCCGAACAGATGGTTGCGCGCGTCCTGCGCGTTGTCGCGGAGCCCGGGCGAATACGCGCCCTTTCCGGCGCGCTCAATATCGTCTTTCTCCTCGATGTGCTGGTGCATCAGGATAATGAGGTCGCGCAGGTGGCTCGGCGTTCGATAGGCCTGCCGGACAACGGATTTGTCGTGTCGGTCACCGACCAGTTGCGAAGCGAATTGCATGGCGAACTGGACCCGCTGCGGTTTGCTTTTAAGCTTATCGAACCTGAGCCGGATCGATTCGATCGCCCGCCCAGGTTCGACGCCCGCCCAGACCGCGTACCATGCTGCGGCGTGATCGAGCACCTTCTGGCGGACCTTCTTCTCGGCAAGCGCCGCCAGCGCGCTGTCGCTGACCCCTGCCCGGTTGACGATCGTTAGCAGGTAACCGAGCGTCCCGATGCTTTTTAGTTCTTTCCGGGCAAGCCGCTCAAGGATGGCGGGCGCGATCGTGTCGTCGGACCATTCGCCGTGCCAGCTCAGGTCATAGATCACATAGTGGCTTTCCCGCTCAGCCGTCCCCGTGCGCAACTCGTAGTCGATCTCGACGAGCAACAACTCCGTGATCCGCTGCGGGAAGGCAGCGTAGAGACCGGGAAACCATTCGGGAAAGCCGTTCAGCTCGTTCATCCCGTAACGGAACGCCGTTTCGGCATCGGCCACAGTCAGCGTGCTCGGCCAAGCTGGCGTTTCCGTTGCTTCAATCTCGATCCCCGTCAGGCCGAAGATCGTCGCGAAGGTCGTCGAGTCCTTGCCTTTTGGGTCCGACAAGAGTGCCGGTTGGTAGCGGCGCCAATAGCTGACGACACCATCGCGGAAGGCGCGAGCGATGCTTTCATCGAACTCAATCTCGAGCAGGTGCCAGTCACCATGCGTCCAATGGTTAGACCGGTCGCCCAGTTTGCGCAGCTTTTCATGCATGTAAAATTGATCGTTGGAGATGTCCTGCGGCTTGGGCAGCCCGGGATCACGGAGCTTCTGGACGTTCGCCGCCAGGTGGGTTCTCCACTCTGCCTTGTTCTCCTCGATGCGCTGTCGGCGTTCCTTGTCACGGCGTTTCCACTGCGCTTCCTGACGCTGCCAGCTCTTCGCCTCGGCGCTCGGCGGCGGCGGGTGGAGCAACTCGCGAAGCTTGATCGTGAGGGCAGGACTTCTCTTGCAGACAGCCTTCAACTGATTCCGCCATCTCGCCGGTTTGCCTGCGTCTCGGTAGAGCTGAAACGCGAGGCTGAGTGCGACCAGCCGGTCATCGCCTCTCTTGGCTCTGATCTGGGCTTTGATGCGGTCGAAAGCGTCGGGGGGGAAACGGCAGTAGGATTTCCAGTAGGCGGGCCAGAAGTCCGTGAGGCGCGCGTCACGATTCTTGCTCTGCCGGCGGCGGGTCAATTTTACGTGGTACCAAAACAGGGTGTCGTTCAGTTCTACCCATGCGGGCACGAGCTCGGGGATCCTCGACCGAATATCGCGCAGGTCCCAGTCGTGATAATCACTCGCCGAGGGCAGCTTCTGCAAGACGGACAGGCAGTCCTGTCCGAGCGCTGCGAGGTGGCGTGCTTCGATCAGCCGTTCCACCGCCTGCGCGGCACGTTTGAGCAGCCAGCCATGGCGCTGCGAAATCTCGTAGTTGTGTCGTTCGATGATCGGCCGCTTGGAAATAAGCGCAACGATTCCGGTGACTAGGTTGGCAAGCAGGTCGATCGGGGCGGCGCATACGAACTCCGAAATGGCTTCGCCGAGACCGTCGGTGCTGAACTCGGGCTTGGGCTCTGTCTTTGCCAGGGCACTCAGCAGCCAGTCGACCGACGCCTGATCGTAGGGAAGATTCTTGACCAGCTCGGCAAGCCAATCCCGCTTGAGGCGCCTCGCCTCGGCAACGAACGCGGCTCGCACTTCCTCCGCATCCTGTGCGGTCCCGACACCCAGAACAGTGCGGATCGCGGCGATGCGAACATATTTCCCTGCGTCTGGCTTGAGCGCGTACTGCTTGGCTTCGGGCAGCGCTTCGGCAAGTCGTCCCTGCCAAACCATTCGAAGCAGGATCCACAGCAGATCATCCCTGGTGCCGAATTTCCGGATGAGCGCCTTGATTTCGTGCACGAGGTCGGCATTGGCGAAACGCTGAACGGCCGCGTAATCCATTCTGTGCCCGGCGCCGCCCTTCGACACCGTTGCACACACCTTACGCAGCACCTCGCGCCGGGTGGCCAGTGGCAACTCGGCGGGTTCACCACCTTCGAAGATCAATTCCGGCGCGATGCGCAGTGCGCGTTCGCGCATGCGCTCGTCGAGCAAGATCAGCCACACCAGCACTGGCCTGAGGGACGGTGTGATGACCTCTATGTCGTACTGCTCTCTGAAAAAGAGCATTTCAACCTCGCGCCGGGAGGTCTCCCGCTTGAGTAATCCATCGAACCATTCCGCCGCGAGGTACTCACGCTGGGTACGATGGTGGAACCGGACCGTCCCGTAAATCGCCTCATCGAAGATCGGTCGCAAAAGAAGGGTAGTCTGGTCCGGCGCGCCCCAGTCCTTAAGTACATCGGCGACCGGAAGACCGACGGCGTTCTGGGTGCCGTCCGGCACACGAATGATCGTTTCGTGCGTCATGGTCGCGGCCGCGGCCAACAGGCGGGCACCGGCCCGCGCCTTTTCTTTGGATAGCGGGCGCGCTTCATCGCGGCGCTGGTCGGGTTCGCTCAATCGCTGGTCGAGGGACTCGCGCATCAGTTCCAGCCGGTTACCGACCCGGCCGTTCTTGACCCAAAAGCCGGTCAACTCTTCGAGGTCCCGAGGGCGATGTGCCATGATCCACGCATCGGCACGTTCGACGGAGTCGACGAACGAGTCCACGTCCGTGACGCCCTTTGCCTGGGCGAACTTCCTGACCTGCGGCTCGCGCAGATCGTCCAGCGCGACCAGTTTGAACGGATCTTCCACCTCTTCATCGGCGGTGCGAATGACTGCTAAACGCTTCCTTGAGGCAGGCTTGCCATCCGACGCCTCGTCGGCGGCCTGTTCCTTGGGCGGCTGGTATTTGAGCTGGTCGCGGCATAAACTGAGGTCGGTCACGGGCCGCCAGGCTGATCCGCGGCTGCTGATGAAAATATGCGCACGTTGCAGCGCCGGTGCCAATCGAAGTCCCAGTTTTCGGACGGCGCGATTGAAGTCCGCCGGTTCTTTCAGCCGCGACTCGTCGACGGAATCGAGGAAAAGCCACCCCTCACCATTGGAACCAAGCCACTGGTCAAACTCGGCGAGCGAGCCTTCCTCGAACGCAATGTCGAAATCGTCGGCAACATGTTCCAGGCGGAGGAAGAACGCGGATTTGCCGGCGGCGCGCTGTCGTTTTGCAGCCTGCCGGATCTCCACCGTCTTCCCAGCGCCTGCTTCCGAAAGGAGAATGACCCGGTACTCGTTAACGAGCGCATCCCAAGTGACGGATTTGCCATATCCGAACGCTGCCTGAATGTCGAAATCGTCCGCCTCTCCCTTGTGCCGGCGGAGTTCGTGAAAGGTACGATCAAGATTGATGAACTCGTTTGCCAACGGACACTCGCTTTCGAGGCATTCCGCAATTCATGCCAAGTACTCATTAAGCTGGCCAGTGCCAGGAAGGGCAAGCGAGCTCTCTTCCACAGCGCCGTCAACTCCGAGAATCTCACTTCCTGGAAACCCGAATGAGCCGGCGAACGGCTTAGAGCATTTTCCAGTCAGGTGGAATCACCTGACGTTTCAGAAAATGCTACAAAACAAGAATCTAGAGCGGTCGATCTGATGCAATCTGATCGAAAACCGCTCTAATTGGGCGCAAGGCTGCCATTCCCACCCCGAGCAGCTTGAAGCCTTCCGGACCCGACCCTTTCAAGCCGCTCAGATGCTAATTTTGCGTCCCCATGTGCGGTCCGTCTCCTTTCCCATTCTGGATGCCCCAAAGGGACGGCTGCAGATCCGCCGCCGCATGGTCGCAAACCTCCTCGACTTCGGTGCGCTGTCAGACCCTATCCTCGCCCGCATCGCCCGCCGCCGAACAATGGGCCGCGCTGTGCGCGCATCTGGAGCACGGGCTTCGGGGGCAAGGCGTTGAAAAAAGATTGCATCATCTCAATTAAGAGCACAGCAGATCACATAACTTTCGCCGTGAGCCCTACGAAAAATGTCAAAAGTCATGACGCATAATCGAGCTACTCAAGCCTACCTCAAGGAATATTGCGATCCCAAATGCGAACGCGATTTTGCGGTTTTGTTGGACGGGCCGTGGGGGGCTGGGAAGACTTGGTTCATCAAACAGTTTCTTAAGGACTATCCGAAGCACCTCTATGTCAGCCTGAACGGAATGTCTGACGTGCGGCAAATTGGGCAGGAGATATACGTCCAGCTCCACCCCTTTATTAACTCAAAAGGCATGCGAATTGCTGGAGCAATCTTAAAGTCTGGATTGAAGGTCGCTCTGAAATATGACTACGACGGCGATGGCAAGGATGACGTGACGGCAAATATAAGCGTGCCGGACCTAGATTTAATGAAAGAGCTTGGTCAGGCCAAGGATAGACTGCTCGTTTTTGACGATTTTGAGCGTTGCGACATCCCTGCGCCTCAAATTCTCGGCTACATCAATTCATTCGTGGAGCACGACGGCCTCAAGACCATTATTTTGGCAAATGAAAAGGAAGTTCCTTCCCGGGATTCCAATGGTCGTTACGCTGAAATCAAAGAAAAGGTGATCGGGCAAACGCTTCGGATCGCATCCAGCGCTGACACTGCATACGACAGCTTTCTCGAGGGTGTTGCTGAAAAAACGGCTCGAGATTATTTGACGAAGCACAAGAATACTGTGCTCGATGTTCACGCATCGTCCGATACTGCTAACCTACGGATATTAAAGCATGCATTGTGGGACTACGAGCGTGTAGCCAAACACTTCGCGCCAGAGCACTGGCTCAATGAAAGTGCCATGTCTCAACTTCTGTCGGTGCTGCTGGTGCTTTCCATTGAACATCGGGCAGGGCATTTAAAGGATGGGGCTGCTGTCAAACGGCTGCTTGACGTTCACGGTAGGGCGTTACTCAGCCATGTTCGTGAAGAAAATTCACCAGAAGACGTGGTTGCGGAGCGGTATAGCTACATTGATTTCGGGGACGCTGTTTTGGATTTTGTCACGCTTTCTCGAGCCATAATTGACGGCTACGTCGATAAAACAGAAGTCTGCGCAGCGCTGGATCATTCCCATTACTTCGCAACGAGCGCTAAAAATCCACAAACTCTGCTCGTTAGGGCGCGGTCCATTTATAATTTGACCGACGAGGCCGCGAATGAAATTGCAACGGAATTTATGGCGGCATTTGATCGCGGCGCTTTCACGATGAAAAGTGATGTTATGCAGGCGTTCGACTTACTAATAGATTATACAAAGATTAGGCTTATAAAGTTTTCCATGCCATCGGCAATCAATATGGCAAAAAGATATGTCCGCAATCTAAGTGCCATCCCGTCCAACTTCCAATTTGACACTCGAAATATCGATGAACTTGAGGCCGATGGCCAGTTTCAGTTCTTTGAGAAGGGCGGTCCTGAGTTCAGAGAGATACTTGATTACTACCGCGCAGCGGAATTTAAGGCATTGGAGGCACGATTCGCCGACGAAGCGCGCGACCTGCTCATTTCTGTCGCGGAGGGGCAAACTGACAAGCTCGATCAAGTGATGACAGGTCACATGCGTGCGCTGCCGATCTTCGCAAAACTTCCGCCTAAAGAGTTTGTCAGCACGCTGCACAAACTGAATGTTGGGGTTCAATCTCGTTTGATTCGTGAGTTACGAGAACGGCACCTGCGGGATCATGACGAGGTGCTATCAGCAGAAATTCCATGGCTTTTGAAGCTACGTGATTGCATGCAAAGAGAAGCGAAAAGGGCTGGACCGTTGACGAAATTGCGCTTTCGCGCACTGATTAAAGACTATCTCGACCCAGTCATAAAGCGCGGTTCCGGCCTATAACCGGCGGACACGCCGTGGCGGCACGCGGTATCGAGCCAGGCAGCGGCGCAGCGTGCCAAATTGGTCGCAGCGATCAGGAAATCATACCGCTCGACCGGATCCGTGTGCCTCGCCAGCGTCCGTGCCCGCATCGCAGCTCGCGCGCCCATGAAATCGCGCCGCGCCGCGTGCCGATCCTCGAGGATGGCGTGGATCCCGGCCCGAGGCCCGAACGCCACAGTGCGTCCGCGCCTTCGGCCCGGAGCCGTTCGACATACCACGCGATCTCGCGCCACGCGGCGTCTTCATATCGATCAAGATTCATTGCCGCGCTTCAGTTCGACGCGACAGCGCGGTCATGCGCGGCCGCCACATCCTCAGCCGCGAGCTGTTTGATGGTCGATATCGCACGCAGGAGATAGTCGGCAGCAAGGATCGCGTTGATACTGCTTTGCGGGGAGGAATAGGAAACGATCCCATGCAGTGAGGCATGCCGATTGGGGACAGGATCTGCGAATGCGATCCCAACCGCCGCTTCATCTTTCATATGCATGTAGAGATGCCTGGTGAGCTTCTTGTAGAAGCGCAGGCCGGTCGTCTGGAAGCTGGATCGCCTGGGGCGCTCGCTTTCGCATCTGATCGGCAGCGTGACCGAGTTGGAAAACCGAGGGGTCGGCTTTCGCTCGATCACCGAGGCGATCGACACCACAACGGCCGGAGGGCGCCTCGTCTTCCATCTGTTTGGTGCGCTTGGCCAGTTCGAACGGGACCTGATCCTTGAGCGCACCCGAGCTGGCCTGGCTGCGGCCGCCGCTCGAGGGCGCAAGGGCGGGCGCAAACCTGTCGTGTCCCCGTCCATGCTCGGCCGAGCCAAGGGCATGATCGCCCAAGGGCTGACGGTTCGCGAGGCGGCAGGGCGACTCAAGATTGGCAAGAGCACGCTCTACGATGCCTTGCGCGGAGAAAAGGTGAGCCCTTCAACCCAGGAGTGAGTGCGACATGCCCGAATGCGACTTCACCGACCCTTTCGATCTCGACATCGAGCTGCGCGATGCCGCGCTGGACGAAGCCAATTCGCCGACCCGGCGCATGATCGCAAACGCGTGCCTCGGCATGGAAATGTTCGACGCCTTCTACGCGACCAGGGAATTGCGCGAACTCGTGGATCTCGTCCTTGCCGAAGACCCGCGGGGCAAGCCGAGGCTGGCCACTGTCCTTTCGACGACATGCGACGATTTCCAACGATGCCTCTATTTCTGCCTCGCCGGGCGCGGAGCAAAGCAGATGGCCGATGATCTGGCCTGGTTGCAGGCAATGCTCGATAACCGTCTGCTGGCGGGCTATTATCGCGGTTTGAACGGAATACGCTTGGTGACTGAGCCGGCGCCCTATGTCGCTCCCAAGCCGGATGGCCCGCTTGTCAGCCCAGATGCCGGATTTGAGCTTGGCCCGTCATGGCGCGTTGAACAGCGGCACTGAAGTCGCTGAGGATAAGCGCCCTTGCATGACCTTTGGTGGTCGCAATCGCGGCCCAGGAAGCCGACCATCCGCTTTGCGCTACTGACGAGCCTAGCAGTCAGCGGGTTTACCATTAATTCTGACGCTGGATTTCCAGCAGCCGTTTGGCAAGCATGAAAGGGAATAGGGTCACGACAGACCAGATCGCAAGGATCAATGGAGTGAACGCCAGGTAAGCCCACCATGCCCCGAATTCTGAAGAGATGTCGGCGGAGTAGTTAGCGGTGAACCACAGCGCAAACCAAAACGGTGCCAACCAGAGGCCGAAGATCAAGGTTACCCTAAGTGGGCCTGGGTGGAAGCCGCCCACGAACACCGATAACAAAATTGCGGTGACGGCGATCATGAATTCGTAAGGCACGCTTGCAGCTTATCCAGCGCNACTGGATTCACGAACGGAATCCCTCGGGCATTTGCGCAACAAAGCCCATCGACATCGCCCGCAATCACGGCGGGATCGCGTGTTGCCTGCGCGAGCGGGTGTCAGTGGGCGTGTAATTCTCCGCAAAAGTGGGCTTTGAAAATTCCCTGATTGTTGGACCCGATTGCCCAATGGTCCGGGGTTAACCCCGGGCCATTGGGCAAAGCCAAAATCGGCGCGATGACCTCTTGGTGGGAGGCCGCGCCGATGATCCGACTTGGAGAAGCCATGATGATACTGGAGTTGCACCGGCAGGGGCTGTCGGTGAGCGCGATCGCGCGCCGAACGGGGCGCGATCCCAAGACCGTGCGCAAATACATTGAACGGGGCGTCGAGGTCCCGGTTTATGGTCCGCGCACGACGGGCCGGCCGAGTAAGATCGCTCCCTTCATGCAGTTCCTGCGCGAACGTGTAGCGGCCTTCCCCGACCTGACGGCCTCGCGCCTGACGCGCGAGATCAGGGAGATGGGCTATACCGGCGCCTATACCGCGGTGAAGCGCTATCTTGCCGCGATCCGTCCCGAACACGATCCCAGGCCCTACGAGGTTCGCTTCGAGACCAGGGCCGGCGTGCAAGGCCAGGTCGACTTCGCCCGCTTCGTCGTCGAATTTACCGACGAGCCCGGCGTGGTGCGCATCGTCTGGCTGTTCAGTCTGGTACTGGGCTACTCCCGCTTCCTCTTTGCCCGCTATGTGCTGCACCAGGACCTGCAGACTCTTCTGGGCTGCCATATGCAGGCCTTCGAAGCGCTGGATGGGGTGCCGATCGAGATACTCTACGACCGGATGAAGACGGCGGTGACCGGCGAGGATGACCAGGGCCACATCATCTACAACGCCTCGCTGCTGGCGCTGGCGAAGCACTACCGCTTCCAGCCCAGGGCGTGCCGCCCCTATCGGGCGAAGACCAAGGGGAAGGTCGAGCGGCCGTTCCGGTATATCCGCGAGGACTTCTTCTTGGGGCGCTCCTTCCGCAACATGGAAGAGCTCAACGCCCAGCTTGTCGACTGGCTTGAGACCGTTGCCAACGTCCGCGTGCATGGCACGACCCAGCGCGTCGTCGCCGAAGCCTTTGCCGAAGAACATGAGGAACTGCAAAATCTGCCGGACCATCGCTTCAACGCGATCCTGAAGCTCGAACGGCGGGTCAGTCACGACGGGCTCGTGGCGGTCGGCGGCAATTATTACAGCGTGCCTGACCGGACACGGCGGATCGTCGAGATCGAGCAACTCCCCGATCTGATCCGCGTGATCGACCGCGGGGTTGTCGTTGCCGAACACCCAGTGCTGGAAGGGCGTCGGCAATATCGCATTGACCGGCGCCACCGCACCGGACGGCCGCAGCCGCGAACGCCGGATCAGCCTGCGACAATGATCGGCCGGATCGGCGACCATGTGCCGTTGCGTTCACTGGCCATCTACGAAGCCATCGGCGCCAGTCTCGCCACGGAGGGCCGGCCATGAACGGCATTGCACCATCCACGCGCGTTGACTCCATCCGCCGGAGCCTGGTCAGCCTCAAGATGCCCCGCGCGCTCGAGATCCTGGATGCAACCCTGCGCCGCATCGAGCAGGGCCAGATCGATGGCATTGAAGCGCTTGATGAACTCCTGGGCGAAGAACTGTCGCTACGTGAGAACCGTCGGATCAAGGCCGCCCTGCGCATGGCGCGGCTGCCTGTCGTGAAGACGCTGGCTGGCTATGACTTCTCGTTCCAGCCCTCACTCGACAAGAACCGCATCCTGGCGCTGGCCGGTCTCGACTTCATAGAACGGGCCGAAGTCGTCCATCTGCTGGGGCCCCCAGGCACCGGCAAGAGCCACATTGCAACCGCGCTCGCAGTCGAGGCCGTGCGTGCAGGCAAGGCCGTCTACTTCATCCCGCTTGCCGATCTCATCGCCCAACTCGCCAAGGCCGAGCGCGAAGGTACGCTCCGAGAGAAGATCCGCTTCCTGGCTCGTGCATCGCTGCTCGTCGTCGATGAAATCGGCTACCTGCCGGTCACACCGGGCGGGGCCAACCTGTTCTTCCAGTTGGTCAACGCCCGCTATGAAAAGGGCGCCATGATCCTCACCTCCAACCGCGGCTTTGCCCAATGGGGCGAAGTCTTCGGCGATCCCGTCGTCGCCACCGCGCTGCTCGACAGGCTGCTGCACCATGCCGTCGTCATTCAGATAGAAGGCTCCAGCTATCGCATGCGTGAGCATGCCGCGCTTGTTCCCGAAAACGTGCGCAACGCCGCCACCTTCAATCCGACGCTGCCAAAACGCCGTGGCCGACCACCGACGAAAGGAAAATCCGATCCCGAATACGGCTGATCACCGGCCAACCCGAACCCATGGATCAGGGAATTTTGGACGCCCACATCTGCGGAAACTTCGGTACCCATTGACAAGCG
>NZ_JALHLF010000075.1 GCF_022832435.1 Novosphingobium organovorum | reverse complement strand
CGGCCAGCGGCGGCGCCTGGGCCACGGGGCGCATCAGCGGGGCGAGCGCCAGCCGGCCGAGCGCGGGTGCGGTATGAACGGCGGCGGCTGGATGGAGGCGCAACGGGGGCAGGGGGGCAGCGTCGGAGACGCCATCGTCGCTCTTGCGGCTGGAGGCCAGGGCAAGATCGCTTGTCGCCGAACTCCACGCCGAACCCGGCACGCGCTCAAGCGGCGCGCGGATCGGCTCCAGCGCCTGAAGGCTGATAGCCGCGAGCAGGAGCATCGCCCAGATGCGCATGCGCAGCAGTAAGGAGAGCCCGCCCGTCATGGCACCAACTTAGGGATCATTACGCCTTTGCGCAACGATGATGCGACAGGAGGGGGCAATCGGGATAGCGGCGGCGTACTTCACCGTTTGTCGAAACGCACCAGTCCTGCGCCCAGCGTGTTGTTTTCAAGGGTGATCGCGTTGCCCGACCAGTCCGCGACGAAGGCGCTGCGCCGGTCGATGCCGGGGCCGAAACGGGCGTTGTTGTTGGCCACGACGAGCCCGTTCGAGCTGTGGTTACGGTGTTCGGCGGCCACCGCGATGAAGGCGGAGTAGTTTTCCTTGGAGCGCCCCTGGACGAACCAGTTGCCCGCGATGCGCCCCGTCGCGCCATCGGGCAGGTCGATCATGTAATTGGTGTTGCGCCCGGCGGTGTCGTCAAAGCTGTTGTTGAGGATCGCCACGCGCGCGGCGCGCGCCTTGAGGTAGTGCCCGCCAGTGCCCGCCTCGAACCGGCTGCGCGTGACGCTGAGCGCGCCGTAGTTGCCGATGTAGATCGAATGCGCGCAGCCCGATCCCTCGCAGGTGCCAAGGCGGGTGAAGGTGGACTTGTCGATGCTCACGCTGGCGGCTGGATCGCTGCCGGTCAGGATGCCCTGCTCGCTGTCGCGAAACCAGCTTTGCGAGACGGAAAGGTCACCGTGTTCGAGCCGCACGCCCGCGCCGTTCTTGTCGGGCACGTGGATGTTGGCGAAGACCAGCCCTTCGATCCGGGCGGAGTGCCCGCGCAGGACCAGCGCGGCCTTGCTCTCGCAGGCGACGCCATCGAACACCGACTGGCCGGGAACGGCGGCCTGGTAGGTCACGTCGCCCTGCTTCTGCACGCCGCAATCGGCAAAGCGCAGCGAGGCGAAGCGGATCGTGCCTTGCCCGGCGCCGATGGCGTCGATCGCCTGCTGCAGCCGGGCGTAGCTGCGTCCGCTCTCGACCACGGTGTAGGGCGCCTGGTCGGCGCCCTGCGCGAGCAGGTGCGAGGCGCAGGTGGCGAGGGCGAGCGCGGTGAGCGTGCCGGCGGCGATTCGGGCAAGGCGGGTCATCGTTCGGGTTCTATGCCCAATGCGTGCGAACCGGGTAAAGCCTTGTTGGCCCCGTGCCGAAGTGAGACACGGGCGCGCAAGGCTCTATTCCTTGGGCTGTGTGCGGCGCGACACGATCAGGAACAAGAGGCCCGTCGCCCCGATCATGGCCACCAGCGCGGCGCGCGCGTCGAGCGGTTGAGCATCGTGGCGCCAGTGGCTGCACCCCAGCATGATGGCGAGGTAGAGCGCGTAGACCACCCAGCCCTGCCAGGCGATCGGCAGTCCCGCGCCGAACCCGAAGCGCTTGCGGGCGAACCAGTCGCCGGGTTTGAGGAAGGCATCCAGCATGGCTCAGTCTCCGTGTTCGTGGGGGTGGTCGGGTTGGTCTGGTTCGGGGGTCTGGGGCGGGCGTCCGCGGCGGGGGGGCGTGCTTACCTCGACCTTGACCCCGCGCCGGGCGAGGGCTTCGCGAAGCAGCACCTCGACCTGGGCGTTGACCGAGCGCAGGTCGCCCGCCGCCACGCGTTCGAGCGCGGCGTAGAGCGCCGGGTCGAGCCGGAGCGCAAAGGCCTTCTTGGCGGGGGCAGGCATCGCGGGCGCGTCCGCCTAGTTGTAGAGCGAACCGGCGTTGACGACGGGCTGCGTGTCGCGTTCGCCGCACAGCACCACCATCAGGTTCGAAACCATCGCCGCGCGGCGTTCGTCGTCGAGTTCGACGACCTGCTTGGCGGAAAGCTCCTCGAGCGCCATCTCGACCATCGAGACCGCGCCTTCGACCAGCTTGCGCCGGGCCGAGATCACCGCTTCGGCCTGCTGGCGGCGCAGCATGGCTCCGGCGATCTCGGGCGCGTAGGCAAGGTGGGTGAGGCCGCATTCGTCGACCGTGATCCCGGCGACGCGCAGACGCTCGTTCAGCTCGATGCGCAGTTCGGCGTTGACCGCCTCATGGCTGCCGCGCAGCGTCCGGTCCTCATCCTCGCCATCGTAGGGATAGCGCGAGCCGATGGTGCGCACCGCGGCCTCGACCTGGACGTCGACGAAGGCCTTGTAGTTGTCCACGTCGTAGAGCGCCTGCGCGGTGTCCGAAACGCGCCAGACCACGTTGGCGGCGATCTCGATCGGGTTGCCGCGCAGGTCGTTCACCTTGAGCTTGTCCGAGACGATGTTGTTGGTGCGCACCGATACCTTGGTCTTCATCATCCACGGCCAGGTCCAGCGCAGGCCCGTGGCCCGGTCGGTGCCGCGATAGCTGCCGAACAGCGTGATCGCCGCGCCCTGGTTGGGCTGGATCATGTAGAAACCCGCCGCGACCAGTACGGCCGCGAGCACGGCCAGGACCGCCAGCGCCAGGAACGCGGGATTGATCCCGTTCACGACGCCGAAGACCGCGACCAGGGTGAGCGCGACGATCGCGCCGAGCATGGTGTAGCCGCTGGTGCCGGGAGCGGCGTATTCGCGGCTGGCGGTCATCGAGGAGAGGGTATCGGGCATGAGTCGCTCCCGTTAAAAGTGATATCACATTAATATCGCGCCACAGGAGGCTGTCAAACCCAATCGGCAGCGCAAGCTTGAAACCGGAGTGGATTGGTCGTATATAGAGGGCTGCGGGCCGGGCCCCTCTGGCGCGATGGCTGTAGCGTTCGTTTTTTCGTGAATGCAGGCCGCGCGTGATGTCGGACCGCATCGGGTGAGACCGATGCAGGATCCGATGCGCTTTTTCGTCAAAGGGTCCAACCTGCCGATCTTGACGGGAAAACAGCCCGTTCAAGCCAGCTTGTCGTCTCATCCGATCGAACCTCAACACTGTTCGACAGGGAATGACCGATGACCGACACGATGTATCGCACGCTTGAGAAGCTTCAGCGGCTCGATTCGCGCCTGCGCCTCGCGCAGCAGGGGCGCAATCGCGATCCGCTGGAGATTGCCCTGCTCAAAGCCATGAAAAAAGCCCTTCGGGGCAGGCTGTCACGGCCGGTGCCCGCGATGGCGCCGGCCTGACCCAAGGTCTGCCCCCGCGCCGGCGCGGTGCCCCCCCTCCACGCGCCGGCGCCCCTCTTTCGCTTCATGGCATAGGCTTTCATCATGGAATTTCTGACCACGCTCTGGCTGGGGACCCCGACCTGGTTCTGGCTGTCCTTCGTGGGCATCGTCGTCGCGCTCACCGCGTTCGACCTGGGCGTCCTGCACAAGCAGGACCGCGCGATGGGAATCGGCGAATCGATCCGCCTCTCGCTCTTCTACATCGCCATCGCGCTCGCCTTTGGTGGCTGGATCTGGCTCGAGAAGGGCGCTTCTGCCGGGATGGAATACTACACCGGCTACTTCATCGAGAAGGCGCTCTCGATCGACAACGTTTTCGTGATCGCGATGATCTTCGGCTTCTTCGCGGTCGAGCCCAAGTACCAGTACCGCGCGCTCTTGTGGGGTATTCTTGCGGTGATCGTTCTGCGCGGGGCGATGATCGCGGGCGGCGCGGCCCTTCTGGCGCACGCGGGCTGGGTGATGTACCTGTTCGCGGCCTTCCTCGTCTTTACCGGGATCAAGATGCTGGTGACGGGCGAGAGCGAGCCCGACATCGGCCAGAACCGTGCGGTACGCTGGATTTCGAGGCACCTGCGCGTAACGCGCGAACACCATGGCGAGCACTTCTTCGTCAAGGTTCCGGGCGCGGGCGATAAGGCGGGCCGGCTGGTCTGGTCGGCGACGCCGCTGTTCCTGGCGCTGGTGGTCATCAATCTGGCCGATCTGGTCTTCGCGCTCGATTCGGTGCCTGCGATCTTCGCGATCACCAGGGACACCTTCATCGTCTATACCTCGAACATCATGGCGATCCTGGGCCTGCGCGCGCTTTATTTCGCGCTCGCCGCGATGGTCCACCGCTTCCACTACCTGCAATACGCGCTGGCGCTGGTTCTGGTGTTCATCGGGGGCAAGATCCTGGTCGCCGACCTGATCCTGGGGGTGGCGAAGTTTCCGCCGGTGATCAGCCTCATCGTCACGCTCGGCCTGATCGCGGGCGGTGTGGTGGTCTCGCTCGTGCGCACGCGGGCGCCGAGCGAACAGCCNGTTTCCGCCGGTGATCAGCCTCATCGTCACGCTCGGCCTGATCGCGGGCGGTGTGGTGGTCTCGCTCGTGCGCACGCGGGCGCCGAGCGAACAGCCCTAGAGCGGTTTTCGATCAGATTGCATCAGATCTACCGCTCTAGACTTTTGTTTTAACGCATTTTCTGAACCGTCAGGTGATTCCACCTGACTGGAAAATGCTCTAAGCCCGGTGCTCCAGCACGCGCAGGCGCTCCTCGACCATGGCGAGGTCTGGCCCGACGAGATGCTCGCGCGCCTGGAGCACCAGCGCGCGCATCTCCTTGCGCACGAGGGCCGCCCGGTATTCGCCGCGCACGTTGCGCGCCGCGCTGTCGAGCGTGTCGAGCGCGACGATCGCGGCGAGGCGGCTGGTGGCCAGCGCGCTGCGCATGGCAACGAAGCCGCGTTCGAGATAGTGCGCGAAATCGGCGTGGAGGCGCGCCACCGGGCAGGCGGCGTCGCCCTCCTGCCAGTCCTCGCGGGCCAGATCGCTACGCCCGAAGGCGGCCGTCGCCGCGCCCATCCAGTGCACCACGGCGATCGCGGTGAAGGGATCGTTGATCGCCGGGGACAGCGCGCGCAGCGCGATCTCGACCAGTTCGTCGATCGAGAATTCAATGTCCTGTTCCGCCGTGCGCGAGGCGCCAAGCGCGAGGCACTGGTGGATCTGCGCGTCGATGTCAGGATCGCCCCTTGGCGCATCGGTGTGCGCGACGATGCAGCCGGGATAGACGAAATCGCCGGTGCGCACGGCGAGGTTGATCAGCAGCCCGTGCGCGCTGGCGACCTTGCACAAGGTGCCCAGTTCGATTACCCGGACGTATCCGGTGTCGTGCGCGCGCACCGTCGCTCCGCCGGACGGCAGCGCGCGGTGGGCGGGATCGCGCTCGCCCGCGTGGGGGTAGCGCGCGGCGATCTGGCGCAGGAGACGCTGGCCGATCGCTTCGAGCACGGTGTCGATGCGGATGCTGGCGGGAATGTGGTGGAGGAAATAGACCAGCACCCCGGTCGTCACCACCAGCAGCGCGAAGGCCATCAGCAGCGAGAGCTGGGGCACGAAGGCCGGCGTTCCCGGCGCGCTCGCCCGGACGGCGCGCAGCACCGTCAGGCCATAGACGAAGGTGCCGACGAACGTGGCGAGCGAAAGCTGGTTTCCCTTGTCTTCCATGAAGTTGCCAAGCAACCGGGGGCCGTAGTTGCCGCTGGCGTAGGCGACGGCGGCGATGGTGATCGAAAAGACCGTCGCCGCCACGCCGATCATCGAACCGGTGGCGACGCCCAGCAAGCTCTCGGCACCGTTGGCGTGAAGCGGTTCGAGCCAGTCGCTCTGCGCCAGCCACTGCGTTGCCCCGCTGCGGTCGAGATGGAGCGTCATGAGCCCGAGCGCGAAAGCCCCCAGCGCGAAGAGCGCAGGGTAGAACCAGTAGCTGGCGCGCAGCGCGTACCAGAGCGAATGGAGACGGGCGATCATTGACGTTTTCCTCCCACCCGGCAAAGAGCGCGAAAGCCCCCCGCTTGTTCCCCCGGCCGGAGATGAATTCCCGCGATGGCGCGCCTGATCCTGTTCAACAAGCCGTTCGACGTGCTCTCGCAGTTTACCGACGCCCGCTCGCCCACGCCGCGCGCGACGCTGTCGGACTTCGTGGCGGTGCCCGGCGTCTATCCGGCGGGGCGGCTCGACCGCGATTCCGAAGGGCTGTTGCTGCTGACCGACGATGGCCGGCTCCAGGCGCGCATCGCCGATCCCCGCTTCAAGGCGCCCAAGACCTATCTCGTGCAGGTCGAGGGTGAGGTGGATGACGCCGCGCTCGAGACGCTGCGCCGGGGCGTCGCGCTCAAGGACGGCATGACCCGTCCGGCTGAGGCGCGGCGGATCGATTCGCCCGAACTGTGGCCGCGCAACCCGCCGGTACGCTTTCGCAAGTCCGTGCCCGATTGCTGGATCGAGCTGACCTTGCGCGAAGGGCGCAACCGGCAGGTGCGGCGCATGACTGCGGCGGTCGGCCATCCGACGCTGCGGCTGGTGCGCTGGCGTATCGGCGACTGGTCGCTCGACGGGATTGCGCCCGGAACCTGGCGGGAGGGGTGAGCGCGTCGGCGGCGCGGAGGGAGCGGTTCAGGCGTAGTCGCTGGTGGGCACCGGCACCTTGAACCCGCTCAGCGTCACGCAGACCATCGCGTAGAGCCCGACGAGGTAGATGAACTCAGCCGCTCCGTCCTGCCCGAAAGTCGCGCTCGCCTGGCGATAGACCAGTTCGGGCACTTCGCCACCTTGCGCCAGCGCGGATGCGAAATCGTAGGCCAGGCCTTGTTCGCGGGTAAGGTTGGTCGGGCGCTGGCCGCAGACGATGGCGCGGATCTGGTCGTCGGCGAGGCCCTTGATCTCGGCGACGTGGATATGCGCGTAGAGTTCGTAGTCCGCGCGCAGGACGGCGCCGGTGACGAGGATCGCGATTTCGCGCACCGGGCCGGGCAGGGTGGGGGCATCGGCCAGCGCCTTGACCAGTTCCCATACCGGCTTGCCGAACTTGGGAAAGGAGAGCCAGGGGTTCCACGGGCCGACCAGATCCGCGTTCGCGTCGATCGCGACGAAACCCTTGAAGCTCTTCTCGATGCCGCTCTTCATGTCCTGGTAGAGCGCGCGGTCGTCTCCGGTCAGCGTGGTGTGGTCAAGCTGGGCAAGGCGCATGGCAAATGTCCTGTGCAGGTGATTGTGCAGTGCAGCAACGCGCGAATCTCCAAGCGGTGCCCGGTCGCGGGAGTTTTGCAATCGCAGCGTCTGCCGGCGTGTGTTCATGGCATGAGAGGTGGTGCTTTACTTGGAATTGGAGAAATATTTGCCCCTCGTTTAGGTGCGAGTTCGGATGCGCAATGGAATGAAATGATAATCGAAAAATATTCGCCGGAATTTTTGTGTTCAATGGAACGTGCCGATTGATGCGCGATGGGCTGCGGGCGCGGATGCAAAATATTGTGATTGTCCCACGCCAATCCGAAAGGGCGGACATCCTCAGCGGCGATTTCGGCGCCGATACGCTGTGGGGCGGCGCGGGCAACGACAGGTTCGTCTTCAAGTACGCGACGGCTGGTTTCGATGAAGTCGGCAATCAGGCCTACGACACGATTGCCGACTTCGACGTCGGCGATACGATCGCGTTCGACGGGTTTCCCACGAGCGGAGAGGGCGCGGTGGCCATCGGCGCCTGGCAGGATGGCGATGATGTGGTGATTGGGGTCTATACCGACAACGATCTGGTGTTTGACTACACCATTGCGGTCGTAATGAACGCTTCGCTGGCCGAAGTCGTGGACGCCTTAGCCCTCTTCTGGAAACCGCCGCCGGGCGAGACGCACACACGAAGCGACGCGCGGGGGCTTTCCCTCCCGCGCGTCGTTCGAAGGCGGGCTTACGAAGCCGGCTTGATGCCCATCAGTTCACGGCGAAGGTAGGCGTGGAGCAGCGCGGCGCGCACCGCATCCTCGGCCGGGTCGGCGCCGACCGAGTGGCCGCCCTCGCGGTATTCGTGATAGTAGAACCGGTCGCCCAGCGCTTCGAGCCTGGCGGCGAACTTGCGCGCGTGGCCGGGGTGAACGCGGTCATCCTCGGTCGAAAGATAGAGGAAAGGCGCGGGGTAGTGCACGCCCTTCTTCAGCGCCTGATAGGGCGAATACTTGCGGATGAAAGCCCAGTCGGCGGGGACGTCGGGATCGCCGTATTCGGCCATCCACGAAGCGCCCGCGAGCATGTGCGAATAGCGCTTCATGTCGAGCAGCGGGGAGCCGATGATCGCCGCGCCAAACAGGTCGGGGCGCTCGGTCATCGCGACGCCCGCCATCAGGCCGCCGTTCGAGCGGCCCGAGACCGCGATCTTGCCCCTGGCGCTGATGCCGCGCGTGACCAGATCCTCGGCCACGGCGTAAAGATCGTCGTAGGCGTTCTGGCGCTTTTCGCGCAGCGCCGCGTCATGCCAGCGCGGCCCGTATTCGCCGCCGCCGCGAATGTTGGCGAGGACATAGGCGTTGCCTTCCTCGGTCCAGAACATCGCCAGCGGCCCGGCGCGGTAAGGCTCGGTGGTGAGGTAGCTGGGCGTTTGCGGCAGGCGGAAACCGCCATAGGCGTGGATCAGCGCGGGGACCGGTCCCTTCACGCCCTTGCGAATGGCCAGGAAGTAGGGAACGCGCGTGCCGTCCTTGGAAACCGCGAAGTGCTGTTCCACCGTGAATTGGGAGGCGTCGAACTTGGCGGGGAGCGACTGCACCGCCGCGCTCGAGCCATCGGCCTTGATCGCGTAGAGCGTGGGCGGGGTGAGGAAGGACTGGACGGTGGCAAAGGCCAGGTCGTCCTTGTCCGCGCTCGCCTCGAACGTGACGCTGGCCTTGTCGGGCAGGCTGGTGACGGTCTGCGTCCACGCGCCGTTGGCCTGCGGCTTGAGCGCGAGGAGCTTGCCCGAAACATCGTCGAGCAGGGTGATCCACAAGGTATGGTCGCTCGTCGCCACGGTCTCGATCGCCTGCTGGGGGCTGGGCGCGAAGACGAGGCTGGGGGCGGGCGCCTGCCCGGCGAGCACGGCGTCGAGCGGCCAGCTTACCAGCGATCCGGCGGCAAAGGCGCCCATCGGCTTTTGCAGCAGCGCGACGAGGCGGCCGTCGATCAGCCCTTCGAGGTCCGCGCTTTCGGGCAGGGGCAGCGCGACCAGCGCGCCCTTGGCGTTCAGTACCCAGCTATCGTGCGTGTAGAAGCTCTTTTCGAGCGTGACGACGACGTGGCGGCCGCCGGCGTCGCTGATCGCGTGCGCGCCCATCCCCATCTGCGTGGGGGCGGCTTCTTTCATGAGCGTTGCGCTCGCCAGCGGGGTGCCGCGCTTCCACAGCTTGATCTGGCGCGCATAACCGCTGGTGGTGAGCGATCCGGGGCCGAAGTCGGTGTTGACGAGGACGGTGTCGGCATCGACCCAGGTCATCCCGCTCTTGGCCTGCGGCAGGGTGAAGCCGTCCGTCACGAAGCGGCGCGTGGTGCGGTCCCATTCGCGCACGACGTCGGCATCGCTGCCGCCCGGGCTGAGCGAGACGAGGCAGCGGGTATAGTCGGGCGCGAGGCAATCGGCGCCGTGCCAGACCCACGACTGGCCTTCGGCCTTGCCCAGCGCATCGACGTCGATCAGCGTCGTCCACTCGGGCTTTCCGGCCGTGTAGGAGGCAAGGCTGGCCTGGCGCCACAGGCCGCGCGGGTGTTCCTTGTCGCGCCACAGGTTCGTCACGACATCGCCCAGAACCTGCGCCGGTTCGGCGATCTTGCTGTCATCCTCGAGAATGGCGAGCGCGCGGGCATGGTCCTGGGCATAGCCGGGCGTGGCCTCGAGCGTCTTTTCGGTGGCCGCATTCCAGGTCGCGACCTGATCGAGCGCGCGCGCGCCATGCACGTCTTCGAGCCAGAGGAACGGGTCGGTCGCGGCGGGCGCGGTGGCGGCGATCAGCAGCGGGATCGCGGCAACGCCGCTCGCGCGCGCAATTTTCGAAATGGGGGGCATGACAAAGGGACCTTGAGGAAGATGTTTTATTCTGCCGACCTTGCTAACCGCGGTGGGGGCGAAAGAAAAGGGGCGCCGGTTACCCGGGCGCCCCTTGGCCTTCATTTGCTTCGACGCGGCGCTCAGCGCGCGCCGAGATCGCCCTTGCCAACGCTGGTGCTGGCCATGCCGAGCATGGCATCGAGGCTCTTCTTGGCGCCGAGGCGAAGGGTTTCTTCGATCTCGATGCGCGGGGTCAGATCGCGCAGCGAGAGGTAGAGCTTTTCCATGGTGTTGAGCGCCATGTAGGGGCAGATGTTGCAGTTGCAGTTGCCGTCCGCGCCCGGCGCGCCGATGAAGGTCTTGTCCGGCAGCGCGCGGCTCATCTGGTGGATGATGTGCGGTTCGGTGGCGACGATCAGCGTGTCGCCCTCCATCGCCTTGGCGTAATTGAGGATGCCGCTGGTCGAGCCGACGTAATCGGCGTGGTCGACGATGGTCGGCGGGCATTCGGGGTGCGCGGCGATCGGTGCGCCGGGGTGCTGCGCCTTGAGCTTGAGCAGTTCGGTCTCGCTGAACGCCTCGTGCACGATGCACACGCCCGGCCAGAGCAGCATTTCGCGGTTGAACTTGCGGCTGAGGTATCCGCCCAGGTGCCGGTCGGGGCCGAAGATGATCTTCTGGTCGGCCGGGATCTGCTGGAGGATCGTCTCCGCGCTCGAACTGGTCACGATGATGTCCGAGAGCGCCTTCACCTCGGTCGAGCAGTTGATGTAGGTGAGCGCGATGTGGTCGGGGTGGGCTTCGCGGAACGCCTTGAACTTCTCGGGCGGGCACGAATCCTCAAGGCTGCACCCGGCCGCCATGTCGGGCAGGATCACGGTCTTTTCGGGGCTGAGGATCTTGGCGACCTCGGCCATGAACTTGACGCCGCAAAAGGCGATGACGTCGGCGTCGGTCTCGGCCGCCTTGCGGCTCAGTTCAAGACTGTCGCCCACGAAGTCGGCCAGATCCTGCAGCTCGGGCTTCTGGTAGTAGTGCGCGAGAATGACTGCGTTGCGCTCCTTGCGCAGGCGGTCGATTTCGGCGCGCAGGTCGAGCCCCTTCAGATCGGCGGGCATGACGGTCATGGTCGGATTCCCCTTCGGTCCTGTCAGCGGGGCGGCCCGGTCTTGCGCCGGACGCGCCCCTTTGGCGCCTCCTTAGGGGCGCACCCGCAAGGACCCAAGGGAAAAATGCGCGGCCGCCACGCCACGCCTGCGTCGCGTGTCAGCCGGCCGGAGCGAGCGCGGTGGCAAGCGCGCCGAGCGCGGGCAGGTGGCCCACCATTTCGGTCAGCGTGTGCGCCAGCGCGACCACCGCCATTCCTGCAAGCGTCGCGCGGTGGACGTAGCCGAGCCTGGCGCGATCGTGGCGCGCCACCAGCGCAAGCACGCCGAGCTGGATCACCATGGCCACGAATTCGCCCCAGGGCTGGATCAGCGGCATGGGCAGCAGACGGCCGAGGGCCGGGTCGAGCAAAAGCACGTTGGCGCCCACGATCAGCCGGGGGTGGGCGGTCCGGTCGAACACCGCGGCGTGGACGGCGGCGCCGACCATCAGGGCAAAGGCGGCCAGATCGAAGAAATTGAGCGCGAGGAAATAGGACGGCGAGAAGAACGAGGGCACATGCCCGGTCCTTACCGACATCAGCGCCGAGAAACCGCCAAGGCACACCAGCGTGACCGCGAAACCGATGGCCAGGGCCCCGAACTGGCGGTGTCGGCGCAAGTCTCCGGACCGGATCAGCGTGGGTTGAAGCATGAACAGGCCGAGCCAGCCGAGCATGACCAGCGCGTGGAGATGAATCCAGACCGGCACGGCGGCCAGATCGACGAAGCCGCGCAGCGCGAACTGGCCGAACGAAAACAGAATGAAAACGGCCACAAAGAAGGCCGTTTTTTGCCAGAAGGTCAGTGATTTGCTTTCAGCAGGCGCAAGTGTAGCCATGATTTCATCCCCCAGTCTTTTCTTTGGTTTGGGAGGAAACCTACGCGAACATTTCGAAATTGGGAAACGCCAAGGTGTCTTTTTGTTGCCGGGTTGGCCTGGCGTATTTTCCGGCGGTGATACAACATGAATGAAATCAAGGCGATGAATTCGAGGACGCTCGTTTCGGACAACCTGGGCCGCGTGGGCAAATTCAAACGTCCGGTTTCGCCCCATGGCAGACGAAGAAGGAAGGGGTCGAAGCAGGGGGCCATCGCCCCCTGCACCCCCGAAAACTGGCGGGGGTGCGCTTCACCTCAACGCTGCGCTCGGGTTCGTCGGGAGACCTTTTAGAGCCTGCGGCGCCAATCGTGCCGGACGGATGGGTCGTGCCCAAACATCGACATTTCGAGGGTCCGGGGGATCATCCCCCGGAAAATCTTGTTTGTTCTTTTACACTCCCGCCCGGCGGCTTCCCACCCCATTCCGCCGTTGCGATCAACACCAGGTTTGCCCACGTTATGTGCGCATCGACGGCTGAGCGAGGTAATGTCTGCAGTCTGGGGTCAAGGGGTAATAACCCCTTGAAACGTCATTCTTCCAATACTCTCCAAGTCTCTTCCTCACGCCGCACCATCGCGCGCCGTTCAAGGTCGATCAGGTGCGCCAGGACAGAGCGTCCCGCGGCCGGGAACAGCCTTTCGTCGAGCCCCTTGTACATCGCCGGGACCATTTCCTCGACGCGGGTGTGCCCGGCCGCGATCTGGCGCAGGATCTGGCGTTCACGCGCGCGGCGGTGGCCGAGCATCCCGCGCACCAGCTGGTGCGGCTTTTCCACCACGGGGCCGTGGGCCGGGAAATAGACCGTGTCCTGCTTGCGTTCGTAGAGCCGTGCGAGGCTGGCGAGATAGGCGCTCATGTCGCCGTCGGGGGGCGAGACGACGCTGGTCGACCAGCCCATCACGTGATCGCCGGTGAACAGCGCGCCGGTTTCCTCAAGCGCGAAGCACAGGTGGTTCGAGGTGTGGCCGGGGGTGGCGAGCGCGGTCAGCGTCCAGCCATCGCCCGACAGGCTTTCGCCATCGGTCAGAACGCGGTCGGGGCGATAGTCGGGGTCGAACGCGGCATCGGCGCGCGGGCCATCGTCGGCAAGGGTCAGCGCTGCGCAGCCGATCACCGGGGCGCCGGTGCGCGCGGCCAGCGGCGCGGCGCCGGGCGAATGGTCGCGGTGGGTGTGGGTGCAGCAGATCGCGGCAAGCCGCGCGTCGCCGAGCGCGTCAAGGATGGCGCGCAGGTGCTCCTCGTCGGCCGGACCTGGATCGATCACCGCGACGTCGGTGCCATCGCCCACGAGGTAGGTCTGCGTCCCGGTGTAGGTGAAAGGGGAGGGGTTACGCGCGAGCAGCCGGCGCACCTTGGGGCCGACGATTTCGGGCGTGGCGTAGGGGCGTTCGCTGGGGTCGGGAAGCTGCATGGGCGCGATATGGGGGCTCGGCGCAAGGCTGTCGAGCGTGCGCCGGGCCATGCGCGTCGCTGGCCTCAGCTGGCGAGGCGGTTTTCGATGCGCTGGCGCAGGCGCTCGATCGCGCTGGCGGGAGCGGTTTCGGGCTGCGAGAGGCGCCAGTCCTCGTCGAGCCGCAAGAGCCTTTCGTAGAAGCTACAGGTGCGTTCGACGAGCCGCGCGATATCGGGCGCGAGGAGGGGCGTGTCGGCCTGCACGCTGGCGAGCAGATCGGGTGAGAGGCGGCCGTGGCGGCGCAGCTGGGCCTCGCTCATCTGGGCCATGAAGTAGGCGCGGTGATTGAGCAGCCAGGCGATCGCGTGCATCATGCGGGTGGTGGTGCGCAGCCCCTCGCGCGAGTAGGCCAGGCGGGCGGGATCGGCGCGGCGATCCCCCGTCTTGATGGCCGCGCGTTGCGGACGTTCGAGCTGGTCGGAGAGCGCAAAGCTCGCGCGCACGTCGTCGGACAGCGCCAGGGCCTCCCGGTAGAGGTCCTCCACGATCCGCGAACTGATGGCGAGCGTATTGGGCATGGCTGCCAAGCTATCCCGAATGCACGAATCGGGGGCAATGGGGGCTGCGCCCATTTCGGGGGGGAAATGATAGCCGTCCTGTTTCGGTACGCTTCTTGGTTTACGCGCGTTAATGAATTTGCGCGTATTTCCCGATAGTTGTCTGAATGGTGCGGCTGTCGTCCCGGAGAATCAACAGGTTCGCGGGGCGGTCCCAGTCCGCAAGGGCCGGCGGCTTCAGGCGATGATGTCGGGGATCAGGTAGTCCTCGATATGGCCGATCTGGTCCTTGAGGATGAGCTTGCGTTTTTTCATGCGCGCGATCTGCATCTGGTCCTTGCCGCCCGTCGCCATCAGCGCATCGATCGCGGCGTCGAGATCGCGGTGCTCAATTCGCAGGATTTCCAGCCGTTTGCGCATTTCCTCTTCGGTCACGACGGGTTCCTTGATCGTTTGAGCGAGCCCGACCCTGGGCAACGATTGGTGAATCCCGCCTGACGCAGGTTTCACGCAGCTCACCGATATGTAGCATTCCCGGACTTCGCAAGATGCCCCGAATGTGGTTCCATCCTTTTGCGCCGGATCCACAGCAAACCGAGTCGCCAATCCGGGTAGCCCGGGACAAGGATCGCGCATCCACGAAAGAGGAGACACCATTCATGGATAGCTCTCACATCAGCGCCCTGCAGCTCAAGCACGCCGGCATCGACCGGCAACTCCATGCTGAGATGTGCAGGCCGATGCCTGATGCCGTGGTAATCCAGAGTCTTAAGAAGCGAAAGCTGCGCCTGAAGGAGGAAATCAGCCGAATCTGAGCAACGACTTTCCGCGCGTTTGCGAAGATTGGCAGCAGGCTTGAGGGCCGAAACGAGGTCCAATCGAAAAATGGGTTGATTTGAGTGCTCCAGCGCGTTTCCAAACGCCGGCGTTTCAGGTACTCCGAAACGCATGACCAGTGGAGCCGTCGACGCAGCACGAAACATCCTCACCGGCCTTCATGAGGTGATGGCTTCGCGCCAGCATGCGCAAGCCAAGCTCAATACGGTCGTCGAAGTGATCGGGGAGAGCCTCCATAGCGAGGTGTGCTCGATCTATCTTCTGCGCGAGGGCATGCTCGAACTCTTCGCAACGCGCGGCCTTGCCCAGGAGGCCGTCCATGTGACGCGCCTGGCCATCGGCGAGGGTCTCGTCGGCACGATCGCCGAACGAATCGAGACGCTCAACCTGGCCGAGGCGGCGGCCCATCCCGACTTTTCCTATCGCCCGGAAACGGGCGAGGAAAAGTACCACTCCTTTGCCGGGGTGCCGATCGTGCGGCGCGAGCGCGCGGTGGGCGTGCTCGGCGTGCAGCATGTCGAACGGCGCCGCTACGAGGAAGTCGAGATCGAGGCGCTGCAGACGGTGGCGATGGTGCTGTCCGAGCTCATCACCAACGCCGGGCTCATCGATGATGAGGATTTCCACCTCAACGATCCCAGCCAGCACGCGCCCGAACAGCTGCGCGGCCTGCCGCTGGTCAAGGGCCTCGCCTTCGGCACGGCCGTCTACCACCAGCCGCGCGTCACGATCGAGCATATCGTCGCCCAGGACACCGAGGCCGAGCGCCAGCGCGTGATCCTCGCCTTCGACAAGATGCGCGAGCAGATCGACCGCATGGCGGGCCAAGCCGAATTCGGCGTGGGCGGCGAGCAGGAAGAAGTGCTCGAGACCTACCGCATGTTCGCCTACGACGAGGGCTGGACGCGCCGCATCAACGAGGCGATCGATTCCGGCCTTACCGCCGAAGCCGCGATCGAGCGGGTGCAGCAGCGCACCCGTATGCGCATGCGCCAGATCGACGATGCCCTGCTGGCCGATCGCATGCACGACCTGGAGGATCTGGCGAACCGCCTCCTGCGCATCGTTTCGGGCCAGGTCGGCACCGCCGCCTCGCTGGGCCTGCGCAACGACGCGATCCTGATCGCGCGCAACCTCGGCCCGGCCGAGCTGCTCGAATACGACAAGCGCCGTCTCAAGGGCGTGGTGCTCGAGGAAGGCTCGCTGACCAGCCACGTGGTGATCGTGGCACGCGCGATGGGCATTCCGGTGCTTGGCCGCGTGCGGGGGCTGCGCGGCTACGTGCGCGAAGGCGATTCGCTGCTGCTCGATGCCGAACAGGGCATGGCGACGGTGCGTCCCTCGCCTGGCGCGGTGGAGGCGTTCGAGGCCCGCTTTGCCAAGAACCGTGAAAAGCAGGCCGTCTACGCCGCGATGCGCGATGTAACGCCGGTGACGCGCGACGGCACGCGCATCCAGGTGCGCATCAACGCCGGGTTGCGCGATGATATCGCCAATCTCAGTCTGACCGGCGCCGACGGGATCGGGTTGTTCCGAACAGAGTTCCAGTTCCTCGTCTCGGCCACTTTGCCCGCGCGCGAACGCCAGACCCGGCTTTACCGCGATGTGCTCGAGGCGGCCGGAGACAAGCCGGTGGTGTTCCGCACGGTGGACATCGGCGGCGACAAGACGCTGCCGTACTTGCGCCACGACGATGGCGAAGGGGAGGAAAACCCGGCGATGGGCTGGCGCGCGCTGCGCGTCGCGCTCGAGCGTGAGGGCTTGCTCAAGGTGCAGGCGCGCGCTCTGCTTGAGGCTTCGGCCGGGCGCGAGCTCAACGTGATGTTCCCGCTCGTTGCCGAACCCTGGGAGTTCGACGAGGCCAAGGCGGTGTTCGAGGGGCAGCTGGCGTACCTGCGCCGCAAGAAGAAGCTGCTGCCACAGGCGATCCGTTACGGCGTGATGCTCGAAGTTCCGGGGCTGGCCGAGCAGCTCGACCTCTTGGCGCCCAAGATCTCGTTCCTGTCGATCGGCACCAACGACCTGACCCAGTTCCTCTTCGCAGCGGACCGTTCGAACCCCAAGCTGGCCGAGCGTTACGACTGGTTGAGCCCGGCGATCCTGCGCTTCATCCGCCGCGCCGTGCGCGCGCTCGACGGGCACGATGTCGACATCGGGGTGTGCGGCGAGATGGGCGGGCGGCGGCTCGAGGCGCTGGCGCTGCTGGGGCTGGGGATCCACCGCCTGTCGATCACCCCGGCCTCGGTCGGGCGGATCAAGGACCTTGTGGGCAAGACCGATCTGGGCGAGATCGAGCAGGCGATGAACGCCTGGCTCGACGCGCCGCCCGCGAACATGCGCGAGACGATGCACGCCTGGGCGGCCGAGCGCGGCCTCCTGACCGACTGACGGCCTGGCCAGGGTATGGCCTCGCCGTTCGGACGGTCGCCCCGCGTGGCGCAGCGGCGCCCTTGCGGGGACCCTGTGCGAAGGGCCGGGCGGTGCGTTGTGGATGGCCGTGTGTCATAGCCCCGGTAAAATGCACGCCCTGGCGCGGGGCTTGGGATTTTTGTCGAAACTTTTTTCATTTCCGGCCCCTCTTCAATTGACTTTGCGGTGCCGTAAATGTTGGTTAGCGCGCGGTTGGAGTCAGACGACTGACCGCCGCTGAATGCCCTCGGAGCGCAATGGACAACGTGGAAACTTCCGAACCAACCCCGCAGGCCCTTACTGCGGGCAAGACCTTGCTCAAGGCGCGCGAGGAGGCCGGGCTGAGCCGGGCCGACATCGCCACGCGCACGAAAGTCGCCGAACGCCATATCATCGCCATTGAGGAGGACCGCTTCGAGGATCTCGCCGCGCGCACGTACGCGGTCGGTTTCTCGCGCGCCTATGCGCGCAGCGTGGGGCTCGATGAACGCCACATCGCCGAAATGGTGCGCGCCCAGCTCGACGCGCACGAGCCGGTCCACACCGTGACGCAGCTTAGCTACGAACCGGGCGATCCGGCGCGCGTTCCCTCGCGCGGGCTGGCCTGGATGGCGGGCGGCGCGGTGGTGCTGATCGTGGGCGTGGTGGTCTATTTCTGGAGCAGCGTGTTCTCGCCCGAAGGCGAATTGCCCTCGCTCCTGACGGCCGAGACACCCTCGGCCGCACCGTCGCTCGCGCGCCCGGCGCCCGCGCCCAGCGCCAGCGTGGCGCCGAGCGGGCCCGTCGTGCTGACCGCCAACGCCGATCAGGTCTGGCTGCGGGTGAGCGACGGGGAAGGCAAGACACTTCTCCAGCGCGTGCTCAAGCGCGGGGAGAGCTGGACCGTTCCGGCCGACGCGCAGAACCCGCAGCTGCGCACCGCGCGCGCCGACGTGCTGGGGATTACCGTGGGCGGCAAGGCCATCCCGGCGCTGTCCGACAAGCCCGAGACGCTTTCGGGCGTTTCGCTCAAGCCCGCCGATCTCGTTGCGCGTGCGTCCGGTCAGCCGGTGCCCGCACCGGCGGGGGCTCCGGCGCCGTCTCCGGCCGCGCCTTCGCCCGCTTCCGTGTCGCCGTCCGCTTCGCAGGGCACGGCTCCCTCCGC
>NZ_JALHLF010000074.1 GCF_022832435.1 Novosphingobium organovorum | reverse complement strand
CATCTCAAGGCGCACTTGGCGAGAGGTAAATGGAGGTGCCCACCTCCCTGACGTCCATAGTTGTCGGTTCAGCTTGCTCTCGATGGCTTTCGAAGTAGCCTTGGCGAATGAAGTCGCTAGTCGGGGCCTCGGAACGGTCCACGACCTGCAACACGCCGCCCGGGCGCAAGACACGGTCAGCCAACTCGTATACTTCGTTTTGGATAACAATCCGAAGGTCATGTTCGTCTTTGACCCCTCGGTGTACACTATAAGCGTTGTGTCTACGCCACGAGTGGGCGCCAGTCAGCCAGATGGTAACCGCATCGAACAGCCCGTTGTGAAGAACAGCCTTCTCCAGATAGTTGTCGGTTAACGGATCGGCTTCAATCAACGCGATCGGCTCCGCCAACGGCAGGGAAATTGGCTTGTCGGTCTGCAAAAAGCCGTAGGGCGTTTCCACGGTTTCGAGCCGCTCAATTAACGGCGCTGGCAACCCCGATTTCTGAAGAGTCTGTTGCGCAACTTTCAGACATGCGAGATTTTCATCGATCGCGACCACGCGGAGCCCGGAAGGCAGACATTCCGTGAGAGCAAGGAGGCCATGTCCACTTCCGCACCCGACGTCGAGCACGCGCTTCACTTCGAACGGCTTCAACTGTTCCGCCATCCAAGCGTAGTCGCCACGCTCATATTGCAGTTCGGCGGTTACCTTCCAATTTGCAGCGTACACCGCCTGCGCGGCGACGTATTTCTGATCGGATGACGATAAATCTACTATCCGATGACATTTCTTGTACTTGCGTCCACTTCCGCACGGGCAAAGATCGTTAGGCCGAAGCACCGGAATAATCCCTCATTCGAATTGTACTTGAGAGTAGGTAGATACCTGCTGTCGAGCCCCCGACCATACTCAGTTGCTTTCCGAAGCAAAAACATTTGCATCTCGCGCGGTTGTCGATTGCAAAAAAATGGCTTGGAAATTAATCTGCTGTTGCATTTGGATCGGGCTTCATAATTGGCCATGGCTTACCAGATGCAAGGTCGGGATGGCGCGGCTCTGTCATGGGCACACCACGTTCATCTCGAATGAGATCAATAGCCGTTAAACAACGCGCAGCGGCATCTTCTGGGCCGCCATCCGTTGTCCGTGCAAGTAGCGTTTGCCGTAGTTCGGCGGCGGGCACAGGCACCACGTTGTAAGCATTGCACCAGTTCTCGACGGGAATGTGCTCTGTGACGACCGCCTCAATTGAGCGCCAATCCAGCATGGGCTGCTTCTGTTTGATCTCGATATCGATGAGAAGCAGTAACCCTTCGTCATCTGGATTTTCGGCAACGGCCTTGGCAAGAAGCGTGAGAGCGGGGGATGTCACACCACTTTTCAGCGAATCATAAACTTGTCGGCGCACTTCCGGATGTCTTTCGATCAACGTGCCGAGTTCTCGCGACCATCGCCATTTGTCGACTGACTTAGCGTCGAAAACGCCCTGCGCCGTGAGTTCGATGAGGCGCTGTGCGGATGAGATCGTACCCAGTTTGAGTGCTGACGCCCGCCATTGATAATTCTCGTAGAATCTCTGATCTTGTTCGGCCAGGTCAAATAGAGCCTCTTCCGCGCCTGCCGAGGGCGACGCGGCGAATGCGTCAACCATGCCCTCCAGAAAGCGCGGCTCTTGCTGTGCAGCAGGCATGTTCTGCACAATATCGAGTGCTACGGCGGGTTGATTGGTAAAGGGTGATAATCTCAACCATTCCCGCAACTCATAGTCTTGGTTGTCCATGAGCATCCATGGATGAGTTTTTGCAGCCTCAAGTGTTTCGGCGACACCATCGATGATAAATTTGCTATCGATTTCCGCGCCAGAGAGAATCAAATTGAACAGCAATTTGGAACGCGTGCGCCGGGGTGTAAGAGAGATGAGCTTCTCAATGGTGGCATTGCGCTGGCCGTGCGGCAAACGTACAGCCACGATACCGAGTTCGGCCGCAAGCCGCTTCTGGTCGTCTGTTGCGCCATCCGCGATAAGCGTTTCGATGACAGAGAAAATTGCTTCCGCCGCGTCCGAGGTCGCACCCGGATCGGCGGCGTGGACCGCACGCTTTTCCGCCACGCCGCTAAAATCCGGTCCACCAAAGAAGCGTTTGTTCGGCGGAGGTTCATTTGCGGCCTTCCAATGATCCGCGAGAACGCATGCCGCGAGTTCGCCAAAGTGTGGATCGGCGAGATATTCACACATCAACGCGGTCGTTTCCGGCGATTTTATAGCCATGAACGCACGCATATATTCCTGCGTCAATGGCCAACTTGCCTCGTTCTGCGCCTTGCCTTGCCGCCAACCTTCGGCAGCGGCTTCTTCCCTGAAGGCACGGTAGCGGCGGAGATTTTCATCCAGCATCCGTTTCAAGAGGGGAAGCAAACTTACATCGGGCGCACGGCGCGCAAGCGAAGCGACGCTGGCAATATGCCGCCGCTCCGCGTCGCTGGACGACAAAACGCGATTGCCCCAGTCTTCGATAAGCGCACGGATAGCAGTAAGGCTTTCCGCATCGAAAGGACGGCCCCGGTCGGCCTCATCGGGATGACGTGACAGCAATTCGGCTAGTCGTTCAATCTGCTCATTGTCGGCCTCTGCGGAATGCGCCCACGTGGCTGCGACCAGGCTTACGCCCGGCACATGCGCAATACGCGATTGGATGCAGTGATACCTGTCCGCAGCCGTCTTGTCGTATTTGCCGTCCGCATCACGGAGCCGCGTCCCCGCATCCAACAGCGCATCGATCATGCGCCCCACAGATTGCGGTCCGAGAACAGAAGCAGCGGCTTCCGCCTGGTTATCCAGACGTCCCGTTTCCGCCAGTGCGAAGCGCAGCAGGTCATCGTCTTCAAGGGCGAAGCCGGCTCTGGCGAGGATATCGTCCGCCCCATAGAACAAGGTGCGGCCCGCCCGCACGCGCGCAAGCAGACCATCTGCAACTGCCCGCGGATATCGATTCCAAGCTTCATAGATGAGCCGCACCGCTGCATCCTGCCGGTTCTCGATCTCCATTTCCGTGATAATAGCGGTGAGTTCTCCGCTCTTATCCGTGATATCACTGGCGAAAATGATCGAGTGTAGCCGGTCATAAGTTGACATGCCGCTTTCTTCGTGTCGCTTGCGCGCAGCGGTGATCCTCTGTTGCACAGCCTCGTCGTTCACTTCGTCAAAGAGGTTTTTCCGCGCGACCAGATCGAAAGTCGCGTCTTTTGCGCCTTGCAATAATTCTACGATGTGGCGGTCGGCGCGGCGGAACGCCAGTGCGTCAACGACGGATGCCTGCACTTCCGGATCGGAATCGTTCTTCGCAACCGCCATTGCGAGATCAAGACCATCCATGCCGCCGTGAAACGCCATTTCATGGAGAAGCACGGCGCGCACTTGCGATAGTAAAGCCCCGATACGCTTTTTTGCATCCTGCCCTAGCAGGGACGGACGAAAGCGCCTGCAATTGCGGAGCGCCTTGAGGCTTACCTGATCGTTTTCATGGGTGATGAGCGGCCAGATGTGGTCAAGAAATTCCGGACGCCCTGAATTCATCATGAAGCGGAAAGCACGGTCGCATTTGCCCGGTGCATGCCAACGGCCGATATGTTCCTGAATCGTAGTCGAGACAGAAGCCCAAACGTCATCCGTTGCACGGTAGATCATTTCGGCGGCAAGGATGGGATCGACCTCAAAAGCGGCGAGAATGGCCTTGCCGCAGGCAGCCTTTTCGGGCGCTCCACTCCGGGCCATTCGCTCGACTGCGAATAGGATAGCTTCTTCCCACACGGGAAGATTGAAGATGTCGGCTTTCAGCGCTTCGCGTCCCTTGGAATCATCTACTTCGCTGATGATCCGGCGTTCAACCGTGTGCGAGGCATACCATTCCTGCAACTGCTGATGTTGGAATGAAACGCCGGGCGTATCACCGGCGCGCATGAGCACATGGCTGTTGACCAGCACATCCAGCACGTCACCGGGATCGGGTTGGGAGTTTAGGGTCAATTGCCCGTTCTGAACCAGCAGCTTTCCCGTCTCCGAGATTGAACTTCGCGCATTGCTGTCCGAAATGGCCGTATTTGCCGTATGCGAGGCGAAGTCGGCAAGGCCGCCCAGAAAATCTCCCTGAAAGCCCCTCGCCACGGCATGGAGCGCCTCTGCATGACCCGCATCGTTTTCATGCGCAGCGACGAAGTGTCGCAAGACTTCCTCTTTCGTGGTCGGAAACGACGCGTTCTCGGGAAGCAAAAGCAAGGCCGACAGGTAAAGCGGTATGGTGACGAGATCGCGCACACCAGATGTGCGCCAAGCCTGATCCACGATTTTCGCGCCTGCATCGCCGCGCATAGCGACGGCGATTTGCATTTGCTGTTCCTCGCTGAGCGGCAAAAGATCGACGCGCGTTCCTGCGAACGGCACGTCGAGCGCTTGCCTGCGCGTTGAGATGATAAGCCCGAGTTCCGGCAATTCCGCCTTCAGGGTCTCGACCTGTATTCGCGCACGCCTGCGCGCATCGGCGTCCAACTCATTCCAGCCGTCCAGCAAAAGCACCATGCCGGGAAGGCTTGCCGCCGCCCGGAAATCAGCTTCCGAAATGTCCCTCAAGGCAGGGCGTTTGAGGATCGAGCCGAGAACCGTTGTTTCTTCGGTCGCCCAATCACCAAGCGGCACGATGAGGGGTATGCCGCCGCCATCGGTCAACATGGCCTCGGCAATCTGGAAGAGCGTCGTCGTTTTTCCCATGCCGGGCGGTGCGACCAGAACCAAGTCGTCCAATGACACGACTGCACGCGCGATTGCGTTTGTCGTTACAGGTTCGCTGAGCCCTTCCACTTCAAGCGTAAGCGGCACGGACGTGGAAGGCCATTTCGCCGTGTTCCGGAACACGGAAAGGTCGGCAGTGGCAGCATCGCGAAGCCGCGCGTGAAGGTCATCGTTGGATTGCGGTGCGGGAGGTGCTTCGTTCCGTAGCACGCGCCGCCAGGAATCTTCCTGCACCTGCCGTTTCCACTCGCGCAGAAGGCCAACGGTGAATGCCTTCTCATCTGAGTCAATGGCCTTGCCGTGATCGCGGCACATCCAGATGCCGTTCTCCGCCGAGGAACGTTGCTCCGGCGTCATCTTCTCGTCATAGCGTGGGCCACCCGGCGCGGCAGCGCAGATGTGGGCTGCGGTGCCGAGATTGATTTCTCCGTCCCCATCCTCAGTCGCGCCGACTGTGAGCGCACGGCATGATGGAAACGAACAAAGCCAGCCCGCGCGCTTCGCGATCTGGTTCACCGTCTTCTGTGTAAAATCGTCTCTATTTCTTGCCAACGCCGATACTCAAACATCTTTACTCAGTCAGTGGGTTTGGGCTGAATATAGCACTTCGGGACACCCAAGAAATAATCCCGATATTGTTGTTTTTGATATATAATTCTCCTCTATCCTCTGGCAATCCGTGCCTTGGTCAGGTCATGCACAAGGGCTATCAACTCTTGCATGTGCTGATCGCCTTCCGCCGTGGACCACGGCCCGGCCATTTCGCCGTGCATGACCGAATTGCGGAGCTTCTGCCACGTATCCACATGGGCCGGATTGACCGTTCCACCTTTGCCCAAGGTGCGGAGGAATGCGAGCGGGCTACGCTGTTTTACAAACCCCAGATTTGATAACATGCGCCCGCGAAGCGCAGCGTCACCGCCCCACGCGCGAAGGTGCTTTTCCATGGCTTTCAGGGTGTCATCGGAAAACTCCGAGCGCCTGTCACCCTCGCTCATAAGTGACTTTGCCAGCGCCTCGACCGTACTAGCGAGTGTGAGCAGGATACTCCAACGTGATCCACGTTGCGCCTGACAGAGTTCTTCATAGAGCCGTGTCACTTCGTGACCTTGCATGCCCATACCGTCACCAGCCGCGATCATCGACAGGATATCCGCGTAAAGCTGCCAAAACCGCTCGTCATGCGTCCGGTCGAGCCCCACGGGCTGCATCAGGCCGAACGGCGAAGGCGTCACCTGTCTCGGCGCGGGAAGCAAAGTCACGAAAGCCGAGCCATCACCGAAGTTCCGCGCGGTAAGCCGGGGATAAATGATCGCGCCCATCAGGATACGTAGCGGTTCCGACAGCCAGCTTTCAGCCTCAGGGTGGCGCAGTTGGTCGCTTGTATCGGCGGTCAGCCAGAGCCCGTCCCCGGACAGATCATTGGCGAACACGACCCGCGTGCCCAGCACGTCAATAACCTGCCGTCCCGGCCCACGGCTTCCACCAAGCTCTTCCTCGCCGAGAGTTGTCGTCGTCATCATCCATTCGTTCATGGGAAGATGGAAAGGAGGCAGGAACAACAGTTCTACGCTACTATTCTGCGCCACCCATGGACCTGAGACTTTCGTGCTCAGCCCTTGCAATTCTCCCGCGAGCGGCCAGCCGTATTTATGGTCGGTGAAGAAATCTATAGCGGTATAGCCGCCTGCCCATTCATTGCCTTCATAGTCGGTGGCGAAGAGACGAAACTGTTCAAGCGCCTCATAGGGATTTTCGCGCGCGGAGATCATCTTGCACCAAGCCGCACCGCCATCAGCCGCGCTGCCATACATCGAGAAACGGATGCTTGAGGAACCGTCGATTTCGATCCGGCCAGGGCCGGAAAAAAAGGTTCCTTCGAAATCCCGACCGACCAGCCTCAGGTCGCTGCATTCAAGCGTACAGGCTTTGTCGAACAGGCGTTTCCAATGTGAAAGCGTTTGCATCATCACTGCCCTAAAGAAGTTCTCTGCGCATGCGACTGAGATGGATTTTTCCGCCAACTCAACGAAGGCCAACTTACGCTGATCGAGGCCTCAATCCAGACTTTCCGGATCATTCAACATAGTCGGTGAGGCGATCCTACGGCGGCTTTCAACCACTCAGATCAGACCTTGGTTTCCTGACATGGTGCGCCATTGAAGATGGTGGCGTCTCAGGCCGTCTCGGCCTGACCGCGCTCTACTTCCGCTGCGCTCCAGCCGAGCCGCCTGCGGCGTCTCGGCGGCATGGCCGTGACGATCGCATGACGCGTTCCGGCCCGCTTTGAGCGGTCCGGTCGGGACGTATCGTCCCGTAGGCAGTCACCGCGCGTTTGGCGCGGCGGCGTAGAGCCTTCGGCTCCAAGGTGGCGGGGGGCGTCACGGCCCCGTAGCCTCGCCTCGGCGGCGCGCAACCCGTCCGCTGCGCTTCCGGGTCTTCCACTCCGTTTCAGCCCTTCGGGTGCGCCCCGCCGGTTACCGGCGGGGCTGTTGGTCCNGCGCGCAACCCGTCCGCTGCGCTTCCGGGTCTTCCACTCCGTTTCAGCCCTTCGGGTGCGCCCCGCCGGTTACCGGCGGGGCTGTTGGTCCGCTCCTGCCGCCCCCCGCCACCCTGGCGCCGGTCAATGGCGGTTGAAGGAAGGAGTGAAGGACCATGAGCACGTCGGACCGTCAGAGCCTTTATGGCGAGGTTACCGCCAAGATCATCGCCGAGTTGGAGGAAGGGAGGTTACCGTGGGTGCAACCTTGGGATGCCTCGCGCTGCCACTGCACGATGCCGCAGAATGGCGTGTCGGGGCGAGTGTACTCAGGCATAAATGTGCTGATCCTTTGGGCTTCAGGGATCGAACAGGGTTACGGCTCGCAGCGCTGGCTGACCTATCGGCAGGCCGAAAAGGCGGGCGGGCATGTTCGGCGCGGGGAGAAGGGAACGGTCATCTGCTATGCCGACCGTTTCACGCCCAAGGATGAAGCCGAGAAGGCACGGGGCGAGGATCGCGAGGCACCGACCATTGCCTTCCTCAAGCGCTTTACCGTGTTTAACGTCGACCAGTGCGAGGGGCTTCCCGCAGAGTTGACCAGCATTCCGGCGCTGCCCGATCCGGTCATGGCAGTTGCCGAAGCCGACCGGGTGATTGCCGCGACCGGCGCGGATTTCCGGATTGGCGGAGGGGAGGCCTACTATTCGCCCGCACAGGACTATGTGCAGGTTCCGCCGCAGGCTGCCTTTCATGATCCCATCAACTGGTATCGCACGGCGCTGCATGAGATCGGGCATCACAGCGGCCATGTCAGCCGTTTGAACCGGGATCAGTCGGGAGCCTTTGGATCTGCCACGTATGCCAAGGAGGAACTCGTTGCCGAGATGGCGGCGGCCTTCACCTGCGCTTCGCTCGGCATCCAGCCCACGGTCCGGCATTCGGATTACATTGGCGCGTGGCTTGAGGTTCTGCGGGCCGACGAAAAGGCGATCTTCCGGGCCGCCAGTGCTGCGAGCAAGGCAGCGGACTTTCTCCTCTCGGGTGGGGAGGCGCAGTCATGAGTGATCAGCTTCCACCCCATGTCTTTCGGCGGCGGGGCCATCGTGCCCTGCGCCGGATGACTGAGCGGCAGCGCGCGATCTTCTGGGCGATGCGCTTGGAGGAAACCAGTTATCCCGAACTCGCCGAGCGGCATGGCATGAGCGCGGACGAGGTACAGGCCGAATTTGCCGCAGCACTCAAGATATTCTTGCGCACGTTGCGCGAGCCCGATCCATGGTGGCAGCGTCTGTGGCCGTGGTGATGTTGACCCTGCCGTCCGATCTAGCGGACGGCAGGGTCAAGACACATCTTTGAACGACGCGGGTGCCGTAACCAGACCTCTATGCCACCGGTCGCGCTGCCCTTGGCGCGCGGACTCCCCTCTGCTATCTTGTTGAGGCGCTGCGCAAAGGGCAGCGCCGGGACTGGTAATCCCGCACACGATGCAAGCTCGGAAAATTCGGTTTTCCGGGGTGCCGACGCGTATGTCCAAGCCCTCGGGCTAAAGGCGGCGGCGCATGTCGTGTGCATGTTACCAGCTCCGGCGGCTCCCGCGCCTAGCGTGCGGGAGTTCGGGACTGTTTCCGCATCTGTCTCGTCATCTTCCGCGTAACCGCATCGATGCGGACCGGAGGTGCCTATGGACTACCTTATCCCTGTCTCGTCCCAGAGCAGCCTGCCTGTCAGGCCTGCACATCGTGCCCATAACGGTGAGCTTGCCGCGCTATGGCGGATCTACGGCGGCGAGCCCTTCCAGCTCTTGCGTACTCGCGAAGGACGTGACCTCAGCCGCGCTCGCTACCAGCGCGCGCAAGAATTCCAGCGATCGCTTGAACCCGGCGCGCCGGGCGAGTGGACCGACTTTCTCTACTGCACCGGCATCGTCGTCCAACTGGCCCTGTCATGCCACCTGCTGGACGTAGGCTTTCCCGATGCTTGGTGCGCTCGGCACATTGGTCTGCACGTTGACCGATCGCTGGCCTATGCCAACGCCACCGGCTTTGGTTATGAGTGCGAAGAGACGGAACGCCTGACGCACGTGCTGGCCCCTTATTGGAAATGGAACCGTATGCACCTGATCGGCGATGCCATGCCGAACGATGGAGGTTTCAAACCGGATGAGGTGCGGGGGCTGCTGAATGCGCTCATGGACCATGTGAGGGAAGTTACCGGCCACGGCCATCTGCGTCGTCAGATGAAATCATGATGTCCGCCTCCGTGACGTCGGTAGCAAGGGCAGGTGCGACTTCATTCGGGAATCGGTTCGATTGCTTTTGAAGGAAAGAATTATTGGGGCCTTTGAGTGGGGCCTTTAAGGCGCGGGCTTCGATCTAATTGATTGATATAAAGTCGGAAAGATTTGGCGGTTCGATTCCGGCTCGGCTCCATTTTTGCTTCTCAGCAGGTCTGAAAGCATCCCAAAACCGGCTGTTTTCTGCGGTTTTTGAGTTGTATCATGGCTCCGTCAGGTTCGGGCCATTTCACTAAATCTCACCCAAATGATGGTAGATTTAATGGTTGTCCCGCCAAAGCGATCGGGAACTACCATCATGTGCCCTGAATATCGTACCGGACAGTTGGCATTGGCGCGAAAAATCCGCTGTGGCGGCCATGAAGCGCGATGGCTGGACGGCCGGTCAGCGGCTGATGCCGATCTACGATGCGAAGCGCTGGGAGAAAGTGGCGCGCTTCCTTCGATTACCGGACGAGGAGCGCGCAAAGTTCGCCGACTGGGTGACGAAGGTGGAGGAGGCGGAGAGCAAGGCCACCTGCCCTATCCACATGAGTTCGATGGACGGCAGATAAGGGCGGGCCTTGGGACTTATTCGAGACAGTCGGCTTCAATGCCATAGTACGTCGCAATCGGACGCCATCATGAGGCGAACGTCCCGCTAGTAGTCTCCCGAAACTGGTCGTTCGTTCATTCCCCAAACGCGCTAGTCGTCGCCTTCTGTAATTCAAATAGTCGCCCCCTCCCAGCTTCTAAAATCCGAATAGTGCTTGGCCGTGACAGTAAACCTTTGCCGGAAAAATCTCCTGTGTGAATCAGAAGAATCTGGCAAAATCGAAGCTTACAGGAGTTGGGCTATTTTCATAAGGAAGTTGAAGTTCGCGAGTGAGCCGATCGGGTGCTCGCCTTGAGCCAACAGCATGCTCATGGTCGCGCTGCCACAGGCCAGTGTGGCGCCTTCTCAGAGACCGTTTGAAAAATGCCTTTTCAGGCATTTTGATTACGGCACCAGCCCACTCCCCCACCCGACCACCCGCCACCCGACCACCCGCAGGATACTGGCAATGGGTGGTCGGGTGGGGGAGTGGGCTGGTGCCGCAAAATTCGCATTTCGCGAATTTTCAAACGGGCTCTCACATTCCAATTCGAACAATTGTCAACATTTTCCAGAAATATTTTTTTACGCCAGACTGAAAGCCCACCTACAAGAAGCTGGCGCTGCCAGTTGAAGTGGCGTATACCGACGACATTGCCGAAGGTGTTTCGCAATTCGGTGACTGAGAGACCAAGCGCGCTCCCGCAGGATGGAGAATGCGCATGGATCTTGAGCAACTTCTTTTCCACCGCCAGTTGGCTTTGTCCGAGAACTTGGCTCGAGGTGCGAGCCTTGGGTCTCGTTTCGATCTGGTTCGCCATTATGAGCGACGTATCGCGAGATTGTGCCCGGAGCGAAGTGCATTGCCCTATTCGAGTTGGACGCGATAATGTTCCAGCCTGCTCCTTGCAGGGTAGCATCGATCCGGCATCACACCCCTGGCGCGAACGGGCGCCTGTGGTCGGGGCCACCGCGCAACTCTGCGGTTTACCGTAGGCGCGAAGACATCTGGCGGCTGGCCCATAATCTGCTGGGCGGGCCCAAGGCGGCCGATGCCTTCCTGAGCCAGCCTTCAACGGATGGCCACGGCACGCTCATGGATCAGGTCCAGGCCTCTGCCTTGGGGCAACTCCAGGTGAGCCATTGCCTGCACCGGCTGGCGACTCAAGGCGGCTACAATTTCTGACAAAGGCAGCAAATGACCGAAGAAGCCACGAAAAAACCTGTAGTTCGAGGTGCGTGGTCGCGCCGGGACATCCGATTCAAGATTCCGCCAGAGGCGGCCAAGCGGCAGGGGCTCATTACCCGGATGGCGCTGGAAAGTTTCACGACGAAGGATGAAGCCATCGCTTACCTCAATGGCGAATGCATCGCTCTGGCCGGCCGGCCGCTCGATCTGGCGACCCATTCGCACAAGGGATTGGAGCAGGTAATCGCGGACCTGCGCAACAGATCCTGATGTCAGTGGCCGGCTTTGCAGAATCCGGCGCGCTCCTTGCCTGGAAACGGGATCAGAGAAGTCATGCCGCAGCGGCCTTGTGATCCATGTGAGCATGAAAGGAAGTTGACCCGCACGCGCTTGGCTGAACGCTGTGGATAGGATGGCCTTGGTGGCCGCCTTTGCCATCACGATCTTCGCGACCGGGCCCCTTCCTTTTGCGCTTGGGGCATACAGCCGAGTTTCGGCAGTTTCGTTTGCTATACCTTCCTGGCCAGTGGCCTGCTCATCCCGGGGGACTACACTACAGGTGTAACCCGCTGGAATTCGGATACGCCGATGGTACTGTTCCTGGCTGCCGCGCGCGTGTTGACTATGGCAATAACGGCTGCGGCTTCGTTTCCAGTGGATTGATTCTGACATTTGAGCGCGCCCTATCCGATAGGGTATCAAATGTCAGAATCGAACCACCAGTCGCCTCTTTGCTGTTCTGAACTGCCCGGACGATGCCCGGGCCAGCTCGTCAGGGCAGGGTCGCTGACGAAACCTCTTCCGCCCGGACGAAGAACGACTTTAGGACCGCGTCGCCAAAGCTCGTGGTAAGCGCCACGTCGGTTGCATCGCGGCCCCTTGCCATCAGAATCCGGCCAACGCGAGGGACAGCATGGCGGGCGTCATAGGTGTACCAGGCGCCCTGGATGAACACGTCGAACCATGCACTGAAGTCCATCGGTGCGTCGTCCGCCGGCACCCGGATGTCGCCGAGATAGCCTGTGCAATAGCGGGCCGGGATGTTGAGGCAGCGACACAAGGCTATGGCCAGATGGGCAAAGTCCCGACACACTCCCTCGCGCTCCTGGTAACCGTGCCATGCCGTCTTGTTCGATCTGGCATGCTCGTAGCCGAAGCGCAGGTGGCCGTGTACGAAAGTGACGATGGCCTCAACCCGGTCTCGGGCTGACACCAGGTGACCGAAATTGCTCCACGCCACATCCATCAGGAGGTCGGTTTCGCAGTACCGGCTGCCCAGGAGATAGATCAGCGCTTCGTCCGGATAGGTTTCGACGCCGGCCTGCGGGCCGTCTGGCGCACGTACATCGGGCTGGCCATCGTCCTCGATGACAAAGTCGCAGGACACCGCCACGCCTCCCGCAGGCGCCGTGAAGCGCGAACAGATGTTCCCATAGCCATCCCCGTAGTCGTAGATCGGCACCTCGGGCCAGGTGCGGATGCGCTGCGGGGTGGTGAGGTGCTTGTTGCGTGAGGGGTGCACGCTCAGCAGGGCCAGCATGGCGGTCGGTATCTGCGCTTCGAAGTGAATTTCGTAGCCGGCTCGAATGAACATCGTGGATTCCTTGCTTTCACCCGAAGCGGGTATTGGTGGCGCCGTGCGGGGGCGGGGCTGCGCCGCTCAACTGGATGTCGACCTCTACCGACATGCCAAGGTTACTGCCGGGATAGCCGGTCCACAGGCCCGACAGCGGGACGGCCTGGTAAGGATCACGCGCTATCGCCACGCGGATCAGACCGCTGTTCCCGACGATGCCGTTGGTCGGGTCGAATTCGACCCAGCCGGAACCCGGCAGGAAGATGCGAACCCAAGCGTGCGTGTTGCCCCCGCCCACGCGGCCCGTGCCGCAGTCGGGATCATAGACGTATCCGGATACGAACCGGGCCGCGAAGCCGACCGAACGCACCGCCTCGATCATCAACACCGCAAAGTCCCGGCAGGTTCCCTGCCGCCTTTGCAGCGTTTCGATCGGGCTTTGCGTACCCTTCTCGTGGCGAGGAATATAGGTGAAATCGCGCCGGATTGTCTGCGTCATGTCCTCGAGCATGGCCAGCGTATCGGACGACCGGTCCAAACCGACGAATGTGCGCGCCCAGTCGTCGATGATCCGCCCGGGATCGAGGTAGGCGCGTTCGATCGAGCGCAGGAGATCGGGCATGTCCTCGGAGGAATAGGTAAAGGGAAAGCGCCGGGCGTACGGTTCGATGTCAACGCTGGCCCCGGCAATAGGCTCATGATCGAGATGCACGGTGCTCTCGACCCGCAAGTTTCTAGCCGGCGCACCGAAGGATGCGATCGCCACCGAATTGCCGAACACGTCGTGCAGCCATCGCAGTTCCGCCGGCTGGGGCGTTATCGCCAGCCTTGCACTGACAAGGCGCTGGTCAAAGCTCTCGCGCGGGCGCATCATGATGCGATGTTCACCGAGAGCGACAGGCTGTCGGTAGGAGTATTCTGTAAGATGACGAATGATCAAGTGCGGCATGTCTGCGCCATGTCCTGATGGCTGCACCACGCCCTGAGACCTTGTTTGGTCCCGGCGATCCCGAACCCGTTCAACGCTTCAATCCTCTCGGCACGGCGCCTTTCATCCTGACCGGGGATCATGCCGGAGCCGCGATACCTGCCCGGCTTGGGCGACTGGGCCTTGGAGAGGACGCATTGTCCCGTCATATCGCGCTCGACATCGGCGTTGCCGAACTGGGCCGTGCCATTTCCAGGCGCCTCGACGCCGTATTTCTGTCGCAGGCCTATTCCCGCCTCGTGGTGGACTGCAATCGCGATCCCTGGTCGCATGAGGCCATTCCGCAAACCAGCGACGGGACGCCGGTGCCGGGCAACCAAAGCCTTTCCTCGCGCGAGCGAACGCTGCGTATCGGCGAAATTCACGAGCCCTACCACGCCAGACTGGCCGACGAGGTCGCAAGGCGCTGGCACCCCGGAAAGCGGGTCGTGCTGGTCGCGCTCCACAGCTTTACGCCTGTTCTCGGCGGGATCGAACGGCCTTGGGATGTCGGTATCCTTCACGCGGGCGGAAACGAGAGCTTTTCGCGCCGGTTATTGGGCGCATTCGCGCGCGAGCCAGGCCTGTGCGTCGGTGATAACCAGCCCTATCCCATGGACCGGACGGACTACAGCGTTCCCCGCCATGCTTTCGGCCGTACGCTGGATTATGCCGAAATCGAGATCCGTCAGGATCACGTTGCGGACAAGGCCGGACAACGGCACTGGGCGGAATTGCTGTGCATGGCACTTGAGGAAGCCTGGCGGCAGTAAGCGCTTGTCACCATCGGGAGAACGGCTCATACCCCCCAGCATCAGGCCGAGGGTATCCGAGCAAGTCCTGACTGAGAGACAGGTCGTGCTCCCGCTTTTGACGTGGAGCCTCTTGATGCCGTTACACCCTGCTCTTTTCGTGACCATTGACCTATCCTTGCCGTTGGCGCTTGACGAAGGCGGTTTGCTGTCATGAGCCGCGCCATGAACCTGGCCCTGCCCGAAGAAGACGTGATCGCGGCCTGCGCAAAGTACGAGGTGTCGATCAGTTGCACCGAGCCGCTACCGCAAGGCGGTACGCATCTGGTCTGCACCCGTGGAGAGGGCGCGATGGTCATCCGCTCGAAGCTTGCCGCGCACGTTATCGAAGGGAAAGTCGCGCGTTTCCCGTTTTTCCGTTCCGACAAGGCCTGAAGGCCCGATGGCCATGGGGGACCCGAGCCGGGGTTGAGCGCAAGCGGCGCGCGCCCACGTGACGGCTTTTGTGCTGCACAATCGCCGCGCCCCGTGACGGGTGGACGGCGGGCAGGCTGACTGTGGTTCTGGCACGGGTGGTCCGGGATGGAGCCGCCCCAGCTACGCAGTTTCAATGCGTGCTGCCAAATCCTGCAGGAATGCGCCGGGCATCGGCTTCGTCTTCGACTTGCTGCAGGCCAGTCAGGAGATCGACCATGCAATTGAAAAATTCCAGGGCATCGCTGGTCGATCCAAGCGGAAGCTGGACTTTCGATCCTGACAATGCCGCCGTGGCTTCAGCTTCGGTTGCATCCCGAAAATGCATGAGCAATTGCGCCCGCCCGTCGGGCTTGCCCGCGATACGATCGAAAACGATGGCGTTGATCCGTTCGAGCAGCGCCGAGTGTTCCGGCGAGCCCGGGTTTGTTGCCAGAAATTCGACCAGCCCGAGCCAGTTTTTCGCACCGCCCGATGATGCATTGGCGCAATGAAGCACCTGCAGTGCACCGCAGCCGTCACGCTTGCCAAGAGACCAGGTATCTCCATTTGTACTTTCGCAAAATGTGAGCATCGCTTCAGCCATGGGTTCCTCTTTCGATCTGGGCAGACGCATTCTGGTCGACTGCCTTGCGACGGGCGATCGGTAAAGATCCGGTCCGGAACGACCAGCCAGTCAGCTTTCGGGAAGCGACGGAAGGGTCTTCTTGCGGTTTTGCTGCACCTTGAGCGCGCTGGCGGCCATTTTTCGCCATGCCGCTTCGGCACGCAAGGCGCGCGCGCGCACGTTCTCAAGTTCGGCAACCTGGGCGTCCCGCGCGGCTTCGTCGGCACGGGCAATCAGGAACGTGTAGTTCAGAGCCATTGCATGTCCTTGCAAGTCGGCGAACGGACGCCCCCGACGCCGCGCAAGCGCGGGCCGAGGGCGCGGGGAAATCAGTCAGCGCTGCTGAGGTTCACAGCACTTTTCTTGCCGTTGCGGCCCTCTTCCACCACGTAGTTCACGCGTTGGTCCGTGTTGAGCGTCGAGAACCCGGCGGCCTGAACAGCCGAGATGTGCACGAAGCTGTCGGCTGAGCCGTCGTCAGGCTGGATGAAGCCATAGCCCTTATCTTCGTTGAAGAATTTTACGGTTCCGATAGTCATGGTCGTTTCCTTTCAAGAAACGGGATTGCCCGTCGGCGACATGCCGGCCGGGTGTTGCGTCTGGTCGTCAATTGAAAGGAATGCGTCGTCTTGCGTCTTGCGGAAAAAGGTGATTTTGACATCCCATGTTCCGTAACCAATTCGTCGATACCCGTTTAAAAATCCAACGAGAGCAAAAGGGGAAAGTCACGCAGCGCGTGATGCGCTGTGCGGCCTGATGGAAGAGGATGGGGCAACGCACGCCTGGCTCCAGGCACAGGCTGCGGCCGCTCCAAGATTGTGCTGGAATGCGCTGATGCCGCACGCGATGGTCGATGCTTTCAGCATGAGCGTGCGGCGATCGTCGTCATTCCGGGCCGTGCTGGCTTGCAGCAGGGCGCGCTGGTGCGCGGCGTATTCGTGGTTGAGGTCGATGGTTTCTGTCCTGTTAGCGGATGAGGCTGAGGGCCCTCCCGCTGGTGTTCATGAAATGGTCAATCGACCATCGCGGCAACGAGTTGCTGCAGGTCGGTGGCGCTCAGCAGCGAGCGCATTTCCGGAATGCGGGGCAACCGACTGCGCGGGTTTGCGCAAGGGCGCTTGGGGTGGCGCTCGGTGGCGCCAGTCGTCTTGAGTGTCATCATGTCGTTCTCGAACCGGCTTTAAAGCCGCTCATTTCTCGTTTCAGCGTCGGAAGGTCCGTCCACGAGAGCCACTGGGGCCTTGCCCTGGCGTCTTCTCGCGATAGACAATGCGCCCCTTCGACAGGTCGTAGGGCGTCATTTCCACGCGGACTTGATCCCCGACGACCGACTTGATGCGAAACCGCCGCATTTTTCCGGCAGTATAGGCAATAATCCTGTGGTCGTTCTCAAGCATCACGCCAAAGCGCCCGTCGGGATAGATTTCGTCGATCCGGCCTTCCAGCGTAATCAGTTCTTCCTTCGCCATGGCCGCCTCTTCAGATGCGGGTAAAAGCCCGCAGGCGGGCACATCCCAATCTGCGGAGCCATGAAGCGTGTAAGGAAGGCGGTGCCGCAATCTGTACGGCAATCAAATTCCGTCGCAAGCGACGTGAGGCAATCTTTAATATATGGTCATATTCAAAAATTGCAAGATAAATCGCCACCGCCGGTGCCAAGGCGAATCTGCGCCACGACATCCAGCTGTTATTCGCCATTATCGGCATATTTTCGGTGAGCGCAAATGAGAAAGTATTGATAATTTAATTCAAGAAGCTTCCAAAATTCGTTTTAAAGGCGGAGAAACGAATCAGAATTGGATTGGTGAATTTGAAAACTGCGGAAACCGGATTGTCTGCCAGAGCAAAGCAAGGAAATCTGTAAGACAGGGGCAGAAAAACGAGCAGCCCCCGGCGCAACGATAGCCCGGCAATGAGAAAGCGGGGGTGGCGCTTGGCGCGATCACGGGAGAGCTAACGATGACCGCGCCCTCGATCATCTGTCATCGCAATTCTGTGATCGGCCTGCAGCGGGGCTTGATGTGCTTGGGCGGCAATAGGATCCAAAGTCAGGCCATGAGCATTTTCAATGCTTCAACGAGAGACCTATCGAGATAAGGTTTTTCCAGGAATACAGCGCCATGCGGAATTTCGTGACGGGCCAGAGGCCAGCGGCCTGACGTGATGATGATGCCGATGTGCGGCCATCGCGCCTGTGTTTCAAAAGCCAACTCCATCCCATCGATTGGCCCGGGCATGTCGATGTCAGTGAACAGGATTGCTATTGAAGAGCTCTCTTCAAGGATGCTGAGAGCGCGAGTAGCATCCGCCGCCTCTCTCGGAAGGTATCCGACGCTCGCGACAAGGTCGCAGGCCGCCAGCGATATAAGGGGTTCATCCTCGACAACGAGGACAGTGAACTTGTGGGACATGTACAGACGGCCTTCGGCGGGGCGCAGCGGTCAGCCCGGCATGTCGTCCCGATATCATCGGCCAAGGCTCGCAGGTTCCGTTCGAACCTGCTCACAACAATAACCGCAGGACCTTTAATTTCCACAATATTTTACGTGCGCCAACTTCAGAAGCTGCATGCGGTTGACCTGGATGAACGAAGCTCCGGAGCTTTGATCGAAAATACGAGTCACATGAGCGAGCGCGCCAGCTGTTCAGCAGCTACCCATTGCTGAGGGAAGTTGGCCGTTTCGCGCTTCCGGTGCGGGCTTCGTCCCGTATCATGGTTATGAAGCGCCGCAGCGCTTCGGGTTGCTGGCGCCGGCTTGGATAGTAGATGTGGAAAGCTTCGCCCAGGGACGACCACTTGGGAAGAACTTCACGCAAGTGACCGGCCTCGATCAGATCGGTCACCCGCTTGTCAATGGGTACCGAAGTTTCCGCAGATGTGGGCGTCCAA